>NZ_JABBYJ010000001.1:315348-630696 GCF_012932565.1 Sneathiella limimaris
CAGAAGCTGACATTGAAAAACGGATTGAGCGGAACAAAGCCTTCGCGTTAAAAGGCTCTGATATCGTTACAATAGATAACAGCGGCCCACTTGATCAGGCTATCAGCCAGTTAAAGTATCTGGCATTGACGATCGGGACGGGACGGCCGCACCCTGAAGCCCATAACGCTGAACCAGCTTAAATGGCAATCCCCCACCCGGATCTCCAAACAGGCAAACTTCCCTAATTACAAAAGGGTCCTGCAAAATAGCGGCGAACCATTTCGCTACCAAGTTTTCCATCGCAGGCTGTTTCCGTTCCGGCACCTCTCCCGTTAGGGTCAGATGAAACCGAAATTCATCCAGCACGTAAGGATATCCCCAATCCTGCAGATGCTGTTCCTGCCGGGGCGACAGATCTACCTGACGGCGGCGCTCCAACTCATAGGATGCTAAAGGTGCGCGAAACGGTTCAAGTTCCTTCACACAATAAAACGCGAGCGCGGAAAGATCTTCTGAAACCTCCCCCGGAACCAGGGCAGTAAAATTCTTGAATTGCCGGAGTTTTAGGGGAGCTGTCGTAACCGGTCCGGTTGACGTTGCAAATCGCTCCAGCACAGTTTCTAAATCTGCTTGCGATACCCCCGGCTTTAGCCGAAATGGGGCTTTTAAGGTTCCGTGAAACCCGTACCGCTTTGGACTGACTATATAGTTTTTGAACTCTTCTTCAGAAATCTCAACAGAATGTGGTGTCTCCAGACATTCACCCGTTTCCGGATCACGCCCCAGCCACCCATTGCCAAGCCGCGCGAGCAAACTGCCTCGTTCTGGCGCGTAATAGAGGGCATATCTTTCAAAATCCGTCATATCAGCACCCTATTCCGGATCGTATTTTAAACAAAACTCCCGCACATCCATTGATCGAAAATCGGTTAGTCGCTCGGTTAATTGCTCATGGCTCCAATCCCACCAGGCCACCCGCTTCAGAGCCGCCTGCAAGGGTTTCTCAAACCGATCTCTCAGCTTGGTTGCTGGTAGCCCGGTCATAATGGCATATTCAGGGACATCTTTTGTGACAACGGCACAAGAGCCGACGACAGCCCCGGTTCCGATTGTAACACCGCCCTGAACAACCACACCATGGCCAATCCAGACGTCATGCCCAACCGTCACACGCGAAGAGCGCCGCCAATCGAAAAAATCATCATCATCAGGCCCCATTCCATATGCGGCGGAGCGATACTGAAAATGGTGCATGCTGGCCCGTTCCATCGGATGCTGACCCGGGTTCAGCCGGGTGTGGGCCGCGATATTAACGAATTTTCCAATCTCGGAATAGATGATGTCAGAGTCATTCACCACATAGGAATAGTCATCCATTGTGGTTTCGATAACCTTAGTTCTGGCACCGACCTCTGTCCATTTCCCAAAGAAAGAGGAATGAACCTCTGCACTTGGATCAAACGTTGGTTGCTCAGAAAGACGTTTTATCGGATGGGATACTTGCTCTGCGATCATCTTAAACCTCAAGTCACCAATTTCCGAAGGCGTTGGGATGCCATATCCAGCAAACTGACACTGATAATCACGATGATCATCACAGCAGCCGTTTCGGCGTAATAAAAGCCCCGGATATATTCCCACAGCACCATGCCAACGCCGCCAGCGCCAACAATACCAAGGACTGTTGCTGACCGGACGTTGCTCTCAAATCGGTAAAGGGAATAGGAGATCCAAAGTGGCAGCACCTGCGGGATGACCCCAAAGATCACTTCCTGCAACGCGTTGGCGCCTGTTGCGCGAATCCCTTCGACGGGCTGCGGATCAATCGCCTCAACCGCCTCAGAGAATAACTTCGCCAAAACACCTGTTGTGTGGATCCAGAGGGCAAGCACACCCGCAAACGGCCCGAGCCCAACGGCAACCACAAACAGCATTGCGAAAACCATTTCATTGATCGCGCGAAAGGCATCCATTACCCGGCGAACCGGCTGATAAATCCAAACCGGCACAATATTTTCAGAACACAAAATCCCTAGCGGAATGGAACAGACAATCGAAAGGGCTGTTCCCCACAGCGCAATCTGGATTGTGACCCACATTTCCCGCACATACATTTTCCATTCGAGGAAATTAGGTGGGAAAAAGCCTCTGGCAAACTCGACCATATTTTCAGAGTTGCTGACCAGGTCACCAGGGCGCATGTCTGCCCCTTCCCAGGAGATCATCAGCAAGATTGCGATGGTTGCCCACATGATCAAAGACCCGACAGACCGTTTCAGATCGCGGGTAGGAAGTTCAAGTGTTGGTGGTGTTGGGGATGTCTCGACGCTACTCATCTCAAAAGCTCCGCTTTATAAAAAGGCGCCCGGATCATGTCCGGACGCCTAAGACAGTTTGATTGGCTTATTTGTGAGACGCCAGAATTGCCAGGTCGCTCAACTTCTTATTAATAGCTTCCAGCATTGGTTTCTTATCAGTTTCACCAATTTCAGCATTGCTTTCGATTTTCAGCTTGTTCTTGAACAGAGCCAACTGACGAACTGGGTAAAGCTGAGTGTTGTTGCTTTCCATAAACAGACCCTGACCATCTGAAATACCAGACAGGACTTTACGGGCGCCAGCGACATCACCGATACGGCCATAACCAAGGAAGAAGGCTTTAATCTGGGATTTCAGCTCTTTGGACAGATCTTTGCGGTAGACCATTGGATCAGATGGGATCAGTGGTGATGTCCAGATAACCTTGATTTTTGCTGCTGCTTCTGGCGCTTTAAGCTTAGAGCGACCGATCTGCTCTGAGTTATTTGCAGCCACATCAACCTGTTTGTTGGCAGTTGCCATCAGGTTTGTTTCGTGGTTCGCATTGCGAACAGTTTTGAAGCATTCTTTTGGATCAACATTGTTCTGGGCAAAGACATAGTAGCTAGGAACCAGGAAACCGGATGTTGAGTTTGGATCACCGATACCAAAGTTCAGTGACTTGTCACACTTGAAGATATCTTTAAGGCTGTTGATGTCTTTGTTCGCAACGTTGGTGATGATGTGAGAGTAATATCCCTGACTTCCGTCTGCTTTGGATGTCTGGACAAAAACTTCACCGCCTGACCGGTCTACAGCTTCAATCGCTGATTTGTTACCAAACCATGCCAGGTGAACCTTACCAAACCGCATGGCTTCAATAACACCAGCATAATCAGGTGCGAAGAAAGCTTTAACCTTCTTACCCAGTGTTTTTTCCATGTCTGACATTAGTGGCAGCCACTGCTCTTTCAGGTTAGATGTGGATTCAGTAGAAATAATGCCGAAAACGATCTCCTGTGGGTCACCTTCCAGTGGCTTGAAAGTCATTTCAGCTTTTGCGACACCGCCCACCATCAGGCTGGTTGCGATCGCAGCAGATGCGATAAGTTTACGGATCATAAGATAGTCTCCTTAAGGTTTTTTGGGTATTTGGGTTTTGGGTATTCGACTGGTTCAGCTTGGAACCAGCGCCAGATCTTTTTCCAGAACCGGCGTTCTTGGTTTTGCCGCCGGCATTTCCGGGGCAAGAAGCTCAATGCTCTCATCCCCATAGAGCTCTTTGAGGAACTCCGGGGTCAGCTGACTGGAAGCGCCGTCAAAAACGACTTCTCCATCGCGCATTGCAATCGTCCGTGGACAAAATTCCAGCGCGTAATCCACTTGATGAAGAGAAACGACAACGGTAATTTTGTCTTCTTCGTTAATCCGTCTCAGGGTTGTCATAACTTTTTTGGAGGAGGCCGGATCAAGGGAAGCAATTGGCTCATCCGCGAGGAGAACCCTTGCCCCTTGCGTCAGCGCACGGGCAATTGCCGCCCGCTGCTGCTGGCCACCAGATAGATTGGAGGCACGCTTACCTGCCTGATCTGCAATGCCAACACGCTCCAGCGCCCGCATTGCCTTCATTTTTTCATCACGGGTAAAAAGGCCCAGTGTTCCGCGCCAAGAAGGAATACGCCCAAGCAGCCCCATCAGGACATTGGTCAGGACGGTAAGGCGGGTAACCAGATTAAACTGCTGGAAAACCACCCCGATATCGGCACGAATAGAACGGGCACCTTTGCCGATCCGGCCTTTTTCCTGCATGATCTCGTCAAAAATGACAATCTTGCCATCATCGCGATCCGCACAGATCAGGCCAGACAAATGTCTCAGTAATGTTGACTTTCCAGAACCGGACGCCCCTATCAAAGCGACCATTTCACCTTCTTCAATGGCAAGATCCACTGATTTCAGAGCCTGTTTGCTCTTTTGAAAGGTTTTCGAGAGGTTAGTGACCTCGATAACTGGCATGACACTCATCCCTTTTCCAAAGTTTGGAAAAGTTTAGGAGCCAAGCCCGTCACATCTGTGATGCTTTGGTGACAACTCTATTAAGAATCTCTGAACGGGGTCGATAAGGTTGCAACTTGTCTAGATGTGTAGATTGAAATTTCATGGACTCGACTGTCACAAACCGATTTTAGACAGAACAAGCCGTTAGAGAAGAATCAAACTACTGTTCGGGAGGAAATCGCGATATTTTTGAGTGCTGCATCCAGGCGAGCAACAATCCCATCGAACTCCGGCTGGGTCGTCCCAATAATGACAAACCTTGCCACACCAGGGTTATCAGTATTGGCCATGCTTTTTTGGATCTCCAACCGTTGCCCCACCCTATGCATTTCATAGGTTTCGCCGTCATCAGCGTTCACAAAAATACCCTTAGCGCGAAGGATTTGGGAGGGGAGCGACTGAAAAATGGATCTCACATTGCCTGCGGTAATCTCTCCCGCGAGCAGACAAGACCAGGAACAGAAGATATCCTCATGGTCATGATCATGTGCAAAGGAACTGGCAGGCGTTGGATCGATCCGAATAGGTGACCCCAAAACCAGTTCCTCAAGCCCTGAATAGGCGGCGATATCCACGACGGCTGTCGTCGCAGCTAACCGCTCCACGACCTCAGAAAGGTCCCGAAGCTGATCTTCAGTCGCCAACTGGGACTTACTGAGCAGTAGCAAATCTGCGGCCTTCACCTGATGGATTAAGATCTCTCCAACATGAGGATCCTCAAGATTGGTCAAAAAATTAACCGCATCCACCATTGTTACAATCGCGTTGAGCTTCAAGTCAGGCTCTGCTCTTGCAAAATTTGCAATCTTGTGGGGTTCAGCCACACCGCTGGCTTCGATCAGTAAGTGATCTGGCGGTGGCGAGATGGAAAGGGCTTTGTCAAACGCTTCGTAGAGATCTGCTCCCATACTACAACAGACACATCCATTGGCGAGGGACAGCATTCCGTCTTCCTCTGCCATAATCAGGTCTTCATCGATGGAAATGTCGCCAAAATCGTTCACCATCACCAGGATGCGTTTACCCCGTGCGCTGTGAAGCAACTTATTGACCAGCGAAGTTTTTCCACTTCCTAAAAAACCCGACAAAACTGTCATGGGAAGCGGATCACGGGTTTTGTTCATGGAATTTGATGCTTCTCGCCGCCCAATACCGTTCCCCATATCTTGATATCCTTTAAATTCATGGGGTCCACTGTTTCGGGATCATCTTCCAAAACAGCAAAATCCGCCCATTTCCCGATCTCGATAGACCCGATTAGATGGTCCATCTGCAATGTGTATGCAGCTCCCAGTGTAATCGCATACAGGGCTTCTGGCACGGAAATTTTTTCATACTCTCCTAATATATTCCCACTTTCGGTAATTCGGTTGACCGCACACCAGGCTGTAAAAAGAGGCGCCATTGGGGTAACCGGTGCATCCGAATGAATGGTATAAGGAACCCCCATATCCGAAGCACTTCGGCACGCATCCATACGCCGAGCCCGATCAGGCCCGATTGTCATGGTGCTATGTTTGTCTCCAAAGTAATAGATATGGTTTGAGAATAAGTTGGCGAGGACGCCTAAGCGCTTCATCTTTCGGAAATGAGCGCGATCCGCCATTTGACAATGCTGCAACACATGACGGACATCTGGCCGGTTATTCTTAACTTTGGCCGCCTCCAAAGCCTCAAGGGCCACTTCAATCGCCTCATCGCCGTTGGTATGAATATGCATTTGCACACCTGCCGCATTCAAGCAATCAACCAGTTCATGCAGCTGTTTCGGCGCTACGTTCCAGATCCCGTTTGGGGCGCCGTTGTAATGGCCAGGCCAGCGAATTCGGGCGGTAAACCCCTGAATAGACCCATCGGTCACAATTTTGACTCCACCCAGGATTAATTTATCCGTGCTTTTGTCTCTCAGCTCCAGCGCCCGCTCCCGTGTCTCCTCGGTTGACTGGGACATGGCGTTAAGCATGGAATGCAGCCGGATAGGATAATCTCTACCCGACGTCACCTCTGTCATTTCGGCCACATCTTCATCGGGCAGATCGTTGATCAGGTCCGCGGCAGATGTCACGCCGGCGCGCATACAGACCTGCCCGAAGGATCTTAGGCTCTTGGAGGCGCGGCCCAGTTCCCGAAGATTAATGTTAAGGCGCCGCATGATCGGGAACATGGCCGCCATTTCCTGCAGCTCACCACTTGGGGAGCCATCAGCCCCCAAAGCAATTCCGTCAATTCCCATGTCCGCAACATAGTTAGCAAGCTTCAGAGAGGCTGAATTTACAGTCATCAAATGAAAGTTTGAATGAATGACTGCCATAGGACGACTAGTGGACACCAGATCCAGTTCAGACTTGGTCATCCGGGGACCTTCGAGGAAAATTGGATCAAAACCCCAGGCAACCAACGGCTCACCTTCGGCAAGCTTGGCATCAGCCTCTTTCAAGCGCTCCTGAACTTCCTCTATTGTTTTGACGCCTGGCCAAAACTGTCCATCAGGGTCAATTCGATCCTGATATCCCACATAAGTGAATTGCCAAATTGCTCCTGCCATAAGGTGGCAATGGCCTTCGACCATACCCGGCATGATCACTTTATCGGCAAAAGTTTCGTCAAGGGTATAATCACCCCACCCTTGGACATCTTCTGCGCTCCCGACACTCAGAATTTTGCCGTCCTTCACAGCAACATGTGTTGCTGCCGGGTAGTTTGGATCCATTGTAATTATTTTTTTGGCTTTAAAGACGGTAAGCATCGAGACGCCCATTTCCCTGTTAAAAACTACGCAATTTTTATGATGGACAGAGTTTAGAGGGGCGTCTAACCTCTGAAAAATAGTTTATTTAGCTTTTATTCCTCAAAAATTTTGAAGATTAAAAACGGGGATTCAATGCGCTATACACTCAAGCAATTGAAATACATCGACGTTGCAGCAAGGCATCGATCCATTACCAATGCCTCGAAAGAGCTTCATATTTCCCCATCATCAATTTCAGCCGCTATTGACGCACTCGAGCAGGAGCTTGATCGAACCCTGTTTCGGCGCCTTCCATCAAAGGGTATTGTCGCAACCCAGTTTGGGACTGCGTTTCTAGGTCACGCTCGACAGCTCTTAAAAGCCCATATTGCCTTTGAGGACGCTGTCAGTGATCAGGCGAATACCATCGCAGGCTCCTTGCGCATGGGATGTTTTACCCCGGCTGCACCTATTCTTCTTCCTCTTATTACTCGGGCTGTAGCGGCCAACTATCCGGGTGTATCCATGCATTTCGTGGAAGGAGAGAACAACATAAACTTGAAACGAATAGATCATAATGAGATTGACCTCGGACTTGGTTTCGCTTCCGAGTTAAGTGATCATATCGCCTTTATACCTCTCTTCACGGCGCCCCCCCATATTGTGGTTCCTTTTGATCATCCTTTAGCAAATCGATCAGTTCTCAGCCTCAAGGATGTTCACAAAGAACCCATGGTTCTTTTGGATCTGGAGCAAACTCGAGACTACATGTTTAGCCTTTTTGCCGAAGATAACCTAACACCGCGGGTAATCTATTCTTCCAAGTCTGCAGAAATGGTCCGCAGCATGGTTGCCTCGGGTCTCGGTTATTCTATCTTCAATCTCAGACCCTTAAAGAAGCAACAATACACCGTTGGAGATCTTGTTCGGATTCCGCTTACATCCGGTTATCGAACCGTTGAATTTGGTATTCTGCACAGGGTGGACGCCGTATTGAGTAAAGCAGACCAGGTTGTGATTGATATCTGTATTCGCCTCAGGGACGAGGGTGCTTTTGACAATGCAGTGCTAGGCCTGAATCCCTGAACAGATATAATCCTCAATTTTTTTGAGGATATACCAACTAAAAATATATTTTACGAAAGAACCGTTACGAATTAGCTTTTTTCTGCGATGCAGCAAAAAAATAAACTTAATAAAAAAGTTATTTTACATACTCTAACAGGAGGCTGGGATGAAGAAATTTGGAGTCATGGCGCTTGCCGCCACGCTTCTTGCGGGAACTTTCGCATCGGCCCCTCTTCAAGCAGAAGAAGGTAAGCCGGGCGGAACCCTCGTAATCGGAACCACTCAAAAAGCACGTCACTTAAACCCTGCGGTTCAATCTGGAATTGCGACTGCAGTACCGGGGACACAAATATTTGCCACACCTCTTCGCTTTGACGAAAACTGGCAAGCCAAACCGTATCTGGCTGAGAGCTGGGAGATAGCCGAAGACGGTAAAAGTATCACGCTGAACTTGAGGAAAAACGCCAAATTTCATGATGGCAAGCCAATTACATCCGAAGATGTTGCTTTTTCTCTTCAAACGGTAAAAGACAACCACCCCTTCAAAACCATGTTTGCGCCGGTAACAGCGGTTGAAACACCAGATGCGCATACGGCAATCCTGAAATTCGCCCAGCCACATCCAGCGGCAATGCTGGCGATGTCCGGCGCATTACTGCCCATCATTCCAAAACATGTTTATGGTGATGGACAGGATGCGAAAAGCCACCCAGCGAACAGTGCACCTGTTGGCTCTGGGCCGTTTAAGTTTGTAGAATTCAAGCCAGGCCAGCACATTATTCTTGAGAAGAACCCGGATTATTTCCTGGAAGGCAAGCCTTACCTCGATAAAATTATTATCAAGAACTACAAAGATCCAACCAGTCTGGCGCTCGCCACCGACAAAGGTGAAGTCACCATGTTCCCTTTTCTGGCCAGCACACGTGATATTGCGCGCCTGAAAAAGAACAAGGACATTGTTGTCACATCTGACGGTTATGCTGCCGTAGGTCCACTCAATTGGCTCGCCTTTAATACCAATAACGAATATCTGAAGCATAAAAAGGTTCGTCAGGCTATCGCCTACGGTTTCGATCAGAAATTTATTATCAACGCTCTCCATGGCGGACTGTCCAAACCAGCTTCCGGCCCGGTTGCGCCTGGTAGCCCTTACTACGCTCCAGACGTGGAAAAATACGCATTGGATCTAGACAAAGCTAACGCACTCCTCGATGAAGCGGGCTTCAAAGCCGGCGATGATGGCACACGCTTTACGCTTGGCCTAGATTACATTCCAGGATCTGCAGAAATGCAGAAAAGTATTGCGGAGTATCTAAAACCGCAGCTGAAGAAAATCGGTATCAATGTTGAACTCCGTGCCTCTCCTGATTTCCCAACTTGGGCGAAACGGGTAGGCGGTCATGAATTTGATATGACCATGGACATCGTGTTCAACTGGGCTGATCCTGTGATTGGTGTTCACCGGACATACATTTGTAGCAACATCCGCAAAGGTGTGATCTGGTCAAATACGCAAAGCTACTGTAACGAAGAAGTGGACAAACTTCTGGATACGGCTGGAAAAGAACTGGATCAGGCCAAACGGATCGCGCTCTACCAGCAGGCTCAGAAGATCATTGTTGACGAAGCCCCTCAGGTTTTCATCAACACACTGCCGTATCATACAGCCTATAATGCAACCAAACTTGGCAATCCTCCTCTGACAATTTGGGGCGCAATGTCCCCTCTTGATGAGGTTTATTTCAAGTAAGATGTTGAACCCTATATCTTGATGACGGAGAGCTTTTCATGAATATCCTGATGTTAGTTGTCCGTCGTCTTTTTCACGCGTTTCTTCTTATCCTCGCAGTCCTTGTTCTCAACTTTCTTCTAATCCACATTGCGCCTGGTGACCCCGCAGAAGTTATTGCGGGGGAAATGGGCGGTGCGACTGAAGAGATGCTGGCTGACATACGATCAGCCTATGGGCTGGATAAACCCGTTATTGTTCAACTGGGCACGTATTTGGGCAAGGCACTGCAGGGGGATCTTGGACAGTCTTTCTTTTATAATGCCCCGGTACTGGATCTTGTTCTGGATCGGGTAGGCGCCACGATACTGCTTGTTCTCGTAGCGCTGCTTTTTGCTATTTTTGTCGGAACTCTTCTGGGTGTCATTGCCTCCCATAAACCCAAAGGACTGGTTAGCGGACTTGTCACGCTTATCTCGGTGATTGGCTATTCTGCCCCCATTTTCTGGACAGGGATGATGCTGGTAATCATTTTTGCCTGGGCCATCCCAATATTTCCGATCTCAGGGATGTATGACATTACTTTGAGCGATGATCTATTAACCCGCAGCTTGGATATCGCACACCATCTCGTCCTTCCTGCCCTGACCCTTGGCATCGTATATCTGGCTCAGTATGCGCGTCTTTCTCGCGCCAGTATGTTGGAAATCTTAGGGTCTGACTATATTCGCACAGCTCGCGCCAAAGGAGCGTCAGAGATCAGTGTGTATGGCCACCATGCCCTCCGAAATGCAATCCTGCCAGTGGTAACAATTGCTGGTCTGCAATTTGGCGCCATTGTCTCTGGTGCCGTTCTCGTGGAAACCGTTTTCAGCTGGCCTGGTCTTGGGACACTTGCTTTTGATTCCATTCTTGCCAGGGATTATCCAACCGTGCTCGGAATTCTCTTTTTCTCATCTCTTCTGGTGATCGTTGCCAATATTTTGACAGATCTTGTCTATCGATTGGTTGATCCCCGCATCCGGACAGGAGGCTGACCATGAGCACAACCGACACAGCAGCAGTCGTCGTCAAAAGCCAAAGCCCGCTGATGGAAGCGGCCCGCGCCTTCCGGCAAAGTTGGGCAGGCATGCTGGGACTTTTTATTCTCATTGCGATCTGTATTTTTTGTTTTATTGGTCCCTTGTTTTACACAGTTGATCCTTTCGAAGTTGTCTGGGCACCGCTCACCCCTCCTGGAGAGGTTCCAGAAGTTCCGCTTGGTACAGACTATCTCGGCCGCGATATATTGGCCGGTCTCCTGCATGGCGGAGCATCAACCCTGTTTGTAGGTTTGACGGCTGGTGTTCTCACAATGACCATTGGAATCCTGATCGGCGCCTTATCAGGTTTTTATGGGGGTGCAGTTGACGAGTTCCTCATGCGGATTACTGAATTTTTTCAGGTGCTACCAGCCCTGCTTTTTGCCATGGTGCTGGTAACCCTGTTTGCGCCGTCCATTTATGTCATTTCAATCGCCATTGGAATTGTCAGTTGGCCTGCAACGGCCCGCCTGACACGAGCTGAATTCTTACGGATCCGCAATCTGGAATATGTAAATGCGGCCCGTTCCATTGGGGCCCGAAACAACCGGATTATCTGGCGGGTCATCCTGCCCAACGCATTGGCCCCACTTATTGTCTCAGCGACCCTGACAATCGGCATCGCCATTTTATTTGAAGCGGGTCTCAGCTTCCTCGGTCTTGGTGATCCCAACGTGTTCAGTTGGGGCATGATGATTGGAGCCGCGCGAGAATACATCCTGGATGCCTGGTGGGCAATCAGCTTTCCCGGCTTCATGATCTTCCTGACAGTCCTTGGCTTCAGCCTGATCGGCGACGGTCTGAACGATGCCTTTAATCCAAAACTAAGAGAGCGTTGATGTCTGAGCTATTGGAAATCAAGGATCTGGTTGTTGACTTCAAAACCCGTGCAGGTAATGCCCGGGTACTTAACCATGTCAGCCTGGATCTGAAGGAAGGAGAAATCCTTGGTATTGTTGGAGAGTCGGGATGCGGGAAAAGCATGACAGCCCTCTCCATTATGGGACTTATCCCAAGCCCACCAGGAAAAATAACCTCCGGCTCAATCACGCTTGAAGGGGCGGATCTCACCAAACTGACTCCAAGAAAGCTCCGCGAAATTCGGGGAAATATTATTTCCATGATTTTTCAGGAGCCAATGACGTCCTTAAATCCTGTTTTTCGTATTGGAGATCAGATCGCGGAAAGCGTGTTGCTGCACCAGAATGTCAGCAAGGAAGAGGCTTGGAAGCGGGCCGTTGAAATGCTCGAACTGGTGGGCATTCCCGAACCGGCTGTGCGGGCCAAAGCCTATCCACATGAACTCTCTGGCGGAATGCGGCAACGGGTGATGATCGGTCTTGCGCTCGCCTGCAAACCCCGCGTCCTCATCGCTGACGAGCCGACAACTGCCCTAGACGTAACAGTTCAGGCCCAGATCTTTGATTTGTTGAAGGACCTGCAGCGGGAGATGGGAACTGCAATCATCATGATTACCCATGACATGGGCGCCGTGGCTGAACTAACGGATCGGGTTGCCGTTATGTATGCGGGACATGTGATCGAGACGGGACTAACCCGCGAAATCCTCGACAATCCGCAGCATCCTTATACAAAAGGCCTTATTGCCTGTGTCCCTCATCTGGAAGACCACCCCTCGGATGAACGTCCCTATCTTGAGGAAATTGAAGGGGTTGTCCCCCCCTTAACCGAACTTGGATCCGGATGTGCATTTGCTCCTCGTTGCAAATATGCTCTGGATAAGTGCAAAAACAGCACGCCATCAATTACCGAAGTTGGAACCCACCACAGAGTTGCTTGTTACCATGTTACAGGGGGTGAGCTTGCATGACCGATGAAACATTGCTGGAGGTCAAAGATCTCAAGGTTCATTTCTCCAAGAAAAAATTCCTGAAAGAGGCCCAAACTGTTCATGCTGTGGATGGTGTTAGCTTCAAGGTTGCAAAGGGTCGAACTCTCGGTATCGTTGGTGAAAGTGGTTCTGGAAAAACCACAACCGCTCTTGCTGTCCTTCGCCTGGTTCCCATCACAGCTGGAACAATTTCCCTCGAGGATCAGGAAATCAGTAGTTTGGAAAAAGAAGATTTACGCAAAGCCCGGCGGAATTTCCAAATGATTTTCCAGGACCCTTATTCGTCGCTTGATCCTCGCAAAAGGGTTGGTGAGATTGTCCGCGAACCGCTAGAGCTGATGGAAATCGGCACGCCAGAAGAACAACAGCAGATGGTCCGTGATCTGTTCGTTCAGGTTGGCTTGCGACCAGAACTCACAAATCTCTTCCCTCACCAATTTTCAGGGGGCCAGCGGCAACGGGTGGGTCTGGCGCGTGCGCTTGCCACCAAACCCGATCTGATCGTCTGTGATGAGCCTGTTTCGGCTCTCGACGTGGCGGTACAGGCGCAAATCCTCAATCTGATGCGAAGGCTGCAAGAGGAAATGGGCCTGACCTATCTATTCATCAGTCATGATCTCGGTGTCGTGCAACATCTCTGTGATGATGTCGCCGTCATGTATCTTGGCCAGATTGTCGAACAGGCAGATCGCAAATCCCTCTTTAGTGACCCAAAACATCCCTACACCAAAGCATTGTTAGCTTCTGTTCCGCGGGTTAATGCCAATAAAAATGCGCCGGAACGAGTCCCATTGGTTGGCGATCCACCAAGTCCGATCAATTTGCCAAAAGGGTGTCGTTTCTCTGGTCGCTGTCCACTCGCAACTGAGAGATGTTTTCAGGAACCGCCTACTCTCAAGGACCATGGGAATGGCCACATGGCTGCTTGTCATCTTCTCTAAATACAAGGCTAAAACAGGGTGAAATCATAACCTTACGGCCTATTGACCCCCTTGAAACCGCTACGGATTAACCTGAAAAGAATACTGTATTTTCAGCTAATCCCATTTTGAAATTCCTTGAAACACGTTTTCCCTTCAACGAAAAAGGCGCCGACTAATTCGGCGCCTTTTCTGTTTCAGAGTGTCATCCTATTCCGCTGGTTGTTCAGCGGCAGATGTTTCTGGCTTTTTTCGGCCCAACAGACGAACCACCAGTGCGAAGAATAACGGCACGAAGAAGATCGCGAGCACTGTTGCGGCGATCATACCGCCCATCACACCGGTGCCGACGGCAACCCGGGCACCGGCGCCTGCCCCTGTGCTGACAGCCAAGGGCAAAACACCAAGTGTAAAGGCCATTGAGGTCATCACAATTGGACGCAATCTTTGACGCGCAGCCTCAACCGTCGCGGCGAGTAAGTCCATCCCCTCTTCATAAAGATCCCGGGCAAACTCCACGATCAAAATGGCGTTTTTGGCCGACAGACCAATGGTCGTCAGAATGGCTACCTGGAAGTAAACGTCATCCGGAAGCTCCCGAAGAAGCGCTGCGGCCACAGCCCCAAGAACGCCCAGCGGCACAACCATCATCACAGAAAACGGAATGCTCCAGCTCTCATAAAGCGCCGCAAGACAGAGGAACACCACAATCATCGACAGGGTATAAAGTGCAGGCGCCTGATCTCCGGCTTCCCGCTCCTCAAAGGAAAGGCCCGTCCATTCAATGCCAACACCCGGCGGCAGCTGGCTGACCATCTGCTCCATGGCGGCCATCGCCTCACCTGAGCTGACACCCGGTGCAGGCTCACCCAGAATATTCATGGACGACAGGCCATTAAACCGCTCAAGACGCGGAGAGCCATAGCTCCATGCAGTAGAGGAGAAAGCCGAGATAGGCACCATTTCCCCATCTTTGTTGCGTACATACCAATGTTCCAGATCCTCAGGCATCATTCGATAAGGTGCATCGGCCTGCATATAGACCTTCTTAACCCGGCCTTTTTCCATGAAATCATTCACGTAGGAAGAGCCCCAAGCGGCCGTCAGGGTCTGGTTGATATCAGCAATACTCACGCCCAGAGCGCTCGCTTTTTCCTGATCAATATTGATATTGAACTGCGGTGTGTCATTCATCCCGTTCGGGCGAACCCCCACCACCAGCGGATTTTGTGACGCCATTCCCAGAAGCTGGTTCCGCGCTGCCATCAAGGCTGAATGGCCAATCCCGCCCCGATCTACAAGCTGCATGTCGAAACCGGTCGCCCGGCCGAGCTGTAGGATCGCTGGTGGCGCAAAGGCAAAAGCTCGCGCTTCCCGGATTTGCGCAAATGCACCGTAGGCGCGTCCCACGACCGATTGCACATCCTGGCCTGGTTTTGTTCGATCCGACCAGTCTTTCAAGTTAATAAAGGCAATACCCGCATTCTGGCCACTCCCCGCAAAACTGAAACCGGCAACGGTGAAGAGACCCTGAACAGTTTCCTTTTCATTTTCCATGAAATGGGTTTCCAGCTTCTTCAGAACCTCAATGGTCCGCTCCTGGGACGCCCCGGATGGCAACTGAACCATGGAGAACATGATCCCCTGATCCTCGTTTGGCAGGAAGGAGGTTGGAAGCTTGCTGTACATGAAGGCAAGGCCCCCAACAATTATGCCATACACAACCAGATACCGGATCTTGCGGTTGAGCACATGCCGAACACTGCCCTGATAAAAGCGGGTTGTCCAATCAAAGCCCCGATTAAACCAGCCAAAGAAGCCCCGCTTGGCATGGGGATCCCCCTGCCCCGGTTTCAACATGGTGGCACAAAGCGCCGGCGTCAGGACAACGGCGACCACAACCGACAATACCATCGCCGAAACAATGGTAATTGAGAACTGGCGATAGATGATCCCGGTTGATCCCGGGAAAAATGCCATAGGAACAAACACAGCCGAGAGTACAAGCGCAATCCCGATCAATGCACCCGTAATCTGTCCCATGGATTTTCGGGTTGCTTCGCGGGGCGAGAGGCCTTCCTCAGCCATTACCCTCTCCACATTTTCCACCACAACAATCGCGTCATCCACCAGAAGACCAATAGCCAAAACCATGGCAAACATGGTCAACGTGTTGATAGAGAAACCAAAGGCCGCCAAAATGCCAAAAGTGCCCAGAAGAACCACAGGTACCGCGATGGTCGGTATCAGGGTCGCCCGGATATTCTGCAGGAAGAGAAGCATCACGAGGAACACAAGACCCACCGCCTCAAATAAGGTTTTCACCACTTCCTGAATGGAAATTTCGACAAACGGGGTCGTATCGTAAGGGTAGACAACCTCTACGCCAGCCGGAAAGAAAGCTTGCAGTTCACTAACCCGCTTGCGGACCAATTCAGCGGTATCCAATGCATTAGCACCTGTCGCAAGGTCGATGCCCATACCTACCGCATCCTGCCCATTATATCGGGCGGCGGTTGCATAACTCTCCGCCCCGATTTCAACCCGTGCAACATCACCAAGACGTACCTGGGATCCATCTGTGTTTACCCGAAGCAGGATATTGGCAAATTCTTCGGTGGTCTGAAGCCGGCTCTGGGCGGTAATGGTAGCATTAATCTGTTGCCCTGAAACTGAAGGCGTACCGCCAATCTGGCCTGCGGATACTTCCGTATTCTGGGCTCTGATCGCACTTCTGACATCCCCGACCGTCAAATTATAGCTGACCAGTTTATTTGGATCGAGCCAGATCCGCATGGCATGTTGGGAGCCGAACACCCGAACGGAGCCAACCCCATCCACGCGGGCAATTGGATCTTTCAAAGTTGTTACAACAAAATCGGCAAGATCACCCCGGCTCAGGCTGTCGTCATTGGATACAAAGCCAATAACCATCAGGAAGGTACCTGTTGACTTGCTGACCGTAATTCCTTGCTGTTGCACCTCAGTTGGCAACAACGCGGTCGCAGCCTGCAACTTGTTCTGCACCTGCACCTGAGCAATATCCGGATCAGCCTCCGCATTGAAGGTGAGGGCAATCGTTACTGATCCAGTCGCGTCACTGGTTGAGGAAATGTAACGCAGATTGTCCAGACCGTTCATTTCCTGCTCAATGATCTGCGTAACCGTATTTTCCACTGTCTGAGCAGATGCACCGGGATAGGTTGCCCTGATCTCAACTTTTGGCGGCGCAATTGGTGGGTACTGCTCGATCGGCAGCTGCAGGATCGAAAGAGCACCTGCCAGCATAATCACGAGGGCAATCACCCACGCAAAAACAGGGCGATCAATAAAATACTTAGCCATGATCTTCGCCCTTAACTATTCGTTTTACCATCAGAGGCCGCATTTGCCTGAACATCAACCGGCGCCACTACGGAACCGGGAGCAATTCGTTGCAACCCATCAACGACCAGCTTGTCGCCGGTTTCCAAACCATTGGAAACAACCCAGTTTTGACCTTGAGCCTGTTCAATAAGGATCGGGCGGCTAGCAATTTTGTTCTCGGCATCGATCACATAAACATAAGCACTACCGCTTTGATCCCGCATGACCGATTTCTGCGGCACTAAAAAGGCACCGTCGACCCGGCCCTGTCCTACATAGCCCCGAACGAACATTCCTGGCAGCAACACATGATCCGGATTGGGAAAAACAGCGCGAAGCCGGACTGTTCCTGTGGTCTCATTGACGGTGACTTCGGAAAACTGCAGTTTTCCTTTGAGGGGATATTCCTGCCCAGTCGCATCCAGAATGAGCCGGACCTCGATCTCGTCTTTTTTAACGCCTTCGACCCGGCCGGAGGAAATAGCTTCCTGCAAATGCAGAAGTTTGCCCCCCGCTTGAGTTACATCCACATAAATGGGATCAAGCTGGGTAATAGTCGCCAGCGAATTTGCCTGACTAGCAGTAACCAATGCCCCTTCACTATAGGACGATGCGCCTATTTGACCGGAGATGGGCGCTGTCACCTTGGTATAGTTTAGATCAATACGCGCTCGATCAACAGATGCGCGCGCGGCAGCAACACTTGCTTTTCCCTGCGCTTCAGCAGCAACAGCGTCATCATAAGCTTGCGCACTCGCCGCCTTTGATTTCAGGAGTTTCTCATACCGGGCCCGGGTCTTTGTCGCCAGATCCAGACTTGCCCGTTCACTTGCTAGCCGGGCAAGGGCCGCATCCAGTTCCGCCTGATACCGATCTTGGTCAATCAGGTATAGTTCCTGCCCAGCTTCAACGAAGCTGCCTTCTGTGAATTTTCGATCCTTTATCAGACCATCCACCTGCGGGCGCACATCTGCCATCCGAAACGCCACAGTCCTTCCCGGCATTTCCGAAACCAAATTGACTGTCTGCGCTTCCATAGAAATGAAACCAACCTGTGTTGCCCTCGGCTGTTGAGGGGCAGCTTTGCCTGCATCTGCGCTACCACCTTGCTCCTCACAAGCTGCAATCAGAAAAAGACCTGCTGCCAACAGCAGAAATTTGAACTTAACACTCATGGAAAAACTCCATCACCAAATCTAAGGCGGACTACTGAACTGTCCGCACGCCAGTCATAATGGCTTTTCAGAAGACCTCAATGTTATGATCTTGTTGGTTTCCAAACAAGTGACACTTTACACAGGCTTAAAATCTTGCCTGAAAATAAATTACTCTTTGTGATCTATGTCGCTTTCCCCCACCTCTAAGCGATCCCCACAATATGTAATATTATGTAATTTTTTTATTGCAATTTAAGCCACAAAATGAAACAAATCAATATAAGTAATGTCGAATATAGTGTTAGACCTTTTTCCACAGCAAGTGGTCATTGAGGGATCACGACCAACAGCAAACCCAAATTCCTAAACTAAAAAAAGTTTGATGGATGAGCAAAAGCACAAATAATAATATTCGAAACGTACAGCAAAGCAGACCCTGTACTCCTCGCCATCTATCCAGGGCAACAGGAGTTCCGCTCGCCACGCGATTGTTCACAGCCCCGTCAAGCATCCCAAATTCAATGAACCCTGAGTGGTGAACGTAATGCTTGTCTCCCGCGCAAAATCTTTTGCTACAATACTGATAACCTTATTGGTTTGCCTAGGGTTGTGGTTCAGCTGGATCAAGTCGAGTGAACAGGACACTTATAGAGTTAGAAAAAGTCAGGCCATCCAGAAACTTTCCGAACTTAATCTATCACTGACTGATTGGTTTCGAACAAGCGGGATTTATCTGAAGGTTGCGGCGGAAACCTCCCTAATTCAGAATTATCAGGTGGATCCAGACGCAACCGTTACTTATCTAAAACTAATCGGTCGAAAATTAAGTGAAATTACACAGCTGCGAATTCTCAGCACCGAAGGATTTGAAGTAATACGCATCCAGAGAAAAAGTGGAAAACTGACGACGATTAACCAACGTCAATTGCAGGACAAGTCCAACCGATATTACTTCGTGAAAAGCAAAACACTCCTGCCAAATGAAATTTACATCTCTCCAATCGACCTTAATGAAGAGTTTGGAAAGGTTGAGGAGCCGTGGACGAAAACAGTCCGACTATCCACGCCCATCTACTCCCAACAGGATAGACTGCTAGGCTATCTTATTTTCAACTTTGATATCGGCAAAGTGCTGACAAAATTTGAAAATCGGACTGATCCACATGTCGAAACTGAGCTAATTGATTCAAACGGCTTCTGGGTCGCTGGAAAGGATAGAAACAAACTTTTCGGGGCGCAGATCAATCCAGACCAGAATTTAGCAAAAATGCAGCCTGGTCTATGGACAAAAATCAACGAAAGGCTCAATGGAAGTTTTTTAGAAGACAAGACCCACTACACATCGCATTCCCTAGGCTTAGCAACCATTTTGGACGATCAGGCTTTCGCAACACAAACAGATCAAACCGGGCCTTACATACTTTTGGCGTCTTTCCAAAAACCAACCTTTTGGACAACAATTAATACAATATCAATCGCGCTTCTCGTGCTGCTTATGTTTTTCGGGGCGTTGATGTCCTATCTGCTCCACTGGGCAATCAGGAACCGCCTGCAGGAACAAATGGCCAAAAGGAAAATTGAAAGACAGTATCTTGCTCAAGATCGAATGGCGTCACTTGGCCGACTGGTCGCAGGTGTTTCCCATGAGCTCAAGCAACCTCTTGGAAACGTCTATTCAGCCAACTCCGTAACACGGGACCTTATCAAGGATTTAAGGGATATAGCTATCAGCTCAGAACAAGATCAGCAATCATTAGAGCACCTTCAACAAGCTTTGTCTTCCAGCACCAAGATCATCGAAAATAATATCCAGCGAGCCAGATCCTTGCTGGACAACTTTCAACAGACCGCAAACCATCAGAGCAACATCAAACGGCAAAAATTCAATTTGGGGCAATCCCTGAAGAATATCACTTCCTCTTTCGGCCCTATTTTGGACCGTGAGAACATCGATTTGATACAGGATTATTCTGGCAATCTCACAATGGATAGCTATCCCGCCGCCATCAGCCAGGCGGTAATTAATCTTATTGAGAATGCCAGAAAACATGCTTTTGCAGAGGGACAATCTGGACGGATATTGATTAAAGCCAATCCAGATCCGGAAAAGCCGTTGTCTCATATTCAGCTAAAAATCAAAGACGACGGAATGGGGATCCCAACAGAAAAACAATCTATGGTTTTTGAGCCCTTTTTCACAACCCAGGTAATTGGAAGAAATTCCGGACTAGGGCTCAGTATTGTTCAGAACATGGTCAATAATATTCTTGAAGGAACAATCGAACTCAAAAGTGAACCTGGAAGAGGAACGACTTTCCAAATTACCCTTCCAAGATATGTGGAGAAAACAAATGCGTGACTTAATCAGAAAAAACGCTCTTAAACACCGAAGCGCCCCCATTCAGTCATCATTTGACGCACTCTCCCTTCAGAATTCAGGGGATAATGGCAGTTGCCTCAATCTCAATTAAGGCTTCATCCTCCATCAGGGCTACAACCTGAACAACGGCCATGGCCGGAAAATGACGTCCCATGACACGGCGATAAGCCTCACCGCATTCCCTCTGCCGTGCCAGATATTCTTTTTTATCCGTGATATACCAGGTCAGCCGGGCAATATGCTCTGCCTTGCCACCTGCAGCCTCGACGACGCTGAGAATATTCTTGAGTGTCTGCTCAAACTGGCCGATAAAATCCTGTGTTTCGAACACCTGATCTGCATTCCAGCCAATTTGCCCCCCTACATAAACGGTTCTTCCGCCACTGGCCGCCATTCCATTCGCGTAGCCCTTGGCTGCTTTCCAGCCTTCTGGATGAATAGTCTCTAAAGTCATGGGGTTTCTTTCACTCTTTTTTCAATGGCCGCGCGAATATCATCGGGCCAGCGTTTAGGACTGATATCAGAAATACTGACACACACAACAGTCAGTTCGGAGGTAAAGCGGATCTCATCGTCACACCGGCAGGTCACTTGCAACTTCAAACTACTTCCGCCAAGTTTGATCACTTCCAGCTCCAGGATCAAAAGATCACCGAGCCGGCTTGGAGCTTTAAAATCTGTCTCGATATGAACGGTTGGAACCGCCAGATCCCGGTTCATATGAATATCCGCGTAAGACGCGTTCAAATCCTCTTCAAACCAGGTTTCAACCGTGGAATTGACCATTTCAAAATAGCGCGGATAAAAAACGATCCCGGCCGGGTCACAATGCTGAAACTGGACTTTTCGGGTCAGGGAAAAATGGATCATCACTAAACTCCCAGATACCGATCTTCCAGATCACTGGTAAGCTGATCCGGTTTTCCTGACCAGACCGTGACACCCTTTTCCAGGATGAAGCAGTTATCGGCAATGGGCAGCAATTCGGACAGGGTCTTATCAACAATCAAAATGGATTGACCCGTTGATTTCAGGTTTCGAACCGCTTGCCAGATCTCCTGGCGGATCACCGGGGCAAGTCCTTCGGTCGCTTCATCCAGCATCAACAGATCCGGGTTGGTCATCAGCGCCCGCCCGATAGCCAGCATCTGCTGCTCCCCGCCGGACAGGGTGTTGGCATACTGGTCTCTTC
Organism: Sneathiella limimaris; assembly: GCF_012932565.1. Classification (NCBI taxonomy): domain Bacteria; kingdom Pseudomonadati; phylum Pseudomonadota; class Alphaproteobacteria; order Sneathiellales; family Sneathiellaceae; genus Sneathiella; species Sneathiella limimaris. Next base: position 337,161 of record NZ_JABBYJ010000001.1, read on the forward strand.
TCTCTTTAAGCCGAGGGAAAAACTCATAGACTTTCTCAAGGCTCCATTGACCTGGGCGCGCTGCGGCAATCAGGTTTTCATAGACCGTGAGGTTCGGAAAACACCGTCGGCCTTCCGGTACCAACCCCACACCCAGCCGGGCAATTTTAAAGGATGGCAAGCCGGTTAGGTCCTTGCCCTTAAAAGTCACCTTCCCGTTCGCGTAAGCTTCCAGCCCACAGATCGAGGCAATGGTCGTTGTTTTTCCCATGCCATTGCGGCCCATCAGGGCAACAACTTCACCTTCGCCAACTTTCAGATCCACCCCAAACAGCGCCTGGGAGGGGCCATAAAATGTCTCAAGACCTGTTACCGTTAGAAGATCGGTCATACTTCTTCTCCCAGATAGGCTTCGCGAACGATCGGATTATTCCGGATCTCATCGACCGTACCTGTTGCAACCACACTTCCGTACACCAGCACAGAAATCCGGTCGGCCAGCGCAAACACCGCATCCATATCATGCTCCACGAGCAGGATCGGCGCCTCATCCTTCAGATCCGCCAGAAAGCCGGTTAACTGTTTGGAGCCTTCAGGTCCCATTCCCGCCATCGGCTCGTCCAACAGGAAAGCCTTGGGTTTCAGGGCGAGTGCAATGGCAATTTCAAGCTTCCGCCGCTCACCATGGGATAGTTCCGCAGCCGGAACGTCCTTTCGATCTTTCAGGTCCACCCGCTCCAGCATGGCTTCCGCTGCACTGATCAACGCCTGATCTTTCATGACAGGTTTAAAGAATTTGAAGCTGCTGCCCGCCTTGGATTGCACGGCCAGCATCACGTTCCGAAGGGCAGAAAACTCCAGCGCGAGGGAAGATACCTGGAATGTCCGACCAAGCCCAGCCTGAGCCCGATCCGCAACACCAAGCCCCTTCAAATTTTTACCTTCAAATTTGATACTGCCGGAATCCGGTTCAATCTCCCCGCAAATCTGCTTGATCAAGGTTGATTTTCCCGCCCCGTTTGGACCGATTAAGGCATGGATCTCGCCTTTTCGCAGATCCAGAGTAACGTCATCGGTTGCCTTGAGCGCACCGAAGGTTTTGTTCAGTCCTTCAATCTGCAGGACAGTTTCTGACAACTCAGTCATGGCTTTGTTTCCCTGCAATAAATCCGATCAGGCCACCCCGGGCGAATAATACGACAGCCAACAGAACGAGCCCTAGGAAGAACATCCAGTGCTCTGTAAGCCCGCCAAAGATAAATTCGAAAATGATAAAAAGAGCCGCTCCGGCAACCGGTCCAAACAACCGCCCAACGCCCCCGAGGATCACAAAAATCATAATCTCACCAGATGTATGCCACGACAGCATATTGGGGCTTACAAAGCGGTTCAGGTCCGCAAAAAGGGCACCGGCAAAACCGGTGATCATGGCGGAAATCACAAATGCGGTTAGACGAATGTTAAATGCCTTGATACCGACCGCAGCCAATCGATCCTCGTTTTGTCTGGCGGCCTGTAGAGCCGCACCAAAACGACTGTTTTTCAGGATGGCTACTAAACTAAGCCCAACAATCAATGCGCCGAAACAGATCAGGAAAAACTGAATGGGATCAAGTGTATTAAGCCCGGGAAACTCGCTTCGCACATAAATGGAAAGTCCATCCTCACCTCCATATGCCGGCCACGAAATACTGAAATAATAAAGCATTTGGGCAAAAGCGAGGGTGATCATGATGAAATAGACACCGCTGGTCCGCAGAGAGAAATAGCCAATAACCAAAGCCACCAGTCCACTCGCCAGAATGGCGACCGGCCAGAGGATTAGCATCTGGGTCGTGCCATTCAATTCAAACGGCGATGTCATCAGTGGCTCATAATTCAATGCATGGCTCGCAAGGATACCCAGTGCATAACCACCTATTCCAAAGAAGGCCGCATGTCCGAAGGAGACAAGCCCCCCAAGACCCAGCGCTAGATTTAGTCCAACACCGGCCAATGCCAAAATGGCAACCCGCGTCGTCAGCGTGACATAGAACGGCTCATCCATCTGAATGGCGATAAAGGGAATAACCAACAGCCCCAGCAACAGAACCCCGTTCAGGGCATTTTCAACATTTAACTTAACCATTTGCAGGGAACAGTCCTTTGGGTTTCACCACCAGAATTATGGCCATCAGGATATAGATCAGCATGGAGGCCAGCGCGGATCCGACAGCCGTCGCATCCGAATTAGTCATGAAAAGTTTAAAGGTAAGTGGCAGCAGGAACCGGCCAAGAGTATCTACAACGCCCACCAGTATGGCGCCAACCAGCGCCCCCTTAATAGAGCCGATACCACCGATCACAATGACCACAAAGGCAAGGATCAAGACAGGCTCACCCATGCCGACCTGCACCGATTGCAACGCGCCAACCAGTGCACCTGCAAATCCAGCCAATGCCGCCCCAAGGGCGAAAACAACGGTGTAGAGAAGACGAATATCAATTCCAAGCGCGGCAATCATATCCCGATCGGACTCGCCTGCCCGGATCCGGATTCCGAGCCGCGTTTTGGTAATCAGCAGATAAAGCCCAATTGCCACGGCAAATCCCACAACTATCAAGCCAAAGCGATACAGCGGATACTGCAGTCCACCTGGCAAGGTGATCGGACCTGAGAGAATTTCGGGTACATTCAGGAACAGCGGAAATGATCCAAAAACATACCGCGTGCCTTCGGAAAAAATCAGAATAAGCGCAAAGGTCGCCAACACCTGATCCAGATGATCTCGCTTATACAATCTTCGGATCACCGCAATCTCAACTATTGCACCGGCTGCCGCTGCCGCGATGAGACTTGCCGCAAGGCCTAGCCAAAAAGAGCCAGTCCAGGTAGCAATAGTCGCGCAAGCAAAGGCACCAACCATGTAGAGTGCACCATGGGCCAGGTTAATCAGCCCCATCACCCCAAAAACCAGGGTCAGCCCAGCCGCCATCAGGAACAGCATCACTCCGAACTGCAAACCGTTCAGAAGCTGCTCAATGAGAAGTGTTGACGTCATTGAATTAAAGTCTTTCGGAAGTTCGAAACCTGCTGCGGATACATCCCGTCAGCAGGCTCCGAGAGCACATATTACAGTTTACAATCTTTAGCGTAGGCATCCTGGTGGTTTTCCAGTGCCACACCGACGATCTTGTTGGTGTAAATGTCACCTTCCTTGATCACTTCCCGGACATAAATTGTCTGGATTGGATGCTGGTTGTTGCCAAATTTAAAGGCACCACGTGGTGACTGGATGTTGGCTTCTTTCAAAGCCGCACGGAACGCTTCCTTATCATTAACATCCGCTTTCGCCATAGCTGACAGGATCAGGTTCGCAGCGTCAAAGCCCTGAACGGCATACAAAGATGGCAGACGGCCATATTCATCCTGGAAACCCTTGACGAACGCTTTGTTTGCATCGTTATCCAGGTCTTTTGACCAATGAGAGGAGTTTTTCACGCCAACCGCATTTGGACCAACAGCTTTCAGGATACCCTGATCGAAGGAGAAAGCAGGACCCATCACCGGAATATCAACACCGGACTGAGCAAACTGCTTCATGAAGGCAATGCCCATACCACCTGGCAAGAAGATGAAGACGCTATCAGCACCAGAAGCCCGGATCTGGGCAATTTCAGCTGCATAGTCTTTCTGGCCCAGTTTCGTATAAACTTCTTCTGCCACTGTACCTTCGAAGAAGCGTTTGAAACCAGTCAGACTGTCTTTACCCGCTGGATAGTTAGGCGCCATGATAAAGGTTTTTTCAAACCCAGCCATTGTTGCATAAGCACCCATCGCTTCATGCAGGTTATCGTTCTGATACGCTGCGTTAAAGTAGTTGGCATCGCAGCCTTTACCAGCAAGTGCGGATGGACCCGCATTTGGAGAAATATAGAATTTACCCTGCTTTACAGTGCTTGGGATAACTGCCATCGCCAGGTTGGACCAGATGATACCAGTCAGGATATCAACCTTTTCGCTCTGAATCATTTTATCAGCGATTTGAACCGCAAGGGCTGGTTTACGGGCGTCATCCTCGATAACCACTTCCAGATCCTTGTTACCTGCCTGTTTAACAGCCAGCATAAACCCGTCCCGGACATCAATACCCAGCCCGGAACCACCGCCGGTCAGGGTTGTAATCATGCCGACTTTAACAGGCTCCGCCATCGCGGTGCCTGCCAGGCACATTCCCAGGCCTACAAGACCTGCTTTCAAAAAACTCGTTTTTTTCAATTTAACTCTCCCATGTTTTAAGAGCGGACTGCGTCAGGTCTCCCAACCCAACGGACATTGCGTTCACAGCAACTTCTCTGTTACTCCCCTTACCCTATCCTCACGCCAGTCCTTCACGTAAGCGAAATCTCTGTATTTTACCCGTCTGTGTCTTGGGCAATTGCGATACAAATTTGACAGACCGTGGATATTTGTAGGGAGCAAGAGTTGCCTTGACGTGATCCTGCAAGATTTTCACAGTCTCTTCAACAGCTTCGTATCCCTCGACCAGAACCACATGGGCCTGAACAATCTGTCCGCGCTCCTCATCCGGAACCCCAATAACCGCACATTCCATCACTGCCGTATGGGCAAGCAGAGCTGCCTCCACCTCCGGTCCGGCAATGTTATACCCAGATGAAATAATCATATCGTCAGAGCGGGCGGCGAAATGAAAATACCCATCCTCATCCTGATAAAAAGAATCTCCGGTCAGGTTCCAACCATCCCGGACGTATTTTTTCTGCCGCTCATCAGCCAGATACCGGCACCCTGTTGGACCTTTAACCGCAAGATACCCAACCTCTCCGCGGGGGACCTCGGTCATATTTTCATCCACAATTTTCGCCTGATACCCGGTAACGGGTTTACCTGTACAAGCTGGCATGGAATCGCCAAACCGGTTTGAAATGAAAATATGCAGCATTTCAGTCGCACCAATTCCATCCAGCATAGGCTTACCAGTTTTCTCCAGCCATTCTTCATAAACAGGGCCCGGCAAGGTTTCACCCGCTGATACCGCTGCCCGCAAAGATGACAAATCCGCCCCTTCATCCATCGCCCGGAGCATCACCCGATAGGCTGTTGGCGCCGTGAAGCAGATCGTTGCCTTGTAATCCTCGATGATTTTGATCATCTCTGGTGGGGATGCACTTTCCAGCAAGGTTGCCGCCGCCCCGAAACGCAGTGGGAAAATTGCCAAACCGCCCAAACCGAAGGTAAAGGCGAGCGGTGGGGATCCCACAAAAACATCCTCAGGGGTTACGCCCAGAACCTCGGCAGCATACCCATCTGCAATCGCCAGCAAGTCCCGGTGAAAATGCATGGTTGCTTTTGGCTCACCCGTCGTGCCGGATGTGAAGCCCAGCAGCGCCACGTCATCACGACCTGTTTTAACAGCCTCAAACTTCACGGGCTTATTCAAGGCGATCCGGTCCAGCTCCGCATCAAAATTGGCAGTCCCGTCAAAGCCGATTACGGCCTCCAGAAACTTGCTGTCTTTCGCAGCAGAGACCAGTTCATCCATCAGGCGGGTATCACAAAGCGCCATGGAAATCTCGGCTTTATCGATAATCTGGCCAAGCTCTCCTGCTCTCAGTAGCGGCATGGTATTCACAACAACCGCGCCCGCCTTGGTGGCTGCCAGCCAGCAGGCAACCATCGCCGGATTATTGGCAGACCGGATCATCACACGGTTTCCAGGCTTCAAGCCGTAATCATCAACCAGCGCATTGGCCAGTCGGTTAGACCAGTCAGCTAGCTCCTTATAGGTCCGGCGGCGACCATTCCCGATCAGGGCTGTATGGTCCCCAAATCCCTTTTCCACCATGCCATCGGTCAGCTCGACCCCGGCATTCAGGTAGTCAGGATAGTCAAACCCGTCCAAGCGGAACTCCGGCCACTGATCTTCAGGCGGCAGGTTATCGCGCGTAAAACTGTCCTCGTGCGCAGTTGGTCCCAGCATTTTTAACTCCACTCCTGTTAGTTGGCAGACCCATCAGCTTATCCTCCTGATAGTGTTTGCCGGGCAATGACGACTTTTTGCACGTCTGATGCCCCTTCATAAATGCGAAGCGCCCGTATCTCCCGGTAGAGCCCCTCGACAATTGATCCTTTTCTCACGCCATCTCCGCCATGCAGCTGGACAGCTTTATCAATGACTTCCTGCGCCTTATCGGTCGCATAAAGTTTCGCCATGGCAGCTTCCCGGGTCACCCGGGCTGCGCCCATATCTTTCGTCCAGGCCGCCCGGTAAACCAATAAGGCCGCCGCATCCACATCCAGCGCCATCTCGGCCACGTGCCCCTGCACCATCTGCAGATCAAATAGCGGCGCACCAAACAAAGACCTGTCCTGAACCCGTTTCACAGTTTCTTCAAGCGCCCGCCGGGCAAAGCCAAGCGCCGCCCCGCCCACTGTTGAGCGGAACACATCAAGCACCGACATGGAGAGCTTGAAACCTTCACCAGCCTTGCCGATCAGGGCGGATTTTGGAATTCTCACATTATCGAATTTCAACGTTGCCAACGGATGAGGTGCAATAACCTCCAGACGTTCCTTGATAGAGAAACCGTCCAGATCCGCAGGCACCACGAAGGCTGAAATCCCCTTGGCGCCGGGTGCCTCGCCCGTACGGGCAAAAACGCAGTAAAGATCTGCAATCCCGCCATTGGAAATCCAGGTTTTCTCACCGTTCAGGACGTAGTGATCCCCATCCAGCGTCGCCGTCATATCCATATTGGCAACGTCTGATCCGGATTTGGGCTCTGACAAAGCAAAGGCTGAAAGCGCTTTACCTGCCCGTGTTTTATGCAACCATTCCTGCTGCTCAGGCGTTCCAAAGAAACTGATTGCACCAGTGCCAAGTCCTTGCATGGCAAAGGCAAAATCAGCCAGACCATCATGGCGGGCCAATGTCTCCCGAATAAGACAGAGAGACCTGACATCCAACGGCGCCGGCTTGTCCGGATCAATTGCAGAATAGGTCAGGAACCCAGCTTCCCCAAGATCGGCGACAAGTTTCTTGCAGGCCTCATCCACGTTAGAATGATCAACCGGCAGGTTTTTTCCACACCAGCTTTCAAGATTATCTGAAAGCTCGCGGTGCTTATCTTCAAAGAAAGGCCAGCTGAGGAAGCTCTTATCTGCCATGATCAGTCTCCCTTGAACTCTGGTTTTTCTTTAGCGACAAACGCATGGTAAGCGCGATGGAAATCCTGGGTCTGCATGCAGATCGCCTGCGCCTGGGCTTCCGCCTCAATGGCTTGATCAAGCCCCATGGACCATTCGTGATTGAGCTGCGTCTTGGTAATGGAATGGGCAAAGTTTGGACCCGCGGCGATGCGCGCGGCCATCTCCATCGCGGTTGATTGCAGCTCATCAGCGGCGACAAGACGGCTATAGTAACCCCACCGCTCGCCTTCTTCAGCGCTCATCACCCGGCCCGTGTATAACAAATCCGCTGCCCGGCCCTGCCCAATAATTCTCGGAAGCATGGCACACGCGCCCATATCACAACCGGCAAGCCCAACGCGGGTAAAGAGAAACGCGGTTTTGGCTTCTGGTGTAGCGATCCGCATGTCGGAAGCCATGGTGATGATCGCACCAGCCCCCACGGCAACGCCATCAACGGCTGAAATTATAGGCTTACCACATCCGAGCATGGCCTTGACCAGATCCCCGGTCATCCGCGTGAAGGACAAAAGCCCCTTCATATCCATTTTGGTCAGCGGTCCAATAATGTCATGCACATCCCCGCCGGAGCAGAAATTCCCGCCATTTGGCAGGAAAACAACTGCATCCACATCATCCGCATAATGCAGATCGCGGAACGTATCGCGAAGCTCGGCATAGCTTTCAAACGTCAGGGGATTTTTTCGATCCGGATTATCCAGCTGGATAACAGCCGTTGTCCCCTCCATCTGCCAGCGAAAATGCGTTGGCTTAAGATCTGCCATTTTAGTCATTTGATCCTCCATCCGGACGGTTCTTGTCTGCCGTCTTTGATATATCCAGTAAACGACCGATCAGGTCCGCATCTTCTGCGCTCACCCCGGCCAATAATTCGTTGATCCATTCCTGATGGACGGCAGCCATATGAGCAAACTCACTCCGACCCTTTTCGGACAGGCGTACCCGCATGGCCCGGCGATCGCCCGGGATCGGTTCGCGCACCACCATCTTCTCAGACACCAGCCGCTCAATAATGCCTGTGACATTGCCATTGGACACCATCAGCGCGGTCGAAAGCTCACTCATTTTCAGGCCACTTTCCTGTCGGTAAAGGGCTGACATCACATCAAATCTTGGCAAGGTGGATTTGAACTGGGTCCGAAACCGTTCGCGAAGCTCACCCTCAATTTGGCGGGAGATTTTCAAAATTCGAAGCCATAGCCGAAGTCGATGCTTTTCCGGGCTATTGCGATCACCCTGTTCTAGGAAGTCTTCATGCAACTCAATCATACTTCCCCTCCTGAAATGGAAATGGCTTGCCCGGTGACGCTGGCCGCCCCCTTGCCGGCAAGCCAAAGAACCGCATCCGCCACTTCTTCTGGCTGCACAAAACGGCCCATGGGGTTGCTGCTGACCAACGCGGCGCGCGCCTCTTCCCGGCTCAAACCCGTTTTCGCCTGAATGTTTTCAATGGACCGCTCCAACATCGGGGTCTCTACAAAACCGGGACAAATCGCATTTACGGTAACACCGCTTTTGGCAAGCTCCAGCGACAGGGCCTTGGTCAATCCAACAACCCCATGCTTGCTCGCACAATAATGACTGACATATGCATAGCCCTTTAAACCCGCTGTTGATGCAATGGAAATCAGACGACCACTTTTCACCGCCTCCATTCCCGGCAGGCAGGCTTTGAACGTATTAAAGACACCGGTCAGATTAATATCGATGGAGGATTGCCAATCTGCCGCATCCATCTTGGAAAAGGGTATACTATCTGCGGCACCCGCATTGGCAACGGCAATGGTAACAGGCCCATATGTTTCGGCTGCTTTTTCGACCATCGCCTTCATACCGGAAAGGTCTGTCACATCCGCAGTCAGGCATTGGATATTGACGTTATCTGCCGCTACCCGCTCTAACGGTTCAAGCCGACGACCACAAATGGTAACCTTGGTACCGGCCTCCGCCAGCATCAGGGCAGTTGTCTGCCCAACGCCGCTACCGCCGCCTGTTACCAATGCATGTTGTCCGCTCAGTTTGCTCATGATTAGACTTTCAATCCCATCATATCACCCCGCTCCATCAAACGGCGCATCTGGTCAGCACCAGCCTCATAAGGCTTAGGCCATGCTGTTTGACCATCCTGCAATGCTGTTGCAGCATGCAATGTCCAGTATGGGTTACTCAGATGTGGTCGCGCCAGGCAAACCAGATCCGCGCGACCCGCCAGCAGGATGGAGTTTACATGATCCGGCTCATAGATATTTCCAACTGCCATAGTGGGTATACCGGTTTCATTTCGGATGCGGTCTGAAAATGGAGTTTGGAACATACGGCCATAAACTGGCTTGGCTTCAGTTGTAGTCTGACCCGCCGAAACGTCGCAGATATCAACGCCTGCGGCCTTCAGCATCCTGGCGATCTCAACCGCATCTTCAGGCGTAATACCGCTTTCCCCAACCCAGTCATTAGCCGAGATTCGAACAGAAATCGGCTTATCGTCGGGCCAAACTGCGCGCACCGCTGCAAATACCTCTAACGGATAGCGCATCCGATTTTCCAGCGACCCGCCATATTCATCGGTACGGTTATTGGTTACCGGTGTGATAAAGGACGACAGCAGATATCCGTGGGCGGCATGGATTTCAATCATATCAAATCCAGCAGCTTCCGCCTTCTTCGCCGCTTCAACAAACTGGTCCCGCACCAGGTCCATGTCCTCTCGGGTCATGGGTTTGGGTGCCTGATTTTCCGGGCTCCACGGAATGTCGGAGGCTGACATCAGCGGCCAGTTCCCCTCCAGAAGTGGCTGATCCATACCTTCCCAACCAACACGGGTTGACCCCTTGCGGCCAGAATGACCAAGCTGTGCACAGACTTTCGTCTCTGTCTCTGCATGAACAAAATCTGTGATGCGTTTCCAGGCGTCCACATGGGCATCGTCATAAAGTCCAGGACAGCCAGGTGTAATCCGACCTTCACTGGAAACACACGTCATCTCAACATACAGCAATCCCGCACCGCCCTTGGCCCGCTCGCCATAATGCACCAGATGCCAATCAGTTGGGCAGCCATCAACCGCCTTATACTGTGCCATGGGGGAGACAACGATCCGGTTCTTCAGCTCCATACCCCGGATCTTATAGGGGGCAAACATAGGGGCCCGCTCTGAGGATGCCTCATCCGCACCTGCCTGCTGCTGGAACCATTTCTCAGCGCTAGCCAACCAGTTTGGATCCCGAAGCCGCAGGTTTTCATGGGAAATTCGCTGAGATCGGGTCAGCAGGGAATAATTAAACTGCACCGGATCCAGATCCAGATACCGCTCCACTTCCTCAAACCATTCCAGCGAGTTCCGTGCTGCGGATTGCAGTTTAAGCACTTCGAGGCGCCGCTCATCCTCATATTTTTCAAAAGCGGCTTCAAGGCTCACTTCACTTTGTACATAATCGGCAAGGGCGATCGCACTTTCCATGGCAAGTTTGCTGCCAGAACCGATGGAAAAATGGGCACTTGCGGCCGCATCCCCCATCAGAACCAGGTTCTGATGAGACCATCTCTCACACAGAACACGGGGGAAATTAATCCAGGCGGAACCCCGGATATGATTGGCGTTGGTCATCAGCTTGTGACCATCCAGATAGTCTTTAAAGATCTCTTCGCAGGTCGCAATGGTCTCCTGCTGGCTCATCTCACCAAAGCCGTAATTCTCAAATGTCTCTTCGGAGCATTCAACGATAAAGGTCGCCGTATCATCATCAAACTGATAGGCGTGAACCCAGATCCAACCCTTCTCGGTTTTCTCGAAAATAAAGGTGAAGGCATCATTAAATTTCTGATGGGTACCCAACCAGACGAACTTACATTTGCGGACATCAATATCCGGCTTAAACTCAGCCTCAAACCGGGTCCGAGCTTTGGAATTCAATCCATCGGACGCTACAACGAGATCATATTCCGCCATCAAGGCATCAATGTCATCGACTTCGGTTTCGAACGTCAGATTGACACCAAGCTCCCTCGCCCGGTCCTGCAAAATCAATAGGAGCTGCTTACGGCCAATACCGCAAAAACCATGGCCGGTAGAGAGGGTCCGAACCCCCTTATGATAAACAGCAATGTCATCCCAGTACGCGAAATGCTTACGGATAATCTCGGCACTGACGGGATCGTTGGCCTTCAGATTATCCAGCGTTTCATCGGACAGAACAACGCCCCAGCCGAACGTATCATCAGGCCGGTTCCGCTCAATCACCGTCACTTCATGCGACGGATCTTTAAGCTTCATGCTAATGGCGAAATACAGACCAGACGGTCCACCCCCAAGGCATGCGATCTTCATGGCGATCCCTTTATATTTTAATTCCCAGTACTAAAAACTATGGCACAGTCAGAATTTATTTCAAGCCTAAAATTTTAAGCTTAAAATAAATTCTGAAAAATAGGCTGGAAATTGAAAGCGGTGCCAAGACTAGCTTAAATCACTAAGCGATGAATTTCTTTTCCTGCAGGAGCGCCAAGAGTTCCTGCAGGGACTGATCCTCAGACTTGCCGCTGGTATCCAGGGTTGCGCCGGCTCGGGCATACATTGCCTCCCGACTATCAAGGAGGGATTTCAAGTGATCCATGGCTTCGGGGTTTCCAGCCATTGGCCGTTCATCCCCTTGCGCGCGGACCCGGTTCATATGCTCTTCCGGGGCTGCCTTCACCCAAACGGTATGAAAGTGATTGAGCAGGATGTTAAAGGTCAGTGGTTCCGAGACAATCCCACCGCCAACAGCCAAAATAACACTGTCATGGGTCGCAACAACACGCTGAAGAGCCTCCGCCTCCAGCTTTCGGTACCCCTCCTGACCGTAAAGGGCCATCACCTCACTCACCGGCATACCGCTTTGTTCCTCAATCCAGCTATTAAGCTCAACAAATGGAACATCGAGAAGTTCCCCGGCCCGTCGGCCAAGAGTACTTTTCCCGGCGCCGCGCAATCCGATCAGGCACACCCGACTTGCCCGGCGTGTTTCATCGGTGACCGGGCTTAAGAGCCGCATCACCGTTTCCTGCGTTTGATGATCAGCTGATTTATAGGCTTCGGCAATTTTCAACACGTCAGAGGTCCAGGGATCTTCCTCACCTACGAACCATTCGATTTTGTGATCCAGGGCAATGGCGACCCGTTGCAACAGGCCAATGGAAATATTACCTGCGCCTGTTTCCAACTGAGCCAGATAGCGCGGTGATACGCCTGACATTTCTGACAGGACGCGACGGGGAATCCCCTTGCTTTCACGCGCTTTGCGAACCCGATCACCCACATTGCTGATCAGTGTGTTGACAGCCTCCTCCATGAGGGAGGCATCTTCCAGAACCTGGGCTTCGCCTTTAAAATTTGTTATTTCCGCCATTCTGTGCGCCCGTAAACCTTGTGCCTTTATTTTTGTATGGCACGCTTATCCCCCCTTAAGGACTTCAGACCAACGCCTATTGTAATATAATGCACAATTGGAAGTCTCTGAAAAAATTCAGTCCCCGTCATTTCATGTGACAGGGACTGAAAACTCAATAGGTTTCAACGTGATAGCGACCTTCTTCACGCATAGCGTCGCGAAGGGAAATCCATTGTTCCCCAATGCTTTCTGCAATATTGGTGAACGCCCGTTCGACCCCTTCTTCCATCCCACGTAAACCGCAGATGTAGATATGGGTGTTCGGATCCTGCAGGAAGCTGGCAACCTCATCCTGCTCGGTGATCAGACGGTCCTGCACATATTCCTTCGGCTTACCCGGCTCCCGGCTATAGACCAAATGCTTGGAGAGCACATCGTCCGGGATTTTCTTCAAGGGACCGAAATAAGGCAGGCTGTCTTCGGTGCGCGCGCCAAAAAAGAGGCTCATACCGCCCTTATGATTTGAAATCGTCCGCTGGCGCCGCATGGTGAAGGCCCGCATGGGGGCAGACCCCGTCCCGGTGCAGATCATCAGAAGCCGGGCATCCGGATCATCTGGCAACAGGAAGGTTGAGCCAAAGGGACCTGTGACCGTAACCTCGTCTCCTTGCGAAAGATCGCAAACATAGTTTGAACAAACGCCATTTTCTTCGCGTTTGACAGTCAGGGACACGTTGTTGAAGTTTGGCCGCTCCCCATCCCGAGGGCTGGAGACAGAATATAGACGCGGCAAATGGGGGTTCCCATCCTTGTCCGTACCCGGAGGGATAATCCCGATCGTTTGTCCCTCCAACACAGGGAAAGAGAGATTTTCAAAGTTCAGGATCAGATGCCGCACGTCAGAAGAGCTGTCCGCGCCTGTCAGGCGATAGTTCCCCTGCACAACCGCTTTGGCAGGTTTGCCCAGGGTATACATATTGATGGTTGGCTTCGGTGCGCTTTTCGGCGCCTTGGCTTTACCGCCCGCGCCTTTGTGAGCGTCGGCAAGCAGGGCCGCAATGGCATCATCGATTGCTTCCACCCCATCAGAAGATCCATCCTCGCTTGGGCCGAAATCTTCCTGCTCTGGTAGTTCCATCCAGCTATATTGATCTTCTAGCGAGTAGCGCTCCTTCACCACGCGCCATTCATCGATGGAGCCGGTTGGGCAGACCGGAATACAATCCATGCAGAAATCGCAAGTTTCCGGGTTGACCACCACATTGTTATCGTCATGTTCAATTGCCCCGATCGGACAGGTCATCTCGCAGGTGTAACAGCGAATGCAGATTTCCGGGTCAATCAGGTGCTGCTTTAAAGGCTGGGTCATTGCACAGGTCTTTCTCTAACGCTGGGGAAGATGGGGGCAGCGATCACCGCCCCCGTCTCATAGATCAGGCGTCGTGCAGCTTAACATACTCGAAGTCGCCAGGCTTGCTATCAATGCCAACTTTTGGTGGAGCGATCCAGCTTGCATACTGGCCAGGCTCAGTGCAGGGCTTCATCAGAGACTGAATAAACTCTGAGTCGGCTTTGTTAGGCAACCAATTGTCGACATTCTTCTGGTAATCGGCATCAGACAGCATATTTCCATCTGGATCAAAGTTCAGACCAGCGAATACGCCGATTTTCCGGTTGAAGGCTTCGTGTGGCAGGGTGAAGGCAAAGTCGATACCGGCTTTTTCTATCACCTTGTTCCAGCGACCAACGCCACCAGCAGCATCCTTCACATAATCATCACGAAGGCGCATGTTAATAGCAGTAAGGGCCGGCACAGCATGGCGGGTCAGTTTGCCATCGACCATGTCCCAAACATCATAGGTGTCATTGGTCAGCTGATGGTCATCGTCAATCCGAGGTTCCATGTACCGGCCTTTGATGCCGGCGTTAAATGCGTTCGCCGCATTGGTAGAAACTTCCTGACCGAAAAGGTCCAGAGACAGAGTGTAGTGCAGGTTCAGTTTTTTCTGCAGGGTTGGCAGGTCAATGACGCCAAGATCCCGGATTTTGTTAATCTCGAAAGGATCAGAAATGCCATTTTCTTTCATCACCTGACAGGTCCGCTCTACTGTCCGGGAAACACCTGTTTCCCCAACAAACATATGATGCGCTTCTTCTGTCAGCATGAAGCGGCAAGTCCGAGACAGGGGATCAAAACCAGATTGCGCCAGGGATTCCAGCTGCATCTTGCCATCACGGTCCGTGAAGTAGGTAAACATGAAGAAAGACAGCCAATCAGGTGTTTCCTCATTGAAGGCACCCAGCATTCGAGGGGCTTCGCTACTTCCGGAACACCGGCGCAGAAGATCATCTGCTTCCTCACGGCCGTCTTTACCGAAATATTTGTGCAGCAGATAAACCATTGCCCAAAGATGACGGCCTTCTTCCACGTTCACCTGAAAGAGGTTCCGAAGATCATAAAGGGACGGCGCAGTAAGGCCGAGATAACGCTGCTGCTCAACGGAGCCAGGCTCGGTATCACCTTGAATAACAATCAGGCGTTTGAGCATGTTGCGGTATTCACCGGGGACTTCCTGCCAGGCTGGCTCCCCTTTGTGCTGACCGAAAGGAATGGTCCGGCCTTCAACCTGCGGGGCGAGCAAAACACCCCAGCGATAGTCTGGCATGTTGACATAGCCAAATTTCGCCCAGCCTTTTGGATCCACACTGACGGCGGTCCGCAAATACACATCGGATTTCTGGAACCGTTCCGGGATCAGGCTACTCCACCAGTTGATATAACCTGGGTGCCATTTTTCCAGCGCCTTCAGAACTTTTCTGTCAGAGCTTAGTCCAACATTGTTGGGGATCTGCGTGTCATAACTGACATTCATTTGGTCGATCATCGGTTTCTCCTGTTGTTCTAGCCCATCCCGAATTCCAGATCAGGGGTGGTGATTATCCTTATGCTTACACACGTTCCATGTTGTAATTGCCGCGAACACCGGTTCCGTAGCGCTGCAATGCACCCTCGGAGCCGACAGCGTTTGGCCGGTTGAAAATCCAGTTCTGCCAGGCTGTCAGGCGACCAAAGATCCGGGTTTCCATTGTCTCAGGCCCAGCAAAGCGCAGGTTGGCTTCCATACCAGTCATGGCATCTGGGGAGAATGATGCCCGCTCTTCCATGAAGATGCGGATTTCATCTTCCCAATCGATATCATCTAGGATCATGGTCACCAGACCCAACTCATCGGCCTCTTCAGCTTCCAGTGCCTCGCCTTTATGCTCTTCTGCCTTTTTGAGCGCATCCGCATCCCCGAGGAAACGGGTTTGCAAACGGGTCAGATCATTGCCCATCGGGAATGGACCAAAGTTGGCATCGGTCAGGGTGACAGTTGCAATTGGCCGGTTATCGCCTTCGAACTCATCTTCCATCATGTAGCTGCGATCCACAGCGAACAGAAGCTCTGCCAAAACGCCGGTAAAGCAGGAGCCATGCTCGACAAGTGCGATCAGAGAGCGAGAGGTCACATCGACCCGCTTCAAGACGCGTTTCCAGTATTTCAGGGTTTCATTGGCCAGCCAGTGATCGGCATTGTTCAACAGCAACGCTTCGTGAGCGGCAAACTTTTCAGGATCACCCTGTGTGCGGAATGCCAGAAGTCCCACTTCCATCTCATTAAGACGTAAATGCAGGATCGCATCATCCAGTTCGCGCGCCAGTTTCAGCATATAGGCCTGATCACCTTTTGCTGTGAAGGCGGCCATATCTGCAGGCGCGTCTTCTTCTGGACCATGCAGGGTAATGGTTGCCTTGCGCCCAGCGCGATCGACCTGAACTTCCACCAATGAATAGGTGACAGAGCCATCGTCTGCAATTTTCCGATCCAGCGGTCCCAGCTTGATGCCTTCTTTCACATCTGCTTTTTTGGAATTGGCTGCAAATTCCTTAGCCCGTTCTTTCACGGCATCATCGAATTTGGAATTGGCAACGACCTCATCCACAAGGTGCCAGTCGAGGGCTTTTTTCCCCTTCACACCTTCTTCGGTGGAACAGAAAATATCTGCCCGATCCCGACGGACTTTCCGTTTGTCTGTGACGCGGGTTAATCCGCCGGTGCCAGGAAGAACAGCAAGCAGGGGAACCTCAGGCAAGGCAACAGAGGATGTGCTGTCATCGGTTAGCATAATATAGTTGCAGGCCAGCGCGAGCTCATACCCGCCGCCAGCGCAAGCGCCTTTAACGGCTGCAATATATTTCTGGCCGCTATCTTCTTCAGCTGCCTCGAATGTGTTCCGGGTCTCGTTCGTGAATTTACAAAAATTGACCTTATGGCTATGGGCAGCCCCGCCCAGCATGCGAATGTTCGCACCGGCGCAGAACACATTCTCCTTACCGGACTGCATGACAACAACTTTCACTTCCGGATGTTCAAAACGCATGCGCTGAACAACATCGGCAAGCTCAATGTCCACACCCAGGTCATAGGAGTTGAGCTTCAACTCATAACCATCAAACAGACCACCCTTCTCATCCACATCCATGTAGAGATTGGCAACATCCCCATCATATTCCACTTTCCAGTGGCGGTATTTGGACGGATCGGTTTGAAAGTCGATCATTTTAGTCATCAGGTTTCTCCCTTACGAGCATCCTCGATATTTGCAATATATTGCCAAAAACTAATTTCGTAAAGACATATATCGCATAATTTTGCAATTAATCAATAAGAAAATGCACTATAATGCATTTTCTCCTACCTTTAACTCCAATTCCCGCAGAAATCCTAGTAATCTGTCACTTTCTTCAGCAGACAAAAGGCCTGCACCGCGCTGTTCTGCCTCTGTCCAGGCGTCTGAGGCCAGCTTGAGAATCTTGAGCACAGCCGCCGGGCGACCCATTTTCAGCTTCAGACCAGCGTTGGCTAATTGAATCAACGCCTGCACCTGTTTCTTTTCCGCTGAGTTGGGTGCGCACTGACCCCAAACCATTTCAAGAAGCTCATGGGCTTCCCAGTAATACCCATCCTCCAACCACTGCAGACCTGCCCGAAAAGAGTTGGTTGCAGCAAGATCAGAGCTTCTATTCTCAGGTTCCAGATCGCTCCGATAGGGCGAAAAAACCGCTTCAGCATGGCGTGCATTTCCACCTGGAACATGAGCATGAGGAGGATGAGGGAACCGGCCCGTCATTTCGCCATCTGCAAAGGAGTAGTCGCGAGCCCCAAAGTAGAAACAAACTTCCTGATCCCAGCAAGTGTTTCATCCGGTTTTTCCAGATGAGGTGCGTGACCGCACTCCTCCAACTTAAGAAGAGTTACTGGAGTTTGGACCCGGTCCTTAACCTCGGCCAGCTGAGCCATGGTGCCATATTGATCGGCATACCCTTGAACGGCCAGCACAGGAACCTTTACTTCATTTAAGTAGCTCGCAATATTCCAGTCTTTGAAATCCGGATGTAACCAGCTGTCGTTCCATCCGCGAAAAGCAATTTCCGGATGGGCATGATATTTTCCAAGCTTATCTTTCAGGTTCGTTGTCTCAAAAGCGGACTTTGCCTCTGCAATCGCAACCAAACCTTCCGGTTCAGTGAAAAAATGCGGTGCTAAAAGGATAACGCCCTTAATCCGTGGATCCTCAAACACACCAGCATAGATGGCTGAAATACTGGCACCATCTGAATGACCAAGCAGCACCACATCCTGCCCGGCCAAGACATCAAGGACCCCTGGGACCACATCCATGGCTTCGCGCGTCATATAATCCAGTGGCCGCGGAAGGGTCACGGGATCGGACTTTCCATAGCCTGCCCGAGAATAAGAGATCACACCCCATCCAGTCGCATCGGAGAGCTTCTCCTCAAACCCGCGCCATAGGGCCGTTGAGCCAAGACCTTCATGCAACAACAGGAAGATCGGCCCATCAGCAGGAGAGGGCCCAACCGCACGGTATTCCAGGCGGACACCGTCCACACTAAAAAATGAACCATTTTCGGCTGGCCAACTCAGAGACATTTGCTTATGCACCTTCCCGAAGCTTGAATCGCTGGATTTTTCCGGTTGCGGTTTTTGGCAAGTCATCAACAATCTCGATCCAACGAGGATATTTCCACTTCCCAATTTTTTCTTTCACCACCTCTTTGAGCTCATCTGCCAGATTTGGGGATCCTTCCCCTTTGAGCACAACATAGGCTTTCGGCTTTTCCAGACCTTCCGGATCCTGCCAAGGAACAACAGCGGCTTCCAAAACAGCCGGATGCTCAATCAAGGCCTGCTCCACCTCAAATGGGGAAACCCAGATACCGGACACTTTGAACATGTCGTCTGTGCGCCCACAATAGATATAGCGCCCGTCCGCCGTTTTTTCATATTTATCACCGGTTCGCGTCCAGAAGCCCTGAAAAGTGGACTGGGATTTCTCGCGCTTGTTCCAGTAACCTTCTGCGGAGGATGGCCCAGAGACTAGTAATTCCCCGACATCACCAACACCGACCTCTTCATCATTCTCATCAACCAGGCGGACTTCATAACCGGGAACAGCCCGACCGGACGTTCCATAGGCAATGTCACCCGGACTGTTGGAGAGGAAAATATGCAGCATTTCAGTGGAGCCAACACCATCGACAATGTCTACACCCCATTGGGATTTCCATTTCTCCCCAATTTCTCTCGGAAGGGCTTCACCAGCAGAGACACACATGCGAAGGGCGTCGTGATTAGCTGAGCCATTTGCCTCTGTCAGGGCGACCATGGCTGCATAAAGCGTTGGGACACCGCAAAAGATGCTAGGGTTTTCCGCGTTAAAGATATCAAAAACACCTTGCGGAGTTGGCCGACCGGCAAAAATCACTGTCGTTGCGCCAACAGCCATCGGAAAGGACATGGCATTGCCAAGCCCATAGGCAAAGAACATCTTGGCCGCTGAATAAACGACATCATCTTCCTGAATACCGATGACCTGTTTACCAAATGTATCAACCGTTGCCTTCAGGCTGGAATGAACGTGACGAACACCTTTTGGCTGACCGGTTGATCCAGAAGAATAAAGCCAGAAAGCCATTTCATCTGCAGAGGTTTCGGCAACTTGGGCTGGTTCAGCGCCTTTGATAAAGTCCTCATAAGAAACGGTACCCTCCGGAGCGTTTCCTATGACAATCACATCTCTGAGGGAGGGTATATTCTTGATGATCGGCTCAGCCACTTCCCAAAGCGCTTCGGAAACCACAAGAACTGAAGCACGGGCGTCTTTCAAGATCACCTCATAAACCGACGACGAAAGAAGCGTATTCAGCGGGACCGGAACAGCGCCTTCTTTCATAGCGCCCCAGAAAATGACCGGAAATTCAACCTGATCAAGAACGATCATGGCAACCCGCTCTTCCCGCCGAACTCCAGCGCGCTTCAACGCACCAGCAAACCGGCTGCTCTGATCGGCAAGTTGACCATATGTGAGGCTGCGCTTGGCACCATCCGCTTCACGAAAAGCGACCTTGTCCGCCCGACCTTCCTCCAGATGCCTGTCCACAAAATAGAGGGCCGCGTTTTGGGATTGTGACATACTTCCTCCTCCTTGAGCTCATCACACACAGCCGAGAAAGGTCAGTCTTCATTTTTATCTTTGACCACTCGGACCTGGGAGAAGGGGGAACACATCACCTTAGGCTTCATTAGCCTTATCCAACTCCTCCCCGTATATGCTTTATAATGCATATCACAGAACAAACACAACTGAATAACGCTAATTTATGCAATTTTTTGCAACATTCGCTTTGAATTCGATCTGCCCCAAGGGGCCTCTGCCAGCCTTACGCTGGCAGAAGGAATAGGGTAATGGCAGGGAAAGCCACTAATATAATCACCCGGATCAGATCGGATGCCACGAAATAACCAACTGCCTTGTAGGTTTCGACCAGCGGCGTTGTTTTCTCCATGGTATTGATAATAAAAAGATTCATCCCAACCGGCGGGGTAATCAGACCGACCTCCACCACGATCAGAACCAGAATACCAAACCAAATCGCCAGATGTTCCGGGCTCATTCCAAAATCCAGAACACTGATCACCGGGAAGAAAATCGGGATGGTCAGAAGGATCATGGAAAGGCTGTCCATCAAACACCCAAATACCAGATAGAAGATTAGAATCAGGCCGAGGATGACCCAAGGGCTGAAACCCTGACTAATCACATAATTGCTCAGCTCCTGAGGGACCTGGGTCAGGGCAAGGAACCCATTATAAAAGGCGGCCCCGAGAATGATGAAAAACACCATGGCAGTGGACTTAGCCGTCACGAGGAAGCTTTCCTTGAGGGTTACCCAGTTCAGTCCGCCATTCAGGTAGGCAATTAAACCGGTTCCAAAAGCACCAACCGCTGCGCCTTCTGTTGGGGTAAACCAGCCCAAATAGATGCCGCCAACCACAAGACCGAACACGACCAAAACCGGCCAAACATCTCTCAACGCACGAAAACGATCAGTATAAGGGACCGGAGGGCGGGTCCCAGCAGAGCCGGGATTTCGGCGCACGTAAATGGAAATTGCAATCACATAGCCAAGCGCGGCCAACAGACCAGGAATGAACGCAGCCAGGAACAGCTTGGCGATATTCTGTTCTGTCAAAATCGCATAAATCACCAAGACAACTGACGGCGGGATCAAGATCCCCAAGGTTCCACCAGCTGCCAAGGTTGCAGTCGAAAAGCCACCGGCATATCCGTATTGTTTCAGCTCTGGCAGAGCCACACGGCCCATTGTTGCAGCGGTTGCAAGGGAGCTTCCGCAGATCGCGCCAAAACCGGCACAGGCGCCAATGGCTGCCATGGCAACGCCGCCTTTACGATGACCGACAAATCCCTCAGCCGCCTTAAAGAGCGCCGAACTCATCCCGCCCAGAGTGGCAAAATGGCCCATCAACAGGAACATGGGAACGATCGTCAGGGAATAAGAGGAAAATGTTGTATAGGTTTCATTCTTTAGGCGGGCAAAAGCCACTGTGGTGCCATCGGTTACGAAATAGAGGCCGACGAGACCGACAACAAACATGGCGAGCCCGATCGGAACCCTGAGAAAAATTAGCAGCATCAGCGCCGGAAAGGACGCAATCCCTATCTCAAGACCACTCATAACTCTGACTCCACAGGATCGATCAAGACTTCCCGGTTGGTAATAAATTCAATAAGACGGATGTAGGCCACGTATACGCCAACGACGGCCGAGCTGACCGCCCCTATGAAACTGGCGAGATATGCCCACCAGATGGGGAATTGCAGCAAAAATGTTGTCTCCCCATATCTTTGCTTGGAGAGCAAGCCATCAAAAAGCCGCCAGGCAATGAGAACAAGAACTGCTGCAAACAGGAATTCAATGAGCACCTGCAGGAACCGGTTAGCCCGCTCGGGAAGCTGATTTGTAAACAGATCCACCACAGCATGACCAGCCGTTAGCTGACAAATGGGAATAAAGGCAAAAATGGCGAACGCGACCCCTGCCTCCACCAATTCGAAATCCCCGTTGATAGGACCAATACCAACTTCAATCAGCCAGTTGGAAAATCCGGGGGCAATAGATTGCATAAAATCACTATGCAAGCCGCCGTTCATCAAGCGCCCCAAAATGGACAGGCAAGTCAAAACAACCAGAAAAGACAGAACCAGTCCGCCCAGATAAGCCATAAAGCGGGCAAAGGCCATCATGAAATTTTTCATGAACTCAACGTCCCGTGTACTTCAGTCAATGTAAAAGGCCGCGGTCCATAGAGCCGCGGCCAGTTAATATTAGTAAGGTTATTTGGAGTATTTCTCAATCAGCATTTTTGCTTCTTCGAGAAGGGCCTTACCGTCTTTTCCTTTGCTGTCCATATCAGCAACCCACTTGTCGTAAACCGGTTGAGCCAGTTTGCGCCATTCTTCAGTTGCTGCAGCATCCAAAGTGATGATGTTGTTGCCAAGATCGACAGCTTTCTTGCGGGCTGGACCGTCAGCGTCGGCCTGTGTACCACCAGCAAAGACTGAGAATTCTTCACCAGAGTTATCATCGATCACCTTCTTCAGATCATCAGGCAGGCTTTCATACTTGTCTTTGTTCATAGCCAGAACAAAAGTCAGTGTGTATAGCGCCGCACCAGAGAACTCAGTGTGGTTTTTCACAAGCTCAGGAACTTTCAGTGCAGCAGTAACTTCCCAAGGGATCGTTGTTCCATCGATCACGCCTTTGGACAGCCCTTCTGGAACAGCTGGAACCGGCATACCCACAGGAGTTGCTCCCAGTTCAGTCAGCAGGAAGTTTACAGAACGGGAACCACCACGGATTTTCATACCCTGAAGATCAGCTGGGGAATTCACCGGATCTTTCGTATGGATTACACCCGGACCATGAACCCAAGTACCCAGAATGTGTACATCCTTGAATTCATCATCTTTCATGTGCTTTTCAAACATCTGCCAGTAAGCACGGCTCACAGCGCGAGCATTTGTCATCATAAAAGGAAGTTCGAAGACTTCAGTTGTTGGGAAACGACCTGGAGTGTAACCCACAACTGTCCAGACGATATCAGCAACACCGTCAATCGCTTGATCCATCAGCTCAGGTGGCTTACCGCCAAGTTGCATAGATGGGAAATGACGAACTTTGATCCGACCGTTGGAGTCTTCTTCAACTTTTTTCGCCCATACATCCAAAATCAGCTTCGGAACGTTAGCCTGCGCTGGCAAGAATTGATGCATTTTCAGCGTAACATCTGCAGCCATTGCAGAGCCAGCCAACACACCAGCTGTCAAAACAGATGCGATCGTTCCACCGACAACACCCATAAGTGTTCTACGTTTGATCATTGATACCTCCCACTGATCATTTTTTGCATTATTATGCTCATTATTGCCATATACTGCACAATAATGCCAGCCCTATTTCGCTTTTCCTGTAATTGAGAAATGCGCAATTAATCGTTGACTGCAGAGTTTACATAAATTGACAGGACTGTCCGCAAAGAAGTGCAAAAATTCGGAATATAGCGACGGAAATCCAAAAATCAGGCGTATATGTCCAACCTATAGAAAAGAGAATTGGTTATATTTATTTGTGTAGAAATGTCTTTCCTGAGAATCTTACCTTTAAATCATCATGGTAAACCAACCGGAAAAGGCGTATATTCAGGAGCTTAAGAACAGGGACACTGAACTAGCCAAATAACAAGTCTGATCACCTTCCTTCCCTTCAGAGGAATGGAGAGGGTTTTGAGTGGAAAACCAAAACACGAGTTCCTAACGTATAATTATGTAACCTAGCCAATATTGGAAAAGGGCAAGATGAAAGCTTCAGGCTCAAAAAAATTGGTAATCCTTCTGGTCCTGTTAATCGCAGGCGGTGCATTTGTTATTGGTGCAAATGAAGGCTGGATCCCAAGTTTCTCCAAAACCCAAGCCAAGCTTGAACAAGCCAGTCCGAAGAAAATGGACTTCCGTGTCCCTGTCATAACAGCCAAGGCAGAAAGCAAAGCAGATAATATCGTTATTCAAGCTATTGGAACGGCTCGTGCTGCGAAATCCGTAATTCTGTTCACTGAAGCAGATGGCGAAGTAACCAGCCTTAACGTTAAGGCAGGCCAACAGGTCAAAAAAGGCGATGTAATCCTACAGCTGGATAACCGCAATGCCCGGTTGGATGTGGAACTAGCCCGAACCCACGTAAATGACGCCAAAATCGAGTTGGAGCGGATGCGCGCCTTGAAAAAAGCAAATATTCGCGCAGGATCCAACCTTGAAAACGCTCAGATAGCCTACAGACGTGCTGAGTTGGAACTCTCACAGGCAGAAGTCGCACTCAATGACCGCGTCTTAAAATCTCCTTTTGATGGCATAGTCGGTATTCCTTTTATTGAGGTTGGAGATCGGGTCACAACGACAACTCAAATAGTCACTTTGGATGATCGTAGTCAGCTGCAGGTGGAGTTTGAAATCGCAGAGCGATATTTTCCACGTCTTTATGATCAGATGCCAATCTTTGGACAAACTCCCAGTTTCCCAGATAAGCTTATTTCTGGTCAGATTACAGAAATCGACAGCCGTATTGACCCCGTCGCCAGAACAGTCCGAATTCGCGCAACCTTTGATAATCCTGATGACCTTCTGCGTCCTGGAATGTCCCTGGGTGTTATCCTGCATCTGGAAGGCCCCAGTATGTCTGCTGTCCCCGAAATTTCTGTTCAGTGGCGAGATGGCAAAAGCTACGTCTGGCGGATCAATGAGGGAAAAGCAGAACGCGTAGACGTTCAAACCCGTCGCCGCCTCAACCAGACAGTTCTTGTAGAAGGCCCCTTAAAACCAGGTGATCAAATCGTCGTCGAAGGCGTTCAGCGCTTGCGCCCTGGCGTAGCTGTCCAGCAGGTCGAAAACCCGGAAAGCTGATATGAGCGAACCCTCCTCAAACCCACTTTCAAATGGTTTGCCCGGCATCAGTGTCCGCCGGCCATACCTTGCTGTTGTCATGAACCTGCTCATCATGATTGCGGGCTTTGGCGCTCTTCTCGGGATTGAGGTTCGGGAACTCCCCAACATTGATCGCCCGATTGTTTCCGTCTATGCGGATTACCCAGGCGCCTCTCCTGAAACGGTAGATGCCGAGGCAACCAGTACGCTGGAAGCAGCTATTTCCAGGGTCAACGGGATCAAGGAGGTCAGATCATCCAGCGAGGAAAACAATCTTCGGATCCGGGCCATTTTCAACCCAACAATAGATTTGGCGGTTGCGGCCAACGATGTCCGCGAAGCTGTCAGCCGTGCTGAACGTGAGTTACCGGATGAAGTTGAGAATATACGGGTTATCAAGGCAGATGCAGATGCCAGCTCAATCATTAATTTAGCCGTCTGGAGCGATCGGCTCTCCATAGATGAACTGACCCGGGTTGTCGAAAATCAAATTGTCCCGGAACTAACCGCCGTCGAAGGCGTTGCAACGGTTAATCTTTTTGGAGATCAGGAACAGGTTCTGCGAGTTCGAATTGACCCTTTACGCCTGGCGAGCTTTGGCCTTTCTGTTGCCGATGTGGCGAACACAGTCCGCAATGCCCGCTTTGACGTTCCCGCGGGAAGTTTTTCCTCAAACGATCAGGAGGTTCTGGTTCGGGCGAATGCATCTGTGACCAAGCCGGAGCTGATTGAAGAACTCTATATCAAGAAGCCCATCCGTATCGGCGATGTTGCCAGCGTCTATTATTCCCCCGCAGAAGCACAGAGCTGGGTTCGTCTTAACAATCGGAGGATTGTCAGCCTCGGCATTGTCCGCCAGGCATCTTCCAACACAATTGAGATATCCAACGGCGTCTCAGAGGCTGTGTCCAGGATGGAAAAGTCCCTCAAGGGTGTGACCATTGAGACCATTTCAGATGAAAGCCTGTTTATCGAAAGTGCTATTGAGGAACTTCTGGTAACGCTTGGATACACGATCCTGATCGTGGTCGCCGTGATCATCCTCTTTACCATGCAGGTGAGGTCATCTTTCATCCCAACCCTAGCGGTCCCGGTAGCATTGGTTGGATCACTCGCCGCAATATGGGCGCTTGGCTTTTCCATCAATCTGATAACCCTACTTGCTATGGTTTTGGCAACTGGCGCAGTTGTTGATGACGCCATTGTTGTCCTTGAAAATATTCAAAGGCTGCGCGCAAAAGGCATTAAATCCAGTGCCGCAGCCGTTCTTGGAACCCGTCAGGTCTTTTTCGCCGTTATTGCAACAACAGCGACCCTGATCTCCGTTTTTGTGCCAATTTCCTTTCTGCCTTCTGAAGCGGGCCGCCTGTTTCGAGAGTTCGGCTTTGTCCTGGCCATTACAGTTGCCATATCCTCTTTCGTTGCCTTGACGTTGGTGCCTATGCTTGTCTCCAAGCTGCCTGATCGCAGTTCTGCCGAAAAAGGACCGTTGGGCCGATTTTATGACAACATTGGAAAGAGCCTTCTTGGATTTTATAAGTTCTTACTAGACCGTAGCATGCACCATCCTATTTTCTCGCTGATCATCTGTTTGGCGATTATCGCAACCGGTTACCAGACGTATCAGATGCTGAAAGAAGAACTTGTACCGGAAGAAGACCGGGGACGGGTTACTGTCTTCCTGACGGGTCCGGATGGGATGGGGCTGACGTACACTGATCGGCAAGTGGCGTTTACAGAAAATCTGTTCCGCCCCTATCTTGAGGATGGTGTGGTAACGCGGCTTTACAGCATTACAGGCCGATGGGATTTGAATAGAGGTATCGTTGAGGCCCCGCTTGTCGATTGGTCTGAACGAGATATCAGCGAGGGAGAGATAGCAAAGGATCTCAATAAAAAGCTGCGAGAACTTCCGGGAGCGAGAGCCTTTGTCCTTCGTCGCAACAGCCTCAATCTTCGAAATGCCAATGGCGGGCTTCAATTCGCACTTCTCGGTGCCAGCTATCCAACCATCTTTGATGAGGCAAACGGGTTTGTCCGGGATATTGAGGAAAACCTGCCCTGGATTACCAATATGCGCGTTGAGTTTCGAGCAACTCAACCTGAGCTAACCATAGAGATCAACCGTGTCAGGGCCGCTGATTTAGGGGTAAACCTCGATGATCTTGCGACCATGATCCAAGTTCTAATCGATGAGAAAAAGATCGCTGAGTTGATCCTAAATGACCAATCGGTCCCCATAATTCTACAAGCCAGCAATGGAACCATCCGCCAACCATCCGATATTTCCAACCTCTATGTAACGGCGAGCGACGGGCGGCTTGTTCCGCTCACCCAACTGGTTACATTTCATGAAAGCTCTGTCGCGGCAGAGCTGGATCGACACGCCCAGCGCCGGGCCATTGAAATTTCTGCTGATATCAGCTCTGAGTATACCTTGCGCGATGCTGTCGATGCTGTAAGAGAGCTGGCCTTTCAAAAACTCTCTCCCGAAGTGAGTTTAATTTATCTCGGAGAAGCCAAGGCGCTTGAGGAAACCTCCCATGATATTTACCTGACGTTTGCTATTGCGCTCGTAGTTGTGTTCCTCGTTCTGGTCGCACAATTTGAGAGCATTACAAGTGCGATGGTTGTCCTGCTAACGGTGCCGCTCGGTCTTTGCGCTGCTGTCTTTGCTCTTTATCTTTCGGGCACGTCACTCAATATCTACTCACAAATCGGTGTCCTCATGCTGATCGGCATCATGGCCAAAAATGCTATTCTGATGGTTGAGTTTGCTGACCAACTAAGGGAACAAGGCTATTCTCCATTTGAAGCCGCGCGCGAAGCGTCACTTGTACGGCTAAGGCCCATCATGATGACTATGGTCTCCACAGTTACGGCTGGCTTGCCCCTTATTTTAGGCTCCGGCGCCGGTGTCGAAGCCCGAAATGCAATCGGCTGGGTTATCTTCGGGGGCCTAGGGGTCGCCGGGGTTATTACTTTATTTGTGGCACCTGTTCTTTATTCCAAGCTGGCGGGCTTCTCAAAACCGCGCTCCCATGCACACGACCTGTTAACGGAAGAGCTTAAAGAAGCAGGTAAGATCCACTGATTCTTTTATTTTAGAGTTACTGAAAACACGAAAAATACGTCAAATGACGTAGTTTTAAGTCCAAATATTCACATTTTTGACCCTAAAACCGTTAAATGGTATCTTATAAGATAAGCAAAATATTTTCTGACTTCGCCTCTTTCAATTAGAATTATTCTAATTGGGGGACTATTGATCGGAGAAGGCTATGTTGCTCAGGGGGCTACTTCGCAAATTTATTCAAGTCGGGACATTGACGGTTGTCTGGCCCGATGGGACTTCTACAACCTACAGTCAGGGACTGGCGGGACCAACCGCAACCATGCGCCTGCATGATAAAAACATCGCTTCGCGTCTATTTCTGTCACCGGAACTTGCGCTTGGCGAAGGTTATATGGAAGGCCGTATCACAGTTGAGGAAGGGGATATCTATGATCTTCTCGACTTATTGGGGCGCAACTATAAGCTAACCGGGGCCGGCCTTGGAACAGTGCTCCATACCTTTTTGGAGGGTATTGACCTCTTATTTCGGGGGATTCACCAATATAATCCGCTGGATCGCTCCAAATCCAATGTGGCCCATCACTATGACCTCTCTGGTGATCTGTATGAACTCTTTCTGGATGAAGACAGGCAATATTCCTGCGCCTATTTTCCCACCGGCTCAGAAGACTTGGACACAGCCCAGAAGGAAAAGAAACGTCATATCGTCCGCAAGCTCTTGGTTGAAGGCGGACAGTCCGTACTGGATATCGGATCCGGCTGGGGCGGTATGGGGGAGTTCCTTGCCAAATCCTGCAATGCCAAGGTTTATGGCGTGACCCTCTCAGAAGAGCAGCTTTCCTACAGTCAAAACCGAGTGGAAAAGGCTGGACTTTCCCGCGACGTCAGCTTTCACCTTCAGGATTATCGTGAGATCCGAGGAAGCTTCGATCGGATTGTCTCCGTTGGGATGTTTGAACATGTCGGGGTCCGTCACTACCGAGAATATTTTGGCAAAATTCATGAGTTGCTGACCGAAGACGGCATTGCCCTTCTCCACACCATCGGCCGGGTTGGCCCGCCCTCAACCACATCCAAATGGATCCGGAAGTATATTTTCCCCGGTGGGTATTCCCCGTCTTTGTCGGAGATTACGACAGCCATCGAAAAATCTGGTTTGGTCACAACTGACGTTGAAGTTCTGCGCCTGCACTATGCGAAAACCCTGCGGCACTGGCGAAAAAGGTTCCTCGCAAACCGAGAGAAAGCTGTTGCACTTTATGATGAGCAATTTGCCCTGATGTGGGATTATTATCTCGCCGCCAGCGAAATTGCATTTCACTATATGGATCACGTTGTTTTCCAGATCCAGATTACCAAGGACCAGGCTGCGGCACCGCTGACCCGCGATTACCTTTATAAAAAGGAAAATCCGCACCAGACTGCCATAGCCAGCTAGCAAAGCGCCAATTCACTGGACGAAGACGGCTCCTTGGTGCAGACTTCTGAAAACAGAAAATAAAAATCTGAGCTATAGGGAGAATAAAAATGACAAACTCCACCCAAGAACCGCGCGCTGGCTTTAAAGCCATGACGGAAGCCACCCCAGAAGATTACGAAATTATTGGGGACCATTTCCGGCATTATTCAAAGGGCCTAGCCGATCGGCTAATGGATCACCTGAAACTTCTGGATGGTGACTTTGGCGGTTTCCCGATCGACAGATTGGAACATTCATTACAGTCGGCAACCCGTGCCTACCGCGATGGCCGTAGTGAAGAATACATTGTCATGGCACTCCTGCACGACATAGGAGATACCCTCGGCACCTTCAATCATGCGGATATCGCAGCCAGCATACTGCAACCTTTCCTGGATGAAGAGTTGCACTGGATTGTGAAAAATCACGGCATCTTCCAAGGCTATTATTTCTTCCATCATATCGGATTGGATCGGAATTTGCGGGACCAGTTCAAAGATCATCCTTACTTTGATGCCTGCGCAGAATTCTGCGAAAAATATGACCAGAATGCCTTTGACCCAGATTATGAATCTGAGAGCCTGGAGTTCTTTGAACCCATGCTCCGCCGGGTTGTTGCGTCCCCGAAACGATCCATTTACAAAGCAGCTTCCTAACGGGTAACCGCTCAGGACTCCTCACCGGGTCTGCCGCACATGAGCCGAGAAGGGAATTTCACCTCTAACTGTCTGTAGGTAGAGGGTCTCTTCCCGGCTTTCTTCAGGTCGCTGTGACAAGTCCACAAGCTTCAAATGACCAGTTGAAAAGTCGAGTGTTAGTCCCGGCTCTATTGTTAGCGACCCCAGATAGCTGTAGACGCCTTCCTCCAATTTAACCTGAAATTCAGTGATAGAAAGACCTGCACCCCTCACCCCAACAAGGGTAAGGTTTTCAGCACCTTTGTTGGTGATGGATAATTTAATCTGATTTCGCTGAGAGACTGCATCATATTCAATAACAGCATCATCGATCTGAACAGTCTGAAAAACAGCATCCAGATTATCGGCAAACGCCACTTTCAACGGCAAGAGCAGCAAAATCAGTAAAGACCAACATATATTTTGCTTCATGAGAAATTCCTTTTGGTATGTGAGGCGGCTTTACCGCCTCACTCAGATTTCAAGAGACGTTAAAAAAGAAACCGACTGCCGATGACAAACTGCCAGTTGGATGTCCGCTCACCCTCCTCTTTAGCCCAATTGGCTGTTTGACCGAATTTTCGCTCATAAACCACACCAACATAAGGAGAAATTGCTCGATCAATCAGATCATAGCTCAATCGCAAACCCGCCTCTGCCTTGTTAAAACCGGAACCAACACCAATTTCTTGATCACTCGAAAAGGCACCGGAAAGTTCCAGTGACGGTGTTAGGATGAGGTAGTTGGTCAGCAGTAATTCATACTCCATATCCAAAACGGCAGAAGCTTTACCTTTTTCACTAACCAGAAAATCCAGATCCATTTCGATCCACTGAGGTGCAAGCCCAGTCAGTCCAACAACACCATACCAACGATCAGGGCCTTTGGGACTATCCAGCTGAACACCCCCTTTTAAATCCCAAAAATCAGAGATGGGAGTTTGCAAGGCCAGCTGATTAGAAAAGCTCTCCAAGACACTTTCCTCCAGCTCATATTCACCGGAAGATTTCCATCGGAGTTTAAGCTCATCTGTTCCAAAGAAACTATCTGTATCCCAGACTGCAAGACGGCTATCCCCCTCACCAATCCGGTATTCAAACTCCTCTATCTGCAGACCGAAATAATAACCTTCTTCAGCTTGGGCAAAGGAGGTTAAAGCTAATGTTCCTGAAAAGGCGACAAACAGGTTACGCAAAAAACTCATGATCGGCCTCCTAAAATTTTCTCGTTTGATGTCGCGGTTTTAGGGCCTCCTTCAACAACGATTTTTCGGAACATTCCACTGTCTGCGTGATAGGATAAATGACAGTGAAACGCCCACTCGCCAGGAGCGTCCACTTCAGTCTCTGAATAAACAGTCGTTCCGGGCGCAACGCTAATGGTGTGCTTAACCGGATTCCATTTACCCGACCCGGTATCCAGAATACTCCACATACCGTGCAAATGCATGGGATGGGTCATCATGGTTTCATTGACAAATTTGAAGCGAACCCGCTCCCCATATTTGAGAACTATTGGGTCTGCGTCCTCATATTTCACACCGTTGATGGACCAGATATATCGCTCCATATTTCCAGTCAGGCGCAGTTCAATTTCCCGATCTGCCGGGCGATGCTCATAGAGCGGTCTTTGGGCTTTCAGGTCCTTATAGGAGAGAAACTTCCCGCCATTGGCAGCCCTCGGCATCAAGCCACTTCCAGACGCATAAAAAGGGTCATCTTTAGCACCCATTTTCATATCACCATGGTTCATGCTCCCATGTTGCATATTGCCATGATCCATTTTGGGCATTGCCATCTGATCGTGGTTCATATTGTCATGCTGCATTCCCTTATGGGTCATGCCATTCTTCTGATGCCCCATAGATCCGTGATCCATTTTTTGAGAATCCGCCATCCCCTGATGATCTGCATGATTTTTGGACTGCTGCGTGTTCATATTCATCGCGCCGTGGTTCATGGTTCCATGATCCATGCCTTCATGCGCCATGCCCATATCTGCCATGGTCAACAAGGGCCGCTCCCCAAGTTCAGGGACTTCTGCCTCCATACCATCACGCGGGGCAAGCGTTGCCCTGCCATAGGCTGAGCGCCCCATGCTGGCAGCAAAGATTGTATAGGCCTTATCTTCCTTGGGCTGGACAATAACATCATAGGTTTCAGCGACCCCGATCCGAAATTCATCCACTGGAACCGGTTGAACACCGTTGCCATCCGCACCCACGACCGTCATCTTGAGACCGGGAATTCGGATATCAAAATAAGTCATTGCCGAGCTATTGATAAAGCGAAGGCGAACTCTTTCTCCAGGCTTGAAGAGGCCCGTCCAGTTTTGCGCCTGATCCTTGCCATTAATCAGAGGAACAAACCCTTGTAAATCTTCAACATCGGCTGGCATCATCCGCATGCTTCCCCAAGCCATTCGATCCTGAACTGTTT
This sequence comes from Sneathiella limimaris, assembly GCF_012932565.1. Classification (NCBI taxonomy): domain Bacteria; kingdom Pseudomonadati; phylum Pseudomonadota; class Alphaproteobacteria; order Sneathiellales; family Sneathiellaceae; genus Sneathiella; species Sneathiella limimaris. Next base: position 369,766 of record NZ_JABBYJ010000001.1, read on the forward strand.
CCTTGAAACCATTTTTCTCAGCATCGCTGAAGAAATCAAAAAGGGTCTGCTGTTGCCGATTGTAATAGTCGGGCATCATCTTCAGATTCCGCATAATCCGACTTCCGGAATGAGGATGACTGTCGGTTAGTTGCACGACGTAGTCACGATCAAAGTGGAAGGTTTCCCGTTTTTTCGGTTCAATAACGATGGCCCCGTAGGCCCCGTCCGGTTCCTGAAATCCGGAATGGCTGTGAAACCAGTATGTACCGCTTTGAACAATTGGAAATTGATAGGTAAATGTCTCACCGGGTTTGATTCCCGGATAACTTATCTTTGGAACGCCATCCATTTGATACGGCAAAATCAACCCATGCCAATGAATTGAAGTGTCCACATCCAGATTATTGGTCACATTGATGGTGACATTTTCCCCTTCCTTGAATTTTAGAACCGGTCCGGGGGACGCCCCATTATATCCGATACCGGTCTTGGTAAATTCAGAGGTTTTGATCGTCACCTCGTCGACAGTAATGTCATAGGTTCTGGCGCTTGCACTCTGGGTGGTTGCAACAAGACCACTAATCCCCAACAGAGCCGCCAACGCCGGGATACGAAGAAAGTTCTTCATAAAAATATCCTTTCTTTGGAAAGGGCGCAGCTTTTGACGAGCTGCGCCGCAAAGCTTAGTTAAACTGGAAATTTCCGACCATGCCGGACTGATAGTGGCCGGGCAGGTTGCAGGCAAACTCAAGGGCTGCATCACTGGAGAAATTCCAGATAATTTCTGCCTCTTTTCCCGGCTCCAACAAGACACTGTTAGGATCATCATGAGACATCATATGACCGCCTCCCATATCCATTTTCATCTTGTCGTGATTGATCCGATCCGGTTCAATCGCCCCATGCTCCATCATCATTGCCATCTCTTCCTGATGAGCGCTGTGCATGATGGCTGTTCCAATATTGAACTCGTGAACAAAATCGCCTTTGTTTCGAATAACAAACCGCACTGTCTCTCCTTTTTTTAAAGAGAGAGCCTCTGGTTCAAAAAAATTGTCACCCAAGGTAATCTCGATAGTTCTGCTAACATTAGCCGCCTCACCAGGCTCCCCAATCGCCATCGCTTTTTTGCCATGATGATCGTCTCCACCGTGACTACCGGCAGCCAAAGCAAGACTTTGACCAAATCCGGCGAGTGCAAACAAAGCAACGGAAGGTACTGCTGCGAGTAGGTTTTTTCTTATTTTCATCACTTGATCCTCAAATGGGCGCGCAGCCTGCAATTCTGTTTTCCGGCAGGCAGAAAAACGCGCAAAAATTGTTCTAATTTGAATTGAGAAAAGCTGAATCGCCCCAGATAATGGGTATTCAGCAAAGATCAAGCAAGGCTATTGGGGGGGCGCTCATCCGGTGACTGATCAATAGACACCGGCTGTTCGGTAAACTCATTGAACCGAGAGACATGGATACGAACCGGCGTTCCCATAGCGGGCGGCTTGGCAAGAGAAATTGCACAGCTGGCAATTCCGCATTCGGTTACGTGATCCGCAAATTTTCGATCAGAACTGGCATCATCGTCAGTCTGCATTTGAGTCATATGAATATGGGAAGAAGAGGAACTTTCGTGCATCTCGTCCTGCCACATCATGCTCGTGACATTCAACGCAAACGCCAACGCCAATACAACCGTAAGGCACCGAAAAACACTCAACCTGTTTTTATTGTTTGCTCGCAAAACGAAGATGTCCCTTCACTCAAATTCTCAGAAAACATAAGTACAAGCTTATACTTGTTCAAGAGATATCTCGTGAGCTGTCGAAAATTTGAAGAGACAGCCAATCCGAAAATGAACTGGCTGCTCAGCTGAAATTGTTAGCCGCGTTTGAAAACCGCAGCAAGGCCCTGACCACCACCGATACACATGGTCTCCAACCCGTAAGTCGCGTCCCGGCGACCCATTTCCCGAAGAAGGGTTGCCATAATACGGCCACCAGTAGCCCCAACCGGATGACCAAGGGAAATACCGGAGCCGTTCACATTCATCCGCTCAAAATCAGATTTGGTCAGGCCCCAATCCCGGGTACAGGCCAGCACCTGAGCCGCGAAAGCTTCATTGAGCTCAATAAGGTCAATATCTTTTAAGGACAGGTTCGCCCGCTCCAGCGCCTTGGCCGTTGCAGGGACAGGACCAATCCCCATGATTTCGGGTCCAACACCGGCTACCGCCCAACTCACCAAAGAGCCGAAAATCTTCCAGCCCTGCTTTTCTGCAATCGCCCGTGTGGTGACCACTGCTGCAGAGGCGCCATCATTCTGACCACTCGCATTGCCGGCTGTCACGGTTGAGTCTGGATCCGCTTTTTGTAAGATTGGCCGCAGTTTGGAAAGGCTTTCCAGATTAGCTTCCGGACGAGGATGCTCATCTTTTGTGTAAGTGGTATCGCCCTTGCGACCCTTTACAGTAACCGGAATTATTTCCTCATCGAAGGTTCCGTTTTCCTGCGCAGCTACTGCGCGGCGATGGGATTCAACAGCGAACTCATCCTGTTCATCACGAGGAACCGAATGACTGCGCCGTAAATTTTCTGCGGTCTCCAGCATTCCGCCCGGAACTGGAAAGTTAATCCCACCCGCTGTAACGCGGCCTCGCGCCAACGCATCATGAAATTGCATAGACGTTCCCTTAACGCCCCATCGGCCAGCCGTGGAATAAAAAGGCGCATTTGACATGCTTTCGTTTCCGCCTGCGATAACGACTGACGCACCACCAGTCGCCACTTGCATCACTGCATTGACAACCGCTTGCAGGCCGGAGCCACACCGGCGATCAATCTGGTAACCGCCTGTTGTGATAGGGAAGCCCGCATCCAGCGCTGCCACACGGCCAACAGCCGGGGCATCCATGCTCGGATAGCATTGAGCGAAAATCACATCATCGGTCATTTCTTTCAGGCCCTCACAGCGATCTGCCAGGCCTTCCAAAACGATGCGCCCAAGTTCATGGGCCTGTAAATCTTTAAACTGACCACCAAAACGGCCAACGGGGGTACGAACGGGTTCGCAAATGACGACGTCTTCCAGCATTCTTCTTGTCCTTTTTGTTCAGTGCATTGACGTGATGGCTTAGGTATTGGCGACAGCAAAACCCTACCATTTCCCAAGGGAAATAGCACTGTTAGGCTTATTTGTCCAAGCCTTATGAAGGCTTCAGTTTGACGAAAAGACGCGTTTCAATCTTGATTGATGAGCCGCAATGAAAGAGACTGGCGGGAAACAAAACAGATCTTAGCAAAAAATAATCTTGTGGGAAAAACGCAAGACGCCTCCTTATTCTGCCCAAAAAGCATCACAGATCACTCGTGTTTTGACCATAATTCCGATAATACTCTTATCAAAGTCATTCAACCTGAACCCTTGGATAAATCATATGAAACCCGCCGTTGGCCTGAGTATAATTTGCTGTTTGCTGGCATCCACCAGCCTTGCCGATGAAAAACCCCTTCAAGGCAGCCCAACAGCTAAAGATAGCCCCGCCAAGGACGAGCCCATCATTTTTAACCTTGTTATTGAAAACGACTCAATTGGTGGGCGCGGTACGGACAAAAATTATACGAGCGGGGTCCGGATCGGAGCACTACACCCTGATTTCGAAATTCCTGAATTCATCAAAGACCTGAACGATACTTTTTTACCAAGTAAGATTGAGGGCGACATCGCTGTTTCTTATTCCATTGGGAATAACCTCTACACGCCTGAGGACATCACCCAGGTGGCTCAAGATCCAGACGACCGCCCTTGGGCCGGACATACATACGTCTCCCTCGGGGTCACTCATAATAAGAAAAATAGCAATTATATGGATGAGCTGGAAGTCTCCTTTGGGGTTGTCGGACCCTATTCACTCGGAGAACAATTCCAGAAATTTGTCCATACTCATGTTACGCCTGACAGCCCAACGCCAAAAGGATGGCGTAATCAGCTTAAAACAGAACCGACCTTGTCTGTCGCTTGGCAGCGCCGTCATTTTCTATTCGAAAGTTCTGATTTTATGGGACTGACTGTGGGTGCCTCACCCTATTACGGTGCCACCTTAGGAAATGCCCACACCCATGGTACCGCAGGGATGAACTTCTTCATTGGCCCCTCAGATAATGGGCTTCAAGATACACCGCTGCGTGTAAAGCCTGGTATTGCCGGAACAGGGTATTTTGAAAAACCAGACAATGGGCTCAACTGGTATTTGTTTGCCGGCGTAGAGGGGCGTGCTGTTGCCCGAAATATTTTCCTGGACGGCAATACATTTGCCGACTCCCACTCTGTAGATAAGAAGAACCTGGTTGCTGACGCCAATGCCGGTATCGCGTTTACTATTGGAAACACACGGATCAGCTATACCCTCGTTTACCGAACTGAAGAGTTTCAGGGACAAAGCGAGCCATCTGTCTTTGGTGCGCTATCGGTTGGCGTCAGATTTTAGGTCATGTTGCTTTAGGCAAACGCCCACAACCGGTTCAATTACAGAGAGTCTGGCACGTCCATTTTTTTAAGATTTTCTGGAACAAGAAGATTTGCATCTGTTTTCGCTTTAACTTCTTCCAGAGTGATACCGGGTGCAATTTCCGAGATCCTGAAACCCTTTTCAGTTACATCAAAGACTCCAAAATCTGTAAAAATGCGCTTCACCACACCAACAGCGGTCAGCGGATATGTGCAAGCCTTCATAAGTTTTGGCTGACCATCGCGTGTCACATGATCCGTAATGATAAACACATTTGGAACACCTGCCACTAGATCCATAGCACCACCTACCGCGGGAATTGCCCCCGGTGCGCCTGTCGACCAATTGGCCAGATTACCATCTTCAGAGACCTGCATGGCACCAAGGATACAATAGTCCAAATGCCCACCGCGGATCATGGCAAAGCTATCCGCATGGTGAAAGAAGGAAGCACCGGGCAGCAGAGAAACAGGCTTCTTACCAGCATTGATCAGATCCGGATCTTCATCTTCTGCGGCTGGGCGCGGTCCAAAACCCAAAATCCCGTTTTCCGTATGATAGATAATTTGCCGATCCCCTGGGACAAAGTCCGCAACCATTTCGGGAATCCCGATACCGAGATTCACGACAGAGCCATCAACCAAATCCTGGGCAGCACGCCACGCCATTTGTGGCCGGCTAAGGCCAAGTTTTTCCTGTGTATCGGTCATGGGTAGGTTACTCCTTCCGCGATCAGGTAGGATTCCATGGCAGGGTTTGGAACCTCCACCACTTGGTCCACAAAAATACCGGGGGTTACCACAATTTCAGGATCGATATCGCCTGCTTTGACAATCTCACACGCCTGAACCAGTGTTGTCTTGGCCGCCATGGCCATGATCGGACCAAAATTCCGTGCGGCTTTGTTATAAGTCAGGTTCCCAAGTGGATCGGCTTTTTCCGCCCGAATTAACGCGAAATCTGCGGTCAAGCCATATTCCAGAACATACTCTCGGCCTTTAATTTCACGAACTTCTTTACCTTCCGCAAGCGGCGTTCCGACGCTGGTTGGCGTATAAAAAGCGGGAATGCCGGCACCACCGGCACGGATCCGCTCAGCCAAAGTTCCCTGTGGCACCAGTTCCAGTTCAATCTTACCGGCACGATAAAGTTCCGGAAAAACCTTTGAATGAGAGGAACGTGGATAGCTGCAGATCATTTTCTTCACTTGTCCAGCACCAATCAGCGCGGCCAACCCGACCTCACCATTTCCGGTATTGTTATTGATTACAGTCAGATCAGACGCACCATGATCAATGAGTGCATGGATCAGTTCAATTGGACTTCCTGCTTCCCCAAAGCCACCGATCATAACCGTAGCCCCGTCTGGGATTTGCGAAATAACCGACGATACCGACGGCTTCACCTTGTTAATCATTCTTGCAATCCTCAACCTCAAGGAAACGCTACGTCCCGATTACTCAATACGGAACCGTGCGAACCTCCCTAACTATCTTTGATATATTGCGGCGACTTTACGCCAACAAGGTCCATAAAGCCACCCACCAAAGGTTCCGGAATGCGGAATTACTGACGGCTTAACCCATCCGTTCTGATTTATAGGACCCGGGACTTGCTGGGAAAACGACTGTCTTCAAACCATTTAAAAATACCCGATGATGGATATGGGCATGGATTGCACGGGCGAGAACCTGCGCCTCCACATCCCGGCCCAGACTAACGTAATCCTCTGAAGACTGAGCATGGGTTACCCGCACTACATCCTGCTCAATGATGGGTCCTTCATCCAGATCAGCTGTTACGTAGTGAGCAGTCGCCCCAATGAGTTTTACGCCCCGTTGATAAGCCTGTTTATAAGGGTTTGCGCCCTTGAAGCTTGGTAAAAAGGAATGGTGGATATTGATCACCCGGCCCGAAAGTTTCTGGCAAAGCTGGTCAGAAAGGACCTGCATATAACGGGCGAGAATTACCAGATCTGTCTCAGTCTCTTCAACGATTTCCATCAAGCGAGCTTCCGCTTCCGGCTTATTATCCTTGGTGACTTTGATGTGATGAAACGGCAGATCATAGTTGACGACAGTTTTCTGGTAAGTCAGATGATTGGAGACAACTCCGACTATATCAATAGGCAAGGCCCCAATCCGCCAGCGGTAAAGAAGATCATTAAGACAGTGACCGAAGCTGGACACCATGACCAGAACTTTGGGCCGTTCTGCTGCATCGTGAATAGCCCATTCCATATCAAACGTTTCCGCGACAGCCGCAAACGCTGTTTCCAAAGCTGCAAGGTCGACACCCGTTTCTGAATTGAAACTGGTCCGCATGAAGAAGTTGCCGGTTTCCATATCATCGAACTGCGCAGAGTCGGTGATATTACAGCCCTGATCGGCCAGAAAAGTGGAAATAGCGGCGACAATACCGCGGCGCGACTGGCATTTAACGGTCAGGATAAAATTGGACATACCGACACTCCGAAAAAGTTTCGCCTACGAAAACTAAGATTTGCCAAAAAAGTCAAGCGATCCTTGTTGGCAAGACCAATTTAAAGACTAGAGAAGATTTTTACCTTCTAAGTCTTTGATGTAAGGATTTTCGTAGCGGGATTTGACATAATCGGCAGGGTCAATCTCGGCATAAATTGTCTCCTCCCCGTCACCGGCGAGACTTAGGGCATTTCCATCGGGCGCAAAAATGCCCGAATGGCCATAATAGGAAAAAGGATCCCCATTCGCAGACAAATTCGCGTAGGCCATAAACACCTGATTTTCAAATGCTCGAACAGACAATAATTTTCGCGCAATCAAATCACTATGATCACTGTTGGGCAGGGCCGTTGGAACCGCCACTAAATCAGCACCGGCAAGGGCCAGACGCCGCACATTTTCAGGAAACTCCACATCATAACAAATGAGCAGACCAATCTGAACGCCGGCGCATTCAACCAGCTTTGTTTCAGCGGGAGCTGTCTGAAAGTGAGATTTTTCGTAATCTCCGTAGAGACAGGCTTTTCGATAGATAAAAGGCGACTTTCCCGGCTGTACGCAAAGAGCACTATTGAAGACCTTATCCTCATCCCGTTCCGCAAAACCAGTCACGAGGGAAATATTCAACCTGTCTACCAAACCCTGCAATCTGATAATTTCTGGACTATCCAAACCCAATGCCAGTTTTGGAAAATCCGCGCCACTCCCATAACCACAAAGGGCTAGCTCAGGAAACAGGACAAGGTCCGCCCCTGTCGCTGCAGCCTCTTCTGTTTTTGCGATAATCTTCTCAAGGTTATCGGTGTTAGATCCGTTTCGGCTCCTGATCTGCGCAAGGGCGAGTTTCATTCACCGCCCTCGTTATTTCCCAAAAGTTTTGGCAGGTTACCGAACCGGGCGATCAGACTGAAAACGACCGCAGCAACCAACACAAAGAGGAATGAAACCGCTGCCATGGTCGGTGTATAACCATATCGAAGCGCGTTGAAGATCTTGATGGGCAAGGTCTCCATGGTAAAGCCCACCGTCATGTAGGCAACAATATATTCGTTGAGCGATAGGACGAAAGTAAAAGCAAAGCCAGAAATCAGGTAGGGCAGGATTAACGGGAAAATTACCGTGCGAAATACAGTTCTGTCATTTGCGCCCATGGTTGAAGCCGCCTCAACAAGCTCACCGTCTATTGACGAAAAGCCAAGAGTAATCGTCACCAACGGCAAGGTAACAAAGAAAATTCCATGGCTGATAATTGCCGTCCAGGGCTCGCCATAAGGGCCAGTTGTTGCCCAGAAAGTCAGGAACCCAAGCGCAGTAATCACTGGTGGTAGAATAAAGGGTGCAACACCCAACAGCCGAAATACTTGCGCCCAAGGGGCTCGGTACCGCCATAAAAACCATGCCAAAGGCAAAGCGACCGAGACAGCTAGAAAGGCAGATCCTGTGGCCAGGATAAGAGAATTAATCAAAGCATCGCGCCAACCTGCATCCGTAAAAATCTGAGCATACCAGGAAAGTGAAAACCCTTCTGGTGGGAAGGTCAGGCTTTGCTTCTCATTAACGGATACTCCGACCACCACAATGAGGGGAAGCAGCATGAAAAAAGCAACACATGCAAAGAACAGGGTGCGGGAAAGACGAGCGTTCATCTCACAACCTCCGTCTTCCGGCCAATAAGTAATGTTAGTCCAACCAAAGCCAGCGACATCAGCACCAAGAACACGGCCATTGCGGAAGCAAATGGCATGTTGGACTGATAAATGGCCTGATCCGTAATCAGCACCGAGAGGGTCCAATGTTGGGGGCGCCCCAGAATTTGCGGGATTAAATAGCTTCCAAGGGCAAAGACAAAGACCATAATCAAGGCAGCCAAAAGAGTATTTCTCTGAACTGGGAACAGGACATTCAGAAAGGCCCTTATTGGTGACGCACCCATAGTTCTCGCCGCTTCCAGAAAACTGGTATCAAAGCGGGCCAAAGATGGATAGAGCACCAGAATACTATATGGGAGTGCTTGATAAACCATAGCGGTCAACACTGCCCCAAATCCCGGATAGTAAGCGGTGGGTTTTTCCAAAAGCCCCAACCATACCAGCACATTTGAAAGTCCCGCCGTTCGGGAAAAAAGAGAAGACCAGGCAAAGCCAATAATCACCTCTGACAATGACAAAACAGAAAGGATGCCAATCAGCCATATGACCTGTGTTGGGCGGGAAGTTTTGGTCAGCAGGTAGGTAAAGGGAAAAGAAATTGCGACACAGATAACCGCCACCATCATGGCCAGCATCAGGGAAAAGCCCAATACCTTGGCAAAAAACAGGCTAAAAAACCGCTCATAATTGCTGAGAACAAAATCTGGCGTGTAAAATCCGCCCACATCCCGCTGAAAGAAACTAACGGCGATCATGGTACCGAAGGGGATCACAAAAAACACCAACAGCATGAGAGCTGGATAAAATAAGGGACCATAATCCCGGATCGATTTGGGGGGCAGTTGCATCATTGGGTGAGCATCACACAATTTTCAGCCGGCAGATTTAAACCGACCTCATCACCAATTTTCAGATCCTGCCGATCACGTGGAGACGTCACTGTTGTCATTTGCTGACCCTCAATCTCAACAAAAGTTTCAACCGTACTCCCAAGATCACGGATGAAGACAACCTTGCCCGTCAGATCTCCGACCTCAGCACTCACAATACGGACATCTTCAGGTCGGATTGAAAGTGTTGCGCTCGAATGGCCTTCAGGCAATCGCAGATCCTTGAGGGGAAATGATTTGAATACGGGAACCCCTGCCCCATTTGCAGCAACTTCCAGAAGGTTTGTCGCGCCAATGAAGTCGGCGACAAACTTATCTGCAGGTTTTCGGTAGATATCAACGGGACTGGCTGCCTGCCGAATTCTCCCCTCGCCCATCACAACGACCAGATCGGCCATTGTCATGGCTTCTCTTTGGTCATGAGTAACGACAATCGTCGTGATTCCCAGTTTTTGCTGCAACTGGCGAAGTTCAAGCTGCATATCCTCGCGCAGCTTGGCATCAAGAGCCGAAAGCGGCTCATCCAACAGAAAGAGACCTGGTGACAATGCCAGCGCCCGAGCAATGGCAACGCGTTGGCGCTGTCCGCCGGAAAGCTGATTGATCATCCGGTTTTCATATCCCGGTAAATGGATGAGATCCAGTAGTTCTTTCACCCGAGCCTGCTGCTCGCTCTTACTACTTTTCCGGATCCGCAAAGAATAAGCAATATTCTCAGCGACGCTGAGATGTGGGAACAAAGCAAGGGACTGAAACACCATGCCAAGGTTCCGTTTGTGTGTTGGAATGCGAGTAATATCTTCACCATCAAGATGGATATCACCATTGGTTGGATCTTCAAGACCAGCAATCATGCGAAGAAGCGTTGTCTTGCCGCAACCAGAAGGCCCAAGCAGACATACGAAGCTGCCTTCAGGTATGTCCAGATTTACATCTTTTACGGCTACAAAGGATCCAAATTCCTTGCGAATTCCCGTCAAGGTTAGTCCCGACATTCCGCCTCACTTTACTCTTTAAAAACTGGCTGGAGCTTCTTGAACTCCAGCCAGCCTAATTTTAACATCTAATACGTAAGGATATACGCCTCTTGCGGCTTAGCCAACAATCAGTTCTGTCCACTTCTGGTTCAACCAGTCAGAACGGTTCTGATACATGTCGTAGCGCGGAATGATCGGGTCGATTTCGGATGACACAGACGCAAATTCATCGGCTGTCAGGTTCAAAAGAGGCCGCTTCACAGTTGGTGATGTTCCAACTTTACGAGACATCTCAGACTGCACATCTGGAAGGCTCATATAGTTCATGAAGATATGCGCCTCTTCAACCTTATCTGAGGCACGGGAAAGCGCCCAGCTACCGCTGTCCAGAATACCCCCTTCTTTAGGGAAGGTTGAACGAACAGGGTGGCCATCAGCAATCGCAAGACCTGTAACATCATGATAATATTGACCCATTGGGATCTCACCGGACTTCAAGCCTTGCTCAAACTGAGCTTCATCCCGGTACCATAGACGGACATTTGGTTTAACTTCAGCCAGCTTATCAAAAGCTTTGAGAATTCCCTCTTCCGTATCCAGGACCTGGGTACCACCGAGGAAAGTTTTCGCTGTCACCTCCAATAGGAAGGAGTTGGAGACCAGCGCCAAAAGACCCAATTGATCTTCACGAGCTGCATCCCACATGGCGGCCCAGGAAGTTGGCTCTTCCTTAATGACTTCAGTATTGGAAACCAGATTTACATACCAAGACACGGCGCCAACACCAGCCACACGACCGTCAGGATACTTATTGATAAAGTTACCAAGCAAGTTTTCACTGTTCGGGATCTTGGACAGGTCAAGTGCTGCCCAAAGATCTGTTTTCTGGCCTTTCAGCATGGCTACCTGAGACATCATGGAAACGTCAGCCGGTGCGCGTTTTGCGCGGGCTGCCTGCTCCAACTGAACAAGCCATGCTTCACCTGTTGGCTCCGCCACAGATTCTACAGCAATACCGGTCGCTTCGGTAAAGCCTGGGAAGATATGCTTATCGAAAGAGTCCTTAAAGTACCCTCCGTAAACACCAACCTTCAGTGACCGCTCATTCGCGCGGATGATGGATGGCATGGAAAACGCGACAACACCAGCTGCGCCTGCGCCTAATGCAGCGCGCCGTGTAATCCCCTTTGATTTTATTTCAGACATATTGCACTCCTCTGTTTAAATTCCTTGGCACACACGAGGTTATCCCTTGCTTGATTATTATTGTTTGTCTTTCAAAAATGGACTGAAAGCCATCAGGCTCAGGATCTCAAAAAGAACCTGTGCACCCACATGAGCTGAATTCGTTGTCGGATCATATTGGGGAGCAACTTCCACAACATCACCACCGCAGATATTCAAGCCTTTCAAACCCCGTAAAAATTCCAGTACTTCCCGTGTGGTCAATCCGCCCACTTCCGGCGTACCCGTCCCTGGTGCGAAAGAAGGATCAATCCCGTCAATATCAAACGTAACATAGACAGGCCCATCACCGACCACTTCCCGGGCTTTTTCGATTACTGCGGCAATGCCCATATGAGGAACATCTTCTGCGTGAATAACCGTCATTCCAGATTTCTCTGAAAATTCCCACAAATATTCAGCAGACCCCCGGATCCCAATTTGAACGGTCCGTGTCGGATCCAGAACCCCATCCAGCACCGCATTTCGAAATGGGCCGCCATGATGGAATTTTGTTTCATCAAAAGAGCCGCCCGTATCACAATGGGCATCAATATGGATAAGACCAACAGGGGCTTCCCGACCGACAACCTTCAGAATGGGATGAGTTATGGAATGATCACCGCCCACTGATAGCGGGACAACACCCGCATCAACAACCTTGTTGATATAGGCTTCAATATTATCAAGGCTCTTTTCAAGCCGATAACGACTGTCAAAAGCAACATCACCAATATCTTCAACAGCGAGTTCCTGTACTGGCGCTGTTTTCAGGACATGGTTATAGGGACCAATACGTTCAATCGCACGAAGAGCGCGCGGGCCGAAGCGCGCACCAGGCCTGTTGGTCACACCCAAATCCATTGGAATCCCGATCAGAGCAACCTGCAAATCTGAAATTTGGGTCGCAAGGTCAGTGACATGACGGTATGGGGCATCCAGAAACGTTGGGACACCTGAATAAGGGGCAAGGCGCGTTCCCTCTCCAGAGAAGATTTGGTTCGCAACTTTTTGAAATTCCGGATCATGTAACTCACCGCCATGGCTTTCGCCAAACTGCGCACGGAGTTCCTCTAACCTCTCCGGGTTCCAAGTCTTTGACATCTTGCACCTGTCTGTATTTTTTTCACATACGAGAAATAATCAACTCTCTAGCATTATTGAATAATTAGATTTCAGACGACCCCTCAAGCCTCGAAATCCCTTATTCCTCGATTGACGAACATAATTGTTGTGAATAAAATTCGAAAAAGCAATTGATATTGTTCCTGCCGCCATGTGAGAAAAATTCACATATAAGTTTTGAAAGTGTATCACCTGAATGTCCTCGTCGCTGCCACCGCTGAAACCGCTACGCGCTTTTGAAGCCACAGCAAGATCTGGAAGCGTCACAGCAGCAGCAAAAGAACTCAATGTAACTCATAGTGCGATCAGCCATCAGATCAAGGCACTCGAGAAATCCCTTGGGTTGAAACTGTTTGAAAGAGAAGCGCAAGGCTTGAAACTCACAGCGCAAGGCAACCAGCTTCTACCTGCTGTAACGCTTGCTTTTCGGGAAATAACTGCAGCAGCCGTGCGCATGAACAGACCGACGACCAGCGGTAAGCTCTCCATTGCCTGCCCGCCTGCCTTACTTTCCTTTTGGTTGGTCCCCCGTATTAATCGCTTTTGTGCACAATATCCTGAAATCCAGCTCCATTTTACAGCTTCTGTCGATAAATCGCTGCTCTTTAACGCAGATGTAGATGTGGCGATTCTTTATGGAGATCCGCCCAGGCGGGATTGCTGGCTCAGCCACTGGACGCAGTTTGACCTCTTCCCTGTTACATCCCCAACCCATGCTAACCGTCATGCTATTCGCACACTTGATGATCTGGAAGATCATGTAATCCTGCACGCAGATGATGGTCGGGAATGGCAAACCTGGCTTGGAACAGCAGGGGCGCTTGGTCTCTCCCCTCGGCAACAACATTATATGGGGGACGCCCGGTTGGCAATTGATGCTGCCTTGCAGGGACAAGGGATTGCCCTTGGCGATACCCTGACCGCCAGCAACCTGCTTCATACTGGCGACCTTGTAATCCCCTTTGATCTGGCTGTTCCGGCGAATGATGCATTCTATATCGCAAGTCAAAATGAAATTCGCTCTACACCAATTGTAGACGCCTTTATTGAATGGCTCTTTGAAGCCCTAGAAGAGGACCAGGCCGAAATGCCGGTTCCCAATTCCGAAACAACGCAACGCACCTTATAATCTATAACGGACCCAAATGACCTCTGCCGCCTTCAACCCGCTGATTGATACCTTATCTTTGCCACCTATCCCGCTCGTTCAAAAATGGGCAAAAGCCTATGATGGATCCAGAGGAAAGCTACTGGATCTTGCACAGGCTGTACCGGGGTATCCACCTGCTCCTGAAATGCTGACTTGGCTCAAAGAAACAGCAGGCGACGCAAGCTATACTGGTTATGGCCCGATCGAGGGGGATTTGGATTTGCGAGAAGCCTATGCGAAGGAGGTTAGCAATATCTATAGAAGCCCCATTGGAACTCATCAAATCCACATCACTTCAGGCTGCAATCAGGCTTTTGTTGCCGCCGTTATGACGATAGCTGGCGCGGGCGACAGTATTCTTTTGAGTGATCCCTTCTACTTCAATCATGACACAACGCTGGACATGCTGGGGATCGGCGTCAAACGCTTTGCCCTTAGCGAAGAGAACAATTTCATTCCGCGAATTAGTGACCTGGAAGCGGCACTTGATCCGACGGTCAAGGCCATCATGCTGGTCTCCCCCAACAACCCAACGGGTGCTATTTACCCTGCAGAGTGGCTTGAAGAGGCACTTTTCCTTTGCCAGAAAAAAGGAATTTGGATGATCCTCGATGAAACCTATCGGGATTTTCTCCCCTTGGATCAGTCGCATCCTCATGACCTTTTTGCTAAAAGTAGCTGGGGGGAGAACTTTATTCAGCTCTACAGCTTTTCAAAATCCTTTTGCATACCTGGACATCGGCTTGGTGCCATTATCGCTGGTGAGACCGCAATACAACAGATCATCAAGGTGATGGATAATCTACAGATTTGTGCACCCCGTCCTCCCCAAGGTGCCGTTGCAAAAGGCATCGTGGAACTCGATAACTGGCGGGCCGAAAACCGCAATGAAATCGCCCGTCGGGCTGAGGCATTAAAAGAAGCCTTAAGACCACTTGAGAAGTGGCATGTTGCATCAATTGGCGCCTATTTTTCCTATATCAAGCATGATTTCGACGGCGTTTCGTCTGAAGTGATTGCAGAAAAACTAGGCCGCGAATATGGGGTTAGCTGTCTGCCGGGTACATTTTTTGGAAACGGACAAGACTCTTATCTGCGTTTTGCGTTTGCCAATATCGACCCGGCGAGTATTCATCTGCTAACTGAACGGTTGAAAGGCTTCACGCTAACAAGCTAACGCGACCGTTCATTCCTTATTCCGACCCTCACATCTGGTAACACCAATGCACCTGCCATGATGGTTGGTGAAAAAGCTGCCGATATGATCCTGCAAGAAACCTGATAGCAAGAAGCGAGAAACTTATGGCTGATCAGCATTTTGCACCTGACTATTCCGAAACACCCTACTGGTGGGCTGACGCTACGCCATATCCCGCACAGGCAGAGCTCACGAAAAAGGCTGATGTTGTGATTATCGGCGGCGGATATACAGGGCTACATGCGGGTATCCAAACGGCCAGAGCAGGTATGGATACAGTCGTTGTTGATGCTGAAGACTTGGGATGGGGATGCAGCACTCGAAACGGTGGTCAAATTAGCACCAGCATCAAACCCACATATAGCGAACTTGTGGGCCGGTTTGGCAGTGATCAGGCACTCGCCATCTATCGGGAAGGTCAGAACTCCCTCTCCTGGACTCAAGAGTTCATTGAAACAGAGCAAATTGAATGTGACTTCGATGTTGTTGGGCGTTATCACGCGGCCCATTCGCCGCGGCACTATGAAAAGCTGGCCAGAAACCTTGCACCTGCCAGAGAGGAACTGGCTGACGACGCATTCCTAATCCCGCGAGATGAACAATATAAAGAACTTGGGACAGATGCGTATTATGGGGGTGTAGTATACCCGCGACATGGCAGTCTTCATCCAGCGAAATATCATGCTGGCTTGGTCGCAACTGCTGAGAAAGCAGGGGCAAAATTAATAGCCCAATGCCCGGCCACAAATATCAATCGAGAGAGCAAGGGTTTCACTGTCCATACGGCAAAAGGTGAAATTCATGCAAAAAAAGTTGTCCTCGCAACGAATGGCTATAGCGGGTCTTTGTCCCGCTGGCATCAGCGTCGGGTAATCCCGATCGGCAGTTATGTAATCGCGACTGATATTATCGACCCGCAGTTGATGAAAAAACTAATGCCAACCAATCGAATTATCAGTGATACCCGAAAGGTCGTGTACTACTATCGGCCCTCACCAGACCACAAAAGGATCATCTTTGGCGGCCGGGTGTCGCTCTCTGAAACCAACCCCAGATCAAGCGGCGAAAAACTGCACAAGGTCCTCCGAAATGTATTTCCAGAGTTGGAAGGCATTGGAATTTCCAGTTCCTGGATGGGATTTGTGGCCTTTACTTTTGATAGTCTTATGAATGCAGGCGAAGAGGATAATCTCTATTACGCGATGGGTTATTGCGGCTCTGGCGTCGGAATGGCGGGGTATCTAGGTATGAAAACAGGCTTGAAAGTTGCCGGAAAGGCTGAAGGTAAAACAGCGTTTGATAACGTCCCGTTTCAGACAAGACCTCTTTATTCTGGCAATCCCTGGTTTTTAGCGCCTTCTGTTCTCTTTTACAAAATGCGGGATTCCTTGGGGATCTGACAACGCCACACCTTTTTATTCAATGGCAAACCCACTTAGTTTTTCAGGGTCTTTTAAATGGATGCTTCCCCTAGCAATGGATACGCAGCCCCGCCTTTCCAATTCTTTGAGTTGTCGCCCCACGACTTCACGGGCGGTCCCAAGCTCTGCCGCCAAAGCTTGATGCGTAATATTGATATTCCCTTCAGAATCAGCAAGTTGCAGCAAGCGAGCCGCCAACCGTTTATCTAATCGTTCAAAGGCGACCTCTTCAACGACATGCATCACATCTGAAATCCGGTTTGAATATTGAGAAAAAACCAATCGCCGGAAACCGGGTGATTTGGCTATAGCTGTCTCAAATGCTTCCTTTGAAATTGAGACCGCGGTGACATCCGTTTCGGTAATTCCCTCAGCGCTATAAAGTTCGTTTGAGAGGAGACAAGCTGTTGTCATAATACAGGTTTCTCCGCCACTGACCCGATATAGAACGATTTCCCTTCCTGAGGCCGAAGTTTGCTGAACACGAACTGTTCCTTGCAGTAAAAGGAGAAAACTTTCGGCCTTTAACCCAGGGGCAAAAACTGTTTTACCTGCCGGTATCTCAATGATGTTGGCCTGTTCCTCCAAAAGCTCCCTATCCGCAAGCGGTAAGCTTGCAAGATCCGGAAATTGATCAATCCACCCCATTGCGCCCATTTCAACCCTTTTCTCGCTATGTGACTTAGTCACAGACATTCCAAGGCTACGGTAGAATAATAGACTTGTGAAATCAAAATCAGGAGTCGAAAATGCAGTTAAATGTCGGGAAAATAGACAGAACCCTGCGTGTCGCAGTTGGCGCCCTTTTGCTGGCCCTTGTATTTACGGGCCCCCAGACACCTTGGGGATGGATCGGACTGATCCCTCTTTTGACAGGTCTGGTTGGATATTGTCCGGCTTATTCCCTATTTGGTATTAAAACCTGTAAACGATCCTGAAAATCAAATAAATCTATTTAAGGTAGTGCTGACCATGACAACAAATGTAAAAACAATTTTTGATAAGGCGACATTCACCGCAACCCATATCGTATGGGATCCTGAAACAAGTAAAGCGGCCATCATCGACAGTGTCCATGATTATGATCCAAAATCAGGCCGGACATCTACTGTGTCAGCTGACGAAGTCATTGCCTTTATCAAGGAAAAAAATCTCACGGTTGAATGGATTCTGGAAACTCATGTCCATGCAGACCATCTAACAGCCGCACCCTATTTAAAAGAAAAGTTAGGCGGTAAAACCGGAATTGGGTCCAAAGTCGATACGGTTCAGGGAGTTTTCAAGTCCCTGTTTAATCTAGAGCCAGAGTTTTCCACTGATGGAAGCCAGTTCGATCATCTGTTCGAAGATGGTGAGACTTTCATGATTGGTAACATGAAAGCTGAAGTAATCCATACTCCTGGCCACACCCCAGCCTGCGCAACATATGTGATTGGTGATGCAGCCTTTGTCGGCGATACCCTGTTCATGCCAGACTTTGGAACGGCCCGTTGCGATTTCCCAGGTGGAGATGCCCGTCAACTTTTCCAGTCCATCCAGAAAATTTTGGCTCTCGATCCTGGAACCCGTCTGTTCCTCTGCCATGATTATGCACCCAATGGCCGGGACTATATTTGGGAGACAACTGTCGCTGCTGAAAAAGAAGGCAATATTCACGTAAATGACAAGGTTGATGAAAATGCATTTGTAGAGATGCGAACCAACCGTGACAAAGAGCTGGATATGCCTGTTCTTATTCTACCATCTGTCCAAGTCAATGTCCGCGCAGGTGACCTACCCCCTGCTGAAGACAACGGGACGCGATATCTAAAAATCCCACTTGACGCTGTCTAAGCCTTCAACATTTTCCTGGGGAGGAAATCATGGACATCAAAAAGATTGATGACGAACTAAGTGTGTCACCACAAATACTGGCTTCAGACCTTAAAGCCCTCAAAGAAGCTGGCTTCAAATCAATTATCTGCAATCGTCCTGACGGTGAAGGTAATGATCAGCCTAGTTTTTCTGAGATTGAGGCAGAGGCCCAGAAACTTGGTCTTCAAGCTTTTTATCAACCCGTTCAAACCGGCAAGGTAACCGACGAAGATGCGGAAACCTTTGCTGGTATTTATGCCAGTGCCCCCAAACCTGCCTTCGCCTATTGCCGAAGTGGTACCCGTTCCACCACTTTATGGGCGTTGAGCAGGGCTGGCCATATGCCGGTTGCAGATATCCTGACGAAAGCGAAAAATGCTGGTTACGATATGACAGGTGTTGTCCGAAGAATTCTGAACAATGGCAAGACACCAGCCAACGACATTGATGGGCAATATGACGTTGTTATTGTAGGCGCAGGTTCTGCCGGGATCTCAGTTGCTTCCTCAATCCTCGGGCGAGCACAGGATCTTAATATCGCGATCATTGATCCAGCAGATATCCACTATTATCAGCCCGGCTGGACATTGGTTGGCGGAGGCGTCTTTGACGCTGACGAAACCGTAAAAACGCTTTCGTCTGTTCTTCCAAAAGGTGTGCACTGGATTAAGGCTGCCGTCGCTGCATTTGAGCCAGACAAGAACGCAGTTCTATTAGAAGGCTGCCGCCTGATTAAATATGATCGGCTTGTTGTCTGCCCTGGGCTAAAGCTTAACTGGCACAAGGTTGATGGGCTTGTGGAAACCCTTGGCAAAAATGGTGTCACCTCCAACTATCGCTTCGATCTTGCACCCTACACTTGGGAATTAGTGAAGGCCCTGAAGGAAGGAACCGCACTCTTCACCCAACCTCCTATGCCCATTAAATGTGCCGGAGCACCACAAAAGGCCCTTTACCTCTCAGCAGATCATTGGTTCCGTCAGGGTGTCCTGAATAAAATTGACATTGAATTTTACAATGCTGGTGGAGTTCTTTTTGGCGTTAAGGAATATGTTCCCGCGTTGATGGAATATATTAAAAAGTATGATGCGGATCTCAAATTCAATCATAACCTCGTTGCTATTGACGGAAACCGCAAAGTTGCAACTTTTAATAAGACCGATGCAGACGGCGCTGTGGAAAAAGTGGAACGAGAGTTTGACATGATCCATGTTTGTCCGCCGCAATGTGCTCCGGATTTCATTCGGGTTAGTCCATTAGCAGATGAGGCCGGCTGGGTTGACGTGGACCAAAATACTCTCCGTCACAAAACATATGACAACATCTGGAGCCTGGGTGATGTCATGAACGCCCCCAATGCGAAAACTGCAGCTGCGGCCCGAAAACAAGCTCCGATCGTTGCCCAGAATGTTCTCAATGATATGAGCAGAGGGAACGGTATTTCCCATTATGATGGTTACGGATCCTGTCCGCTAACAGTTGAGCGAGGCAAAATCGTTCTTGCTGAATTTGGATACGGCGGCAAATTACTGCCCAGTTTCCCTAAATGGATTATCAATGGGGAAAAACCAAGCCATCTGGCCTGGCTCCTGAAAGAAAAAATTCTTCCACCTGTTTATTGGAAAGCCATGCTTCGCGGTAAAGAATGGCTTGTCAGGCCAGAGATCGAAAATTAAGCCCTATTATTATCGCGCTCCGAGCTTATCGGCAGCGCGATAACCACTCTCATATAAGGTTCAGAGAGCTGAATATTCGACTTTTCATTTTTTAATGCCGAATTTTCCTAGAAAAAGGATGGGTTATTTTGGACCTTTCATTTCTGTTATAGGCCCATAGTGCTGAGGTTCGCGGTGCAGGGCAAAATTGAAGATATTTTCTCTAATTTCCCTTGTTCGTTCCAGATCACAAACGTGAACAATTAATTCATCCTCAAGAGTTGATGCCTGGGCAACGATTTCACCTGTTGGTGCAATGATACAGCTCTGTCCAAGCAGGTCACAACCCTCCTCTTTACCAGCCTTTGCCGCAGCAAGAACCCACATTCCATTTTGATAGGCTCCCGCCTGCATACACAGGTGATTGTGAAAACCCTGCAAATGATCATGTTCTGGCACCGGCGGGTAGTGAATGGGTGTATTATACCCCAACAACAACATCTCCGCGCCGCGCAGCGCATTCACCCGATACATTTCAGGCCAACGCCGATCATTGCAAAGTGCCATTGAAATTACACCACCAAACGCCTTGGCAGGCTGAAATCCAATATCACCCGTTTCAAAATACCGCTTTTCCAGATGCTGAAATGGTCGCCAGGGCTCATGCTCAAAGTGCCCGGGCAAGTGAACTTTCCGATATTTTGAGACTATTTCACCTGATTTTTCCACCAGGATGGAGGTGTTGTATCTGTGAACGGTATCGCCCTCCATTGCGAGTTCCGCATAGCCAAGATAAAACCCTATTCCAAGTTCCTTCGCCCGATCAAAAAACGCCTGCGTATCAGGACCAGGCATTTCTGTCTCGAAGAAGGTATCAATTTCATCCTGTTCTTCCATATACCAGCGCGGGAAGAAAGTGGTTAGCGCCAACTCAGGAAAGACTACCAGTTCAGCACCGCGCACCTTGGCTTCTTCAAGGAGAGCGATCATGCGATCAACAACGACTTTTCGACTATCAGATCGGGCAATAGGGCCAAGCTGTGCAACCGCGCTCACCACGGGCCGGGATAATTTTGAAGACTGACTCATGAAAAGCTCCGTTTTTCTTGTGCAAGCTCAATCATCAGATTAAGCAGGATATTGGCCCCTCGCTCGATTTCCTCGGGAGCGGTATATTCTTTAATATTGTGGCTAATACCATTCTCAGACGGGACAAAAACCATGGCCGTCGGACAAACTCTTGCCAGCATCTGAGCATCATGCCCCGCACCAGACGGCATCGTTTTGACACTATATCCAAGATGCTCAGCCCATCCGGCTACCCGTCCAACAAGACCATCATCAAAATCAACTGGATCAAATCTGGCAAGCTCTCTGCGACTGACACTAACCCCCTCTGCAGCTGCAATCTCCTCAACAAAGGCAAACAGCTCCTGTTCTGCTTCAAGCAATTTCTCGTTGTTCGTATTTCGAAGGTCAACTGTAAAGATTGCTTGATTTGGGACCACATTCACAAGATTAGGCGTCAATTTGAAGGCCCCGACAGTCGCCACCTGATCACCACCCATCCGCTTTGCTAGTTTCCGGGCAAACTGACCAGTTTCCATTGCAACATATCCGGCGTCACGTCTCAGGCGCATGGGAGTGGTGCCAGCATGATTGGAGACACCTTTTATTGTGAACTCCGTCCAAGAAATGCCCTGCACTTTATTAACAGCACCGATCATCACGCCTTCTTCTTCAAGTACAGGCCCCTGCTCCACATGTAATTCTAAGAAAGCATGAACCTCAGGACTTCCAACATGTGCTTTACCGGCATAACCGATCTCGGAAAGACAATCTCCAACCGATTTGCCATCGATACCAGTTGTTTCGAGGGCTTCATCCAGATCCAGTCCGCCCACATAGACAAGACTACCCATCATATCGGGTGCGAAACGAGCGCCTTCTTCATTGGTGAAAATACCAACAGCCACAGGCCGTTCAGTCTCAAGACCCAGATCATTCAAGCAGGCGATAACCTCCAATCCAGCGAGAACACCAAGATTTCCGTCATAAAGACCACCTGTCCGAACCGTATCTATATGAGATCCTGTCATTACCGGTGGTAGAGCCTGGCGCCCTTCTCGAATTCCAATGATGTTTCCAATACGGTCAACAGTAACGTCAAGGCCAAGATCTTCCATCCAACTCCGAACAAGGTCCCGGCCCAGACGGTCTTCTTCTGATAGCGCAAGACGACAAACGCCGCCCCCTTGAAGCGCACCAACTTCACCGAGCTTCTGGATTCTATTATTGAGACGTTCGATATTGATCGAAAATGTAGTTTTGGTCATTTTGCGGCAATGACCTCACTTGCAGTCTTTCCGATCAGCTCTTGGTACAGCTCTGGATCTGTTGCGCCTTCAGAGCCAAAGAACAATAAGCGACTATCTTTATTTAGACCCAAATCAACTTTTAACTTTGGATCATGATTTGCAAGAATAAACCCGGCAAGGCCTGCCACAGCGCTTTCACCCGCAACACATTTAAGATCTGCCAGTAAACGCATAGCGCTGACGGCTGCGGCATCAGAAATGGACATGAAATCATCTGCGGCCAGCTTCAAAATCTCCCATCCCAGGAGGGAAACCTCTCCGCAAGCGAGACCTGCCATCAAAGTATCCAAATCGCCTTTTACAACAGCCGGTTTTCCAGCTTTTGCACTTTCCAAAAGACAAGCCGCGGTATCGGGTTCTACGACAATAAAGCGCGGACGCTGGCTTCCATAATGCTCCCAAAAACTTGAGGCAACCGCACCCGCCAGTGCACCGACACCCCCTTGCACAAAGATATGTGTGGGAGCGACGCCAAATTCCTGTTCGTGCTGATCAATCGCCTCGCTGACCATCACTGTATAGCCCTTGATCACATTCCGGGGGATCGTCACGTATCCCTCGTAAGACGTATCTGAGACCACAGTCCAGCCATTTTCCTCTGAAACTCGAGCAGCCTCTCGAACCGCATCGTCATAATTGCCTGGAACCTGACGGACTTCAGCACCATATGCTGCGATCGCATCCATCCGACCCTGGCTAACCCGCTCATGCACGTAAATGACACAGCGACAACCGAAGCGCTCTGCACTCCATGCCACCGCGCGACCATGGTTTCCATCTGTGGCTGAGCAAACTGTCATCTGGGCAATTTCATCTTTGTATTTGCCGTTCAAAATGTCCTGGGTTGAAATATCACCGCCAAGCTTTTCCTTAATGACCAGTAGGACAGCATAAGAACCACCCAGTGCCTTAAAACTGCCAAGACCAAAGCGACCAGCCTCATCTTTGTAAGCTATAGAGGCAACATCACATTCCTGCGCCAAACCAGCCAGGCTCAGCAACGGTGTTTTTGCATAACCTGGCCAGGAAGAGATTTCAGCAAAGGCCTTGCTACGATCTTGCTCACCAACCAACACCTTCTCGTGCCCGCTAATATCAGAACCTTTTATGGCATTCTGGTTGCTGACATGCGTAACCGGGAGTGAAAAATCAAAATAATCGTTTAAGGAAACGGACTTCAACATGGGGATTGTTTATCCAAATTTATAAATAAGTCAGAACAAATACCGGTGCCAGCATGAAAACTGACACCGGTTCAGGAAGGTTAGCCTTTAATTTCAGCCAACATTGCATCCAGCATTTCAATACCTTCAGCACCATACTTTTCTTCGATCAACTTGCGAACGGCAGGTTGAGCAGCTTCTGCAAACTTCTGCATTTCTGCAGCCGGAATTGCGTTGATTTCCATTTTCTCAGCAAGTTTTGGCAAGCCTTTTGCGGAAGCTTCAATTACACGGGACATACCACGCCCAGCATTAACCGCAACCTTAGCTGCCCAGTCCACAATCTCTTTGTGCTCTGCTGACAGGCCATTGTAGAAATCCTGGTTCATTGTCCAAACATAAGGTGTAATCACGTGATTAGTGATGGAGAGGTATTTTTGAACTTCATCAAACTTTGCGAAGGCAATAACCGGGATAGGGTTCATCTGTCCATCAGCAACACCAGTTTGCAAAGCAGTGTAAACTTCTGCCCATGGCAGTGGGGTTGCCTGACCGCCGAGTGAGTTCACCATTGCCTGATGAGTTGGCAAGGTCATGGTACGGATCCGAAGACCTTTCATGTCTTCAACAGACGTAATTGGACGTTTTGAGTTGGTGAAGGCAAAGAACCCGCCGCTATCCAATAGGCCCAGAACCTTCAGACCAGTTTCTTTTTCAAGTCCACCAGCGAATTTCTTACCGAAATTACTGGATAGATCCATGACCCGATCAGTTGCCGCGATATTTGGAAAGGCAAACGGTATGTCAAACACGCCTACAAGCGGATAATGCTGCGCAACGCCGCCAGCAGAAGAAATTGTGGATTGAACAATACCGTCGCGAACCTGCTGGATCACTTCATTGTCTTTTCCGAGCTGTCCATCAGGGAACAGCAGCACTTCAATATCACCGCCACTCGCCGTTTCAACCAGAGACTTAAATACAGATGTCATCGCGCCGGAATGGCTAGCAAATGGATCTGCTGGGTTCAGGTGAGCCAACCGGATTGTTACATCAGCAGCCATGGATGGCAGCGCTATTGCAGCACTCACGAGGCCACCCAAGGCCAGAGTTTTAAAGGAACGCATAAATGTCATGTTTGATCTCCCATAGATTCAAGATGGCAAAATTAAAGAAAAACCGCTACAACCCGAGCATTCGAGGGATAGCGAGTGTTAGGTCCGGCCAATAGGCAATCAGCAGCAAGACCGCGACTTCAGCTAATAAAAATGGCCAAAGAGCTTTGGTAATATTCTCAACCTTTTCCTTGGTAACCGATGCCAGTACAAAAAGGCAGGCACCCACAGGTGGGGTCATTAAGGAAATGTTGAGGGCTAGGATAATCATGATCCCTGCATGAACAGGGTCCATTCCAATTTTTAAGGTTAGTGGCGCCAGAACAGGCGCGAGAATAATCAAGGTCGCGTTGATATCCATAAACAAACCAATGAACAGCAACAGGGCGAGGATTAGTCCAATAATGACTTGCGGATTAGAGGAAATACTGAGAAAACCTGTAGCGATCGTCTGAGGTATCTGATTAAAGGTCATCCACCATCCAAGGATAGATGCCGCGGCAATGATCAGGAATATAACGCCAGTAATCCGGGCTGTGCGGAGCATCATCGCGTATAGATCAGGCCAAGTCAGCGCTTTGTAAATGACACCACCAATGAAAAGTGCATAAGCAAGAGCGATTGAGGCCGCTTCGGTAGGGGTCGCAATTCCACCAAGAATAGATCCCAGAATGAATACGGGCAAAATTAGTGCCAATAAGCTGGACCGAAATGCCTTGAAGATACCAAGAAGGCTTGGGCGTTTTTGACCTTTTGGAAGTTTCCACCTTGTTCCAAAAACAGCAATCAAAAGCATACAGACCACACAAATCAGAAGACCTGGCAAGATGCCGGCAGCAAATAGTCCGGCAATAGAGACCCCCATCAGTGATCCATAAATAACCGCGAGCGTTGAAGGCGGGATCGTTGGGCCAATAATTGAGCCCGCTGCTGTCACGGCACAGGCAAAACGACGGGTGTAACCCTGCTTTTCCATGGCAGGAACCAGTGTATTGCCAAATGCTGCGGCGTCCGCTGTCGCGGCTCCGGTAATGCCAGCGAACATGACTGAGGCAAGCATGTTGGAGTGAGCCATACCGCCCCGCATCCAGCCAACAAGCGCGTCCGCAAACTTGACCAGATTTGTGGTGATGCCTGATTTATTCATAATCTCGCCAGCCAAAATGAAAAATGGCATGGCAAGAAATGGAAATAGGTCGAGGCCGGCAAACATCCGATCTGGCACCATCCGGATAAATGTTCCGCCCCCCATGTCAAGAATACCAACGAGGCCCGCAACACCCATGACCATGCCAACCGGCATACCCAAAACCATCAGACCAAAAAATGTAAGTGCAACCAGTACCATGACTTACACCTCCGCCCGTTCTGCCGCCACATGTGCATCCGGAGAGAAAAAGTCATGAACAGCGACCAACGCCAATTGCAAACAACACAATGCAGCTGCGACTGGAACTCCAATAAAGGGATAGGCTTTTGGAATTTCGTTGATCATGGTGTAGCGGTTAAATCCGCGATCAACCATGCCAATGCCATAGTAAAAAATCACCGCAAAGAAACAGAACGCAATCACATCGAAGGCAACCGCTAGCCACTTGCGACCCTCAGGCGGAAACCGTTCAAACAGGATCAGCACTCCAATATGCTCCCGATGCGCAATTGCGCAGGAAACTGCTATAAGGGCCATCCAAATCATTAAATACCGGGCAAGTTCTTCAGTGAATGTCCAGTCAACGGGCAAAACATAACGTGCCAAGATACCAAGCCACACATCCAAAACCAGAACCCCCAACAGGAAGACGACTGAGCGCTCGACATATTTGTTGAAGAAACGGCTAGTCTGAATAGCTCTTAACGCTATTTGTGGCCTGAGATCAGGACGGTGCACATCAGGCATCCGGTTTTACCCCCTGTGAGACGGATGAAATCCAAGTTTCAAAAGTGTGAAATCATTGTTTCTTATTGTCAATAAATTTGTAACACTATTTTCATGAATTAAATAAACCCTTTTATTAATGGCTGTTTTCTGTCATTAATCCCATATGGGAGATAAGAAACAATTGTTTCACAACAGAGAATGACATGGCAGAAGAAGATATTAAATCCATCGAAGCGCGAATCCATGAGACCTATGATGACTTCTCAGAAACAGAACGAAAAATTGCAGATGTAATCCTTGATTATCCAGGAGATTTAAGCGCATTCACGGCTACTGAGCTCGCCTCGCTTGCAGGTGTTTCAAAGGCTTCCAGCAGCCGGTTTTTCCAGCGCCTGGGTTACAGCAGTTTTGAAGAAGCTAGAAAACTGGCAAGAGAGATCAAAAACTGGGGATCCCCTCTTTACCGGCAAGGAAAATCCTCTCCCCAACACATCAATTTCAAGGAATTTTTCGATCACGAAATTGAGCTTCTAAAAACAACGATTGGTAATATTCACCCTAATACGATTGACGAAATTACTCAGGCCATCGTGGCCAGCAAACGCATTTGGATTGTCGGATTTCGCAACAGCTATTTTCTCGCTGGTTATCTTCGCTGGCAATTACTTCAATTCCGCGGTGACGTTAATCTGCTACCCAATCCGGGCGAGACTTTCGGCGAATTTACCGCTGATATGATTGAAAGCGATCTTTTGATTGCAGTTGGCCTTCGAAGACGCCCAAGGGAGCTCGGGCAAATTATTCAGAGCGCCGAGAAAAGTGGTGCAAACCGGCTTTTAATTACGGATCCAACGGCTCGCCGCTTACCCTCTCTCGTTGACTGGACATTGACAGTTCAAACAGCCAGTCCGTTCGTTTTTGACAGCTGCTCCAGCGCTATCAGCTTGCTCCGCCTCATTGCAGTTACAGCCCTTCAGAAGGCAGGAAAACCAGGGCGCGATCACCTGAAAAGAGTAGAACGACAACACGAAATCCTAGGGGACTTAAATCACTGACGCTTTATCAAGGGAAAGCCAAAGATCCCAAATTGCGAAATTGATCAGAAGGTATATGCTGACAGACGATTTATTACCCTTTACATGCGCCCAATAAGCTAAAGACCAAATGATCCGTATTTTCATCGATGCCGATGCTTGTCCTGTGAAGGACGAGATCTACCGAGTTGCAGGACGACATAACCTCGTCAGCTTTGTTGTCAGCAATAGCTGGATGCGCCTTCCTCAAAGCCCCTTAATAGAACAAATCATTGTCGATGATGGTTTTGACGCAGCAGATAATTGGATTGCCGATAATTGTGGGCCCAAAGACGTCGTAGTAACAGCCGACATACCACTGGCAGATCGATGCCTTAAAGCCGGAAGCGTTGTTTTAGGGCCAACAGGCAAAGCCTTTACCCACAATTCGATTGGCATGAAACTCGCGATGAGGGAGCTCAATACCCACTTGAGAGAAATGGGTGAAATATCCGGCTACAATGCATCATTCTCAAAGAAAGATCGCAGCAATTTTCTCAATGTCCTGGAAAATACCATACAGAAACTGAAACGGGGCTGATCCGCAGCACCTACCGATCAGCCCCATTCGTAACAACATCGAACTAAATAACGGTTAGTTCGCTTCTCGTTCAGCCCAGCCTGCGAAAACTTTCTCCATAGCGACGACAACGTAGTATAGCGCAATCCCCAAAATTGCGAGGGCAATCAGCACGGCAAACATCAATGGATAGTCTGCGTTTATTTTACCACTATCAAAAAGATGTCCCAAACCGCGACCATGGGGCTCCACTATTTCCATCAAATTGGTTCCGATAAACGCCAGCGTAACTGACACCTTTAACGCCCCGAAAAACTCTGGAAGGGTTTTCGGTAGAGCGATTTTCCTAAAAATCGTGAATTTGCTGGCACCGAGTGAGTAGAGAATATCCCGATATTCAGGCTCAAGAGTACTTAATCCAATAGAAATACTGACAGCAATTGGGAAAAACGAAATCATGAATGCAATCAGGATCGTATTCATGTCGTGCTGCCCAACAAACAAGAGCGCAACAACAGGCACTACAGTCGCCTTCGGGACAGCATTAAACCCGACCAGAAGCGGATAAAGGGCTTCTCGCATTGTGCGCGAAAACCCCATGATCATGCCAAGGCCAAGACCAAATATCACTGCCAACAAAAGACCGACAATTGTTCGCCATAAGGTGTCCCATCCATATTGCAGGAATAGCCATCTATGCTTGAAAAATGCAGGGCCAAGGTCAGACGGGGATGCCATGACATAATTCGGCCAGTTATTCGCCCAAACCAATGCTTCCCAAAGAAGGGCAAAAATTATAAGAGCCAAAAGAGGTACGCCAAATTTACGAAGCATTTGAATGTACCTCCACGTCCCGACCTTGAGCGATCTGAATTTGTTGGCGAAGGGTTGCCAACATATCGACTGCCGGGCCTTTGTATAAATCATCCAGCGTTCGATCTGCCCCTAAAGGGACATCCATGACAAACTGGGTTTTAGCCGGCCTGCCGGACAAAACCACCACCTGATCTGCCAGAAAGATGGACTCTCGCAAATCATGAGTGATCAAAAGACAGGTAAATTGTTCCTGATGACGCAATTCATGCATGATCTGCCACAAATCTTCCCGTGTGAAGGCGTCAAGGGCTCCAAAAGGTTCGTCCATGATCAAGATATCTGGGCGATGGACAAGCGCTCGACACAAAGACGCTCGCTGGCGCATCCCACCGGATAATTCAGAGGGCTTTTTGCTTTCAAATCCTTCCAACCCGACCATGGCCAAAAGCTCCAGTCCCCTCTCTTCACGTTGCTTCTGTGACAACGAATTTGGAACAATTTCTAGAGGCAAAAGGACATTGTCCAAAATGCTCCGCCATTCAAGCAAAACTGGATTTTGAAATGCCATCCCTACATTGGCCCGCGGTCCACGGACCAACTCACCATCAACCAGAACCGATCCTTGGTCCGGGATCATCAAACCCGCTATCAAACGGGTTAGGGTTGATTTTCCGCAACCTGAAGGCCCAACCACAGCCGTAAACGAGCCGGGTGCAATATCAACCTCCAATCCATTTAAGACATGAAGCGGTCCGGTATCTGTCTCGAATGTATGATGAACATCCGCAATGGTAATTTGTGAACTCATGGCGTCACTTCAGAAATTTTTGATAAAAAAGGAAGAGGCCAAAGATGGCCTCTTCCCACAAAGTGTTTATACTGAAATTACTTCAGCATCAAACTACCATCAGACGGCAGATATTTATCTGTGTAAATAGCGCTGATATCTGGCGTATTTTTGAACTCGTAGTTCTCACCAAGTTGCGCAATCGCTTTCTTCATGCGGTCCATATCAATTTTACCCATGCCATTCGCTTTGGTGAAATCAGTTACCACATTTTGATCAATCGACAACTTCAGACGGCGAGCTTCCAGCGCTACATCAGCTGCTGGGTTCCGCTTCGCAACCATCTTGGCACCAGCTTCTGGATCAGCAATCACATCATTCCATCCCTTTGCGACAGCTGACAGGAAGTTAGTCACAGCATCCGCATTCGCTTTGGCAAAATCTGTGTTCACAATAATTGCGTTACCATACAGGCTCAAACCATGGTCCGCCATCAACAGAACTTTGATGTCTTCCTCTGGAACACCCAGACGAACAAGATTCAAGAAGCTGGAGAAGGAAAAGCCTGTGATCGCATCCACGTTTCCTTCGGCAAGCATCGGCTCACGTGTTGGAAATCCAACTGGCTCTACTTTAATCTTGGACATATCCAGTCCATTGGCAGATGCAAAAGCTGGGAACTGCGCCCAAGCTCCATCTGGTGGCGGCGCACCCAAGACTTTACCTTCAAGGTCTTTTGGACTTGAAACGCCTTGCGAAGCTCGTCCGACCACTGCAAATGGTGGCTTGTCATACACCATCATAACAGCTGTCACTGGCGCACCTGGATTCTGATCAAGGAATTTGATCAGGCTGTTGATGTCTGCAAAGCCAATCGGAAAGTTGCCAGTAGCGACTTTCGGAATAGCGTCAAGCGACCCTTTACCCGCAGAAACCTCAACTTCCAGACCTGCTGCCTTAAAATGTCCGTTATCAATAGCAGCAAAATAAGCAGCGCTAGGACCTTCAAACTTCCAGTCCAAAGCGAAAGGTATTTTGGTGTCTGCCGCGGCACCGGTCAATGCGGCGCCTACAACGACAGCCGCCGTCGCAAAGGACATGACAAGTTTTTTCATCATTACTGATAGCTCCCCAATTCAAAGAAATTCAACGCATCATGACACCAGATAGCTAAATTTTAATCAAGTATATTTTAT
The DNA here is from genome assembly GCF_012932565.1 of Sneathiella limimaris. Taxonomy (NCBI): domain Bacteria; kingdom Pseudomonadati; phylum Pseudomonadota; class Alphaproteobacteria; order Sneathiellales; family Sneathiellaceae; genus Sneathiella; species Sneathiella limimaris. The sequence goes on from NZ_JABBYJ010000001.1 coordinate 400,799, forward strand.
GATCAAAAAATGGGCAGATGGTGGCCAAATTTGGAGCAATCAAGTACTCGATAAGCAGTAAACAATTTCAATGACTTGCTATTCTTGAAAAGCAGGCTCCAATCTATTCGAGCTGATTAGATATATATCCGCTCCTCAATAGGAGTTTGATCAATTAGGGAACCAACAATTTTGATAAACTCAGCTTCGGCGCGGTTCAGCTGTACATTCGGATTTTCCACGACATAGACATCAATAGCCGGCGGGTTGGAATAAGGAGGTAGCCGCCAAAGAATACCTGCCTCCACATCCCTTTTAGCAACATGAATTGGCAATGGCCCGATACCAAGGCCAGATATGATCATTCTCCGCACCTCCTCAAGATTTGCAGAGGTTCCGACAATTCGATCGTCAAGGTTTGCATGCGCTCTCATCAAGGCCACTTGCCTTAAAGCATCACCCATTTGATCTGTTACAAAGCTGACACTCGAATGACCTTTTAAATCACTTTCATTCAGGTTTTCCCGCCCAAACAAGGGATGTTCTGGCCCACAAAACAGTCCAAAATGCTCACGGAACAAACGCCGATACTGAAGCTTGGGACTTCTTTCTTTCACCAGACAAACACCAATACTGGCCTTTCTGGCCAAGAGATTTTCAATCGCATGTCGACTTGCAGATATTTCGATAGAAAGAGTGGCATTGGGATGTGTTTGATGAAAGATAGACAGAGCTCTATCGAACAGAGGGCATTCAACATGGCTGGCCATGGCAATTCTAACATGACCGCTAATTTCATCTTCCGTATTTCTCAGCAAAGTATCAAAACGAAGAATGGCACCATGAATATCAATGATCTCTTTCTCTAAGAGTTCCCCCGCCTTCGTCAGTCGAAAGCTTCCTGGTGACCTGTCTACCAGCTTTTTATTGAGTCGATCTTCGAGTCTTTTTAAGGACGCCGATACAGAGGGTTGACGGAGGCGAAGCGTATTGGCTGCATCCGTAATGCTTTTTGATTTGGCTATCACCAGAAAGGTTTTAAGCAGGTTCCAATCCAGATCACGAGCCAATCGCTCCGGCGATGAATAGCTAGGGGTTTCTCTCATAGATTTAATCTATAGTTAGAATTTTCCGTATCTATTTGATCTATACCCTGAGCTTTGCCAGTCTTCAAGACAATTGATCAGGGGGTGTTATGTCAATTGAAAAACGGGAGGCACGGCAGCCGTGGATATTATTGTCACCTGCGCTGACATCAATAGCGCTGCTGTTGATCATTCCTCTCCTATTTATAGTCGTTTATTCATTTTGGCTCAGAACAGCAACTGGGGCTGACCAAGTTGGGTTTTATCTGGATAATTGGCACGAAGTCCTCACCGATGAATTCTATCGGGACATCTTACTACAGACACTCCGAATTGCAGCGATTACGACAATTGTCTGCGCTTTGATGGGTTATCCCGCCGCCTACTTTATTGCTCGCTCAAACGGCAATAAGGCTATTCTTCTGCTGTTACTGATGCTCCCCTTCTGGATCAGCTATATCATTCGAACAATGTCCTGGATCAATATCCTTGGTGTTTCTGGTGCTTTCAACACGTTCCTAGTAGGAATTGGCCTGATCGATGAGCCGCTCCAAATGCTATATAACGAAGTGACAGTTATTCTAGGCCTAGTGCACTTCTTGTTGCCGTTCATGGTGCTCAACGTCTATGTGAGCCTCGAAGATATTGACCAAAATCTAGAAGATGCCTCTTGCTCCTTAGGAGCAACCCGTTGGCAAAGCTTTCTGGAGGTCACATTACCTCTTTCTCTTCCCGGACTTGCCGCAGGTGGTTTGCTCTGTTTTGTCTTAGGAGCAGGCACCTACATTACCCCTGTTATTTTGGGTGGACCAAGGGATGCCATGTTCGCCAATCTGGTTTTTGAAGCCATTATCACTCAACTCGACTGGCCTCTCGGTTCCGTTTTATCGCTGGTCCTAATCGCTGTCCTTGGATCAATCGTTCTTCTGTACAACCGCTTCCTTGGAATGCGGCAATTGATGAAGGGGCTTGGCTGATGAATTGGAACTTTGTACGCCTTTGGACTGTTCTAGTCTATCTTTTCATGTTTCTTCCGGTTGCTGTTGTCGTCCTGCTCAGCTTCAATGCCAACCAGTTTGGTAGCTTTCCAATTACAGGCTTTTCGTTTCGTTGGTTTTACGAACTGGCTTCAAATGATGCAATTCTCAGGGCTTTCAAGACGTCGCTTTTACTGGGAACACTGACAGCAATCATTTCAACAACCTTGGGTGTTCTCGCCAGCTTAGCGCTTGTTCGTTACAAGGTACCGGGAAGCAATTTCATAAGCACATTGCTGATTGCGCCTATTCTAGTGCCAGAAGTCGTGCTGGCAGTGGCCCTTTTGCTCTTCCTGAATTTTCTGTCCATTCATAAAAGCTTTTTCATGCTTCTTATGGGACATGTGATCTTCACTTTACCATTTGTGGTGCTAGTCGTTCAGGCGCGCTTGATCGGTATTCGGAGGGACGTGGAAGAGGCTGCGATGAGCCTTGGCGCAACACCCATACAGACGTTTTTTCAAATCACATTACCTTTGCTGGCACCAGCGGTTTTTGCCGGAATGTTGTTTGCTTTCACCATCAGTTTTGATGACATCACGGGCACCTTGTTCTGGAAACCAGGCGGGGTCGAGACAGTGCCAACTCAAATTTTTGCCATGCTGCGTAATTCCATCTCACCGGAGATCAACGCGCTCGGCTCAGTCATGATTTTCTTCACCGTCGGGGTACCCCTTATTGGGGCTGCCATCGCCCGGCGGCTAGCGAACAAACAGGGGCGCTAGACGGTTCGATGGCAGACCACTAACAGAGAGGATAGGTTTAATGGATAATTCAAAACGTTATGAACGATTATTAGAGAGATATAGAAATGGCGATATGGAACGCCGTTCTTTTCTAGGACTGCTTGGCGCTGCTGGACTTGCATATGGTCTTCACACGCCATTTGCAAAACATGCTTTCGCTGCAACGGAACAAGTTCGCTTTGACGGCTGGGGTGGAGTTGTCTCCGAAGCATTCCGCAAACACGCATTCGATCCCTACACCAAGAAAACAGGTATTAAAGTGGTCGATGGGACATTTGGCAGCGGTGATGAATATATCTCTCGGGTGAAGGCAAGCCAGAACGGTGAATATAACATCGCACATCTGTCCGGTGTTTTTGATTACGCTCGCTATCACGGTCTTGGTCTTACCAGCGAACTAAACGAAGCCAACATCCCGAACCTGAAGTACGTTATTCCTAAACTCACTGATGTGTTCCGGGGAGTGACGGGTGGAAAATTGTCTTGTGTCCCTTATGACTACGGCACAACAGGACTTGCGTATAACCGCAAATATATTTCTGACGATGAAATGAAGGAGAAGGGTGCAAACATCCTTCTTGAAAAGAAACTTAAAGGCAAAATCGGTGGCTGGGGCGATTGGCGCACTCGGATCTGGTATGCCTCCCTTCAAACGGGTCAAAATCCAAATGGCGCAACTGATATGGATGCGATTTGGGATGCCTTGAGAACACATCGCGATCTGTTGTTGAAATATTGGGGCTCAGGCGCAGAATTGATGAGCCTTCTGGCAGAAGAAGAAATCTATGTGACAGAAGCCTGGTCAGGTCGTGTCTATGCATTGCAGGAGCAAGGTCATGATATCGGTTACATGGATCCACCAAATGGCTTTGGCTGGCAAGAATGCCTGTTCGTCATCAAGGGATCTCCAATGGAAGCCTGCGAAGAACTACTGAACTTCATGCTGGCACCAGAAACATCTATTGCTGTCGCTGAAGGCCAGAACTATCCGCCTGCCCTGGATCCAACCAAAGTAGATCTTGGAAGCAAAATTCCTAAGCTACCAGCCTTCGATCCAAAGGGAACACTTTCCGGCCTCACTTTTGCTGATCCAACGTACTGGAACAGTAACGAGCAGGAATGGTCCAAGAAGTTTGGACGAATCCAAAAAGGGTACTAAGTGATGTCTCCCCTGCTGCTAAGGCGGCAGGGGATCTATTTCCAGAGAAGGGGATCAACCCGTGAGTGCTGTAAAACTGCAAAATATTGTGAAAAAGTTTGGGGATTTCACCGCTGTTCACCCCATGTCACTTGACCTTCCAGAAGGAAGTTTCGTGACATTGCTAGGACCCTCTGGATGCGGGAAAACAACAACGCTGCGCATGATTGCGGGACTATTAGATCCCAGTGAAGGGGAAATTGTTGTTGGTGACCGTAAAGTCAACGACATCCCTATTCATAAAAGAAATTTAGGCATTGTTTTTCAGAACTACGCCTTGTTCCCTCATAAAACCGTCCGGGAAAATGTTGCGTTTGGCCTCAAATACCGAAAAGTGTCAAAAGCGGAAGTAGACCGACGCGTTAAAGAAGCCTTGGAGCTTGTACAGCTTCCCCATTTGGCTGAAAGCTATCCAAAACAACTGTCTGGTGGGCAGCAGCAACGAATTGCTTTGGCGCGGGCCATTGTCATTGAACCCGATGTTCTTTTGTTGGATGAGCCCCTCTCCGCGCTGGATGCCAATCTTCGCGAAGATATGCGGGTCGAACTTAAACGTATTCAAGATCAAATCGGAATTACCACGGTTTTTGTAACACACGATCAGTCCGAGGCACTCGCCATGTCCGACATTCTGGTCGTGATGTCCAACGGCCGGGTTGAACAAGTCGGCCCCCCAAAAGAAATCTACTCCAACCCGAACAGTCGGTTCGTCGCCGATTTCCTGGGAACTTCTAACATTTTAGAAGCAAAAGCAGACAATCAGGCCGGTCAGGAGGGCCTTACTTCAGAAACGATAGGATTTGTCCCTCTTCCTGAAGAGCAAATGGTCAAAATCAGAAACCGAACGAAGGCGTACCTTGTTTTACGAGCGGAAAAAATCGAGCTCGTAGAAGCCTCAGCGCAAGAGGACGGTCGTACGGCCTTTGAAGGAAAAATTGAAGCTGTCGATTATCAAGGACAACTGGTTCGCTATTTTGTCGACGTGAAAGGTGTCAAGTTTCAAGTCTTGAACATGCTGACGAGCAGAGGGGCATTTGAAGAAGGCGAAATTGTTTCAGTTCGCTTCCGAAATGAAGATTGTGTTGCGATTGGAGAAGACGCCTGATGTCCAGTCATCTGTTTTATCAGACGGGAACACAACGTCCGACTTTGGCAGAAGCTCGCGGGATCTACATGTGGGATGTAGAAGGCAAGCGCTACCTGGACGGTTCCTCTGGGGCTATGGTTTGTAATATCGGACATTCTAATCCGAATGTGTTGGAGGCTATGCGCCGACAAATGGATAAGTCCACATTCGGTTATCGATTGCATTTTGAAACCGAACCATCCGAACAGTTAGCTGCGCGAGTTTCCTCTCATGCACCAGAAGGGCTCGATAAGGTCTTTTTTGTCTCAGGCGGCTCTGAAGCTGTGGAAAGTGCCATCAAGCTTGCGCGCCAATATGCTGTTGTGACAGGTCAGGAAAGTCGCTGGAAAGTCATTTCACGCTCTCCCAGTTATCACGGTTGTACACTTGGAGCTTTGGCCTTAACCGGATACGATCCACTGACAAGACCATTTTCTCCGATGTTCCAGGCCATGCCAAAAATCCCGGCACCAACAGCCTATTTGGATCAGCGCGACCCCAACGATTTGGCGACGGGCCACTATTACGCAGACTTATTGGAGCAGAAAATCCAAGAAGAAGGCCCAGAAACTGTTCTGGCCTTTATTGTCGAACCTATTGGTGGCGCTTCCACCGGAGCATTAGTGCCTCCCGCCGGATACATGGAACGTATCCGGGAAATCTGTGACCGGTATGGTATCCTGCTGATCTATGACGAAGTCATGACAGGCGGTGGCCGTACCGGTCATTTTTTTGCAGTTGATCACTGGGATGCCAGACCCGACATTATTACCTTTTCTAAAGGGTTCGCAGCTGGATATTCACCTCTGGGGGCAATGATTGCAGATAACCCAATTGTTGATGCGGTTATCGACAGCGGTGGGTTTTTGCATGGATTTACATACGCTGGGAATCCACTTGCCTGTGCAGCTGGGCTTGCAGTTTTGGAAGAGATTCAAAGCCAGGATATGATCTCCAACGCACGCGCCATGGGTGCCCTGCTAAAAAGTGAAATGCAAGGGCTAATGAAACGCTACCCATTTATTGGTGATGTCCGCGGTGAAGGCCTTCTTCTGGCCTTTGAGCTGGTCGCAGAAAGAGAAACGATGCGGCCGCTCCCTAAAGAGAAAAATGCCTATCTAAAGCTCGTTGATATCGCCTACTCAAATGGCTTGATCATTTATTCCAGACGAACCCGAAACGGCTTAGAAGGGGATCATTTCCTTGTCTGTCCGCCGATGATTATTTCAAGAGAACAGATTGCAGAGATTATGGATCTTTTGACCAAATCACTCGATACGTTCGCGAAATCTGAAACCCTTTCCCTCAACAGCGCTTAAACATCTAATCCCCATGAGCAAGATTATTATCACCTGTGCAGTCACAGGCTCCATACACACCCCTTCCATGTCCGATTACTTGCCTATTACAGGGGAGCAAATAGCGGAACAATCAATTGCCGCGGCAACGGCGGGGGCTGCAATCATTCACCTGCATGCCCGAGATCCTGAGAGTGGTCGACCTTCCTCAAAGGCAGAAGACTTTATGGCTTTCCTGCCGCAGATCAATTCTGCATCTGAAGCCGTGATCAACATCTCAACAGGGGGGAGCGCTCTTATGCCATTGGAAGAGCGTCTGGCCGCGCCTTTTATCGTGGAACCTGAAATGTGCTCCCTCAACATGGGCACCATGAATTTCGCTCTCTATCCTCTCGCTGAAAGAATTACAGATTGGAAACATAATTGGGAGAAAGGGTTTCTAGAAAACTCCGATGATCTGGTATTCAAGAACACCCCGAGGGATATTGCCTATGTCCTTGAACAAATGGGACAGCAACGGGGATCCCGCTTTGAGTTCGAATGCTATGATGTCGGTCACCTATACATGCTCCGTCATTTCGTCGATCGGGGTCTGGTTCAAAAACCGCTCTTTATTCAATTCGTTTTTGGGGTCCTCGGTGGCATAGGTGCTGACCCTGAAAACCTAATTCACATGAAACGAATTTCGGACAAATTGTTTGGTGATGACTACAAGTTTTCAGTGCTCGCAGCCGGTAGGCATCAAATCCCACTTGCAACCATGGCTGCGACTATGGGCGGTCACGTCCGGGTGGGCTTAGAAGATAACCTTTTCATTGGAAAAGGTGAGCTTGCCACCTCCAATGCGAGCCAGGTGGAAAAGATCCGCCGGATCGTTGAGGAACTGGGTAGAGAGGTCGCGACACCGGCGGATGCGCGGGATATGCTGTCATTGAAAGGTTCCGAAAACACGAGATTTCAATGACAAACACATTAATCCGACCCGCCCAGATTGAAGACACACCAAGACTGAATGCAGCTCTCAGAGCCCTCTCAGAACATATGGGGGATCCCCATAGAATTACTGATGAGACCCTTGAGCAGGCCTTATTCAGTTCACCTCCCTCGGCTCGAGCCATCATTGCAGAACAAGATCAAGAAGTCGTTGGAGCCGTACTCTATTCTCCCTTTGTTTCAACAACGAAAGGCGGAATAGGGCTGTATGTTTCCGACCTTTGGGTGTCAGAAAAAATGCGAAGGCAGGGTCTTGGACCAAAGTTGATGGATGCGGCCGTTAACAGTGAGACGCAGGAAATCAAGATGATCCGTCTTGCTGTTTATGACAGCAATCCAGCCGCCCTAAAAACTTATCTAAGGCTTGGTTTCAAAGCAGAAACCGAAGCCAAAACAATGATCCTCTTGCGTGAGGACTTTTCAAACATACGAGGAAAAAATGAAAGCCGTATTTGACGAGCGCCAATGGAAGCATGACCCCCAAAACTTCATGGCCAACGGTCAATCCCTCCGTAATCCTGAACAACCGGAAAGGATCCGTATCCTTCACGAGGGAGCCAAACGAGCAGGCGCAGAATTTATCGCACCTGAAGATCATGGAAGCGGTCCGATAGCAGCCGTTCATTCGCCCGAGTATCTGACATTTTTAGAGAATATTTATACGCGCTGGAAACGGATTGAAGGCTCTTCTGATGAGGTAATTCCCAATATTCATCCAGATAACCGAGGTGCAAACTATCCTAAATCTGCAGTTGGTCAGGCCGGATACCACCAGGCTGACACAGCCTGCCCTATCGCTGAGGGGACCTGGGAGGCGTCTTACTGGTCGGCACAAACAGCTTTAAGCGCAGCCGACCTGATCCTTCAAGGCGAAAAAGAAGCCTATGCCCTTTGCCGCCCACCCGGGCATCACGCTTTTGCTGATCTCGCTGGTGGATTTTGCTTTTTAAATAATTCGGCAATTGCTGCCGATTATCTCCTTCAGAAAGGTTTGAAACCTGCCATTCTCGATGTGGACGTGCATCATGGAAACGGAACGCAAGGTATTTTCTATCAGCGTTCAGATGTCCTAACCGTATCCCTGCATGCGGATCCTGATCGTTTTTACCCCTTTTTCTGGGGCGGCGCTCAAGAGCGCGGCGAAGGATTGGGGGAAGGATATAACCTCAACATCCCGTTACCGCGCGGCACAGGGGATGATGAGTATCTTGAGCAGTTAAAACCAGCGCTGGCCAGAATTCAGTCATTTGGGGCAACCGTTCTAGTGGTTGCATTGGGCCTAGACTCCCATGAAAATGATCCTTTGCAGGGCCTTTCCATCACCACTCCCGGCTTTGCTCGACTTGGCAAGGCAATTGCGAAGCCCAATTTGCCTACTCTTCTCGTGCAGGAAGGTGGCTACCTTTCAGAGGACCTCGGCCATAATATCGAAAATTTCCTCACTGGTTTTGAAAGCAAATGACGATTACTGCTGATGTGATTGTTATTGGCGGCGGAATGGCAGGTGTCAGTGCCGCCGCTGAACTATCAAGTGAGGCCAGGGTCGTCCTTCTGGAGATGGAGAGTAGCGTTGGTTATCACGCCTCTGGCCGGACGGCTGCAATATTTATCCGTAACTATGGCAATGAAACATTACGGGCATTAAATTCCATTGCAGAAGATTTCTTTTTAAATCCTGAGGGAGTATCTGAGAGTTCTCTCCTGTCTCCAAGGGGACAACTCATGTTTGCGCATGAGGCGGAACTAGATAAATTAAACACGTACCTCGAAGGCGCAGAAGGGATGGAAACTCTGACGGCAAGAGAGGCAGGAGACCTTGTTCCCATCTTAAAAACTGATCTCATCGTAAAAGCAGCTTATGAAAAAAACGCGCGAGATATTGATGTTGATCGAATGCTTCAAGGCTATTTAAAACTTCTTAAATCTCGAAAAGGCTCAGTCTTTACAGATAAAAAAGTCATTGAAATCACCTTCAAAGACGGTGTCTGGAATGTTCATGCAGGAACAGAACATTATCAGGCAAAAGTTATTGTCAACGCTGCCGGTGCCTGGGTTGATGACTTAGCTAAACTTGCAAATGTAGCAACAGTTGGTGCCAACCCCCTTCGCAGATCTGCCGCTATCTTACCAAAACCCGAAGTAAGCGGTTTTGAAGAATGGCCGCTCTTTGTCAGCGCCTCCGAAAGTTTTTACGCTAAGCCAGAAGCTGGTACTTTAATGGTATCCCCCGCTGATGAAGATCCTGTGGAACCCCATGACGCTTGGGTAGATGATATGGCACTTGCGGAGGGACTACACCGATTTGAACAGGCAACAACTATAGAGGTCAACAGGCTTGAGCATAGCTGGGCCGGCTTACGGACATTTGTGGAAGACAGAACACCCGTTGTTGGTTTTGCACCAGATGCTGAGGGTTTCTTCTGGCTGGCGGGTCAGGGCGGCTACGGAATTCAGACAGCTCCCGCATTGTCAAAGATTGCGACTGAGCTGATTTTAAATCGCGAACCCCTATTGGATAACACCATCTTAAACGCCCTCAAGCCCGATAGATTTGGTGAATAAGTTTAGTCGCACCCACATTTCCTAACCATTTCACTTAACCGAGGAGAGGCAGAAACCCTCCTTGACTATTTTGCAAATAAGAATTATTCGCATATATAGAGGTGAAATGGGACAATATGCACAATTCGGCAAAAGACGAAACTTCTTGGATAGCTCTCTATCTAAAGAATAAACGCCAGATCGAACTTTTTTTCCGGCGACGCATACGCAATGAGGAGGATTGCAAGGATCTGGAACAAGAACTATTCATCCGAATTCATAAATTAGAGCCTCATAAAACTGTTGAAGACCCAAAGGCTTATCTATTCAGGATTGCCCACAACCTCGTCAATGATCTACTGCGATATCGCCAGCGCCATGATGCTCATATAGCTGACATCTCAGAAATTCAGAATTTAGGCCAAGATACTTATAAAGCGGATGATCAGGTAGCTGACCGGCAAAACCTTGCTTTGCTGGAGCAGGCAATTGATAAGCTTCCCCCAAAATGTCGTGAGGTTTTTCTGTTACGAAAAATTGAAGACTTACCCAATAGGCAAATTGCGATCCGGTTAGGAATAAGTCAAAACATGGTTGAAAAACACTTGCGCAAAGCACTTAAGGAATTACGGCAGTCTCTTGAGTAAAAAGAAAGACTGAACTGACATCCTCTTTTAGAAAGACCAGACGTCTATATAACGTGCATAAAGATCTATTTATTCCGGTTGGTAAAGGCTTCCAGTTTATCAGTGATAAAGCTTAACATGAAATCAGCAGAAGAATATTTGGCACATTTGGAAGACCTTAGTATTGCTGAGCAAGCTGATTTCTGGGTCATTGCTGCAGACGATAATATGGATGAGCATTGCGAGATGGCTTTCCAAATTTGGCTGGATCGAAGCCCAGAACACCGCAACGCCTATACTATGTCCGTTGAAGTCTGGGAGCTTGCGGGTAGTGCCGCAATGGCACACAAAGCAAATACCATAGATTCTGATCAGAGGCCGATTACACAAACCGTTGAGTACGGTCCTGCGATAAGGTCTGGTGCTATTACCCGCCCTTTTTTCTGGATTGCTGCTGCATGTGTCATTTTAGTGATGACATTTCTGATTCACAGTCATGATTTGCTCACACCAGGAGAAATGATTACGGCGCAAGCAGACTTTAAGACATACACTTTAAAAGATGGATCAACTGCCAAGCTCGATGCTGCTAGTCAGGCAAAATTAGAATTCAACGAAAAAATTCGACAGGTAAAGGTTACTCAAGGAGGCCTCTTTGTTGATGTGGTGTCCGATAAAAAGCGACCCTTTACTGTTGTTTTAGGTTCCGTCCAAGTTACTGCAGTTGGTACCTCCTTTAGTGTTGAGGAAACGGCAGATGGTCCCCTCGTTTCAGTCTATGAAGGGGTTGTCACAGTCGTAAATACGGACAAAGAGATGCCTGCCATTGAGGTGCGCGCTGGTCAAGATTGGCAGCAAACCGCTCACATGAATGAAGGAAAAATTTCAGATATCAGCCAACCCAGATTATCTTATTGGCAAAATGGATTGCTTCAGGTGTCTGATGCCACACTTGGTAGCCTACTAGATAAATTTAGCAAACATTCGGATACGGAGCTTCTTTGGGTCAGTCCGGAAATCGCTTCAATTAAGGTATCAGGGCTTTTTCAACTGAAAGACTCTGCAGAGCTTTTGAATATTTTTGAAACGCGATATCAATATAGAAAATACGACTTTTTTGGAAAATCGGTCATATTTTAAAAAAATGAGGTCCTGTTTTTGATACTTGGCCCGTCTCTCTTTTTGTAACTAATTATCATTCGCAACTGAGAGACTAAGTAAATGTTCCGTTTCAGTACCACCAGTAAAGCTATAAGACCTCAAAAAATAGATTTTCAAAATTTTCTATTTTCATCTTTAAGCCGCCACGCTTTAGTCGCGATGATTATAGCGGGTTCAACGGTTTACTTATCTAACTCAGCGGTCGCTTCAGAAAACCAAAACGATGTCCAAAGGTATGAAATCCCGTCAGGGTCTGCTCAGAAAAACCTAAATGAAATAGCTGCAAAAACCGGAATTAGTTTGCTCATTGAGGCGGACATTAGTGATATTAGAAACGAAACTTTAAGCGGCGACTACAAACCTTTAGACGCCATGAAAGCCTTGCTCTCAGGCTCTGGCTTTCAATTAAAACAAGTTGGGGATCGCACTTACAGCGTCGTCAAAGCATCTCAAAGCCAAAACCTGGTTACGCTGGAAAAAATGGTTGTTACAGCTGGCAGGGCGAAAAGGAGCAGCCGCGCGGTTCCTGCCTCGGTCGTCGTCATTAATGATGAAGAAATACTCCAGCATATTCAAGGCGGTGGAGATGCAGCCAGCTTGATTTCGAAATTCGTACCCGGTATGGCCTCTTCAAACCAAACTATCTCAGGAGCCAGTCAAAATTTCCGTGGACGTGGTGTTCAAGTGTTGGTCGATGGACAATCTCTGAACACACCTCTCAGAAACGTCTCACGTACATTTACACTCGTAGATTTAAACCAAGTTGAACGTGTTGAAGTAGTTCCAGGTGCCCGCTCTGACTATGGGAATGGTGCAACCGGCGGCACAATTAACTTCATTACAAAACAGGCCACTACTGAGCATCAGCTTACTGTTAGGCTTGGTACTTCTGCCTTTACCGCCAATGTTAGTGACTCAATAGCTCCGGAAGTATCTGTGACTGCAACTGGTACGGAAGGAATGTTCGATTACGCGGCGACTATTACTGCTGAAATGACACGCGATGCATTTACAGGTAATGGCGACCTTGCACCTTCAGATCCACTGATCGGACAGGGTGGGTTAGATAATAGTCGAAGCCTCAATCTATCCGCAAAAGGTGGCATTAATTTCTCTGACACGCAGCGGCTACAAGCATCCATCAACGCAATCGAATTGAACCAGGAGCCTGAGTATTATACCGACTACACAACGGATCCAGTTTCCGTAGATCAAACCTCACCTTATGAAGGCAAAAGTATTCGAGAGAGATCTCAGTACTATTCTCTTGATTTCACAGACAGCGAAACACCTTTGGGTAATCTGGAAGCCAAATTCTTCTACGACAACATCAACAAACGATTTGCTTACTCTCCAATTTCATCTGCAAACCCGGCTGTACCAGCATTTCCAGGAACCACCACACCTGACATCAATGGACAATCCGAAATTGAAACACGTCGGTATGGAGCTCGCTTAACCTTTGACACCAAGCTCAGTAGCCTTATTGAGGGTATGAAGGTGACTTGGGGTGGAGACGCCAGTTACGATGAAACTGAACAGAAGTTTCAGGATGGACAAGACAGAATAGCCCCAATGTCCCAAACTGGCCTAGCCGGATTTGGTCAAATTTCTGTCCCCTTCAGCATCTTTGAATTTACCGGTGGCATACGATACGAGTATTTCGATTTGGAAATCGATGACTTTGTTCGACCCTCGTATGTTTATCAAGTTGCTCCCTCATTCTTTGTTCAGATACCGCAAGCTGCCGTAACTGGTGGCTCTCACACTTATAGCGAGTCTGTCTTTAACGCAGGTGTGGTCGCTCATGTAAGTGAGCCAGTTGATGTATTTGTGAACTACAGTGAGGGCTTTTCAATTCCAGATGTCGGAAGTTTTACATCCCGAGCTGGCTTTGGCGGAATTCCAACTGATTTCTCTCTTTTTTCACCAAAGGCCAATGTTGTAAAATCCCTTGAAACCGGTCTTCGCTACAATAAATTCGGCGTACGTGGAGAGGCTTCCGTATATGTCACATCTAGTGATTATGGAACAACATTTGACTTAGCCACTAATTCCCTATCCCAACAAAAAGAGCGTATTTGGGGCGTCGAACTTTCAGGTGAATTTCCCGTAAATGAATGGCTGAAGGTGGGTGGTGTCGCATCATATATCAAGGGCCGGTATGATACAGATGCAGACGGCGAACTTGATGCTGATCTTCCATCAAACCGCATCCCATCTGAAATAAGTTCTTCACTGTATGCTGACATGTACTTCTGGGATGATCTAAATGTGCGTGCAACCGGAAATTTCTCTGGAGGTCGAAGCGGTCGTGATGCGACCGGTAATTTTGATATAGACCCTTCCTTCACCATGGATTTATCCGCAAGGTATCCCCTGTTGGATGGCGAATTGGCGTTGGGTGTGACCAATCTGTTGGACAGTGATCAGGAAAACGTCACGGCAACAGCAGTCAGAGAATTTCCCATCATTGAATATGGTCGCCGCATTACCATCAACTACACCAAAACATTCTAATTCATTCAAGAGGTGGCGGCCTGTCATTGGCCGCCATTATTCCAATGTTTAAATGGTCGCAACCCCTACCCCATTTTTATGAAATGGAATTCAGTGGAGATCTTAACCAGAACGAACAAGAAGCCTTTCTTTGTGTTCTGAACAGACTTTCAAACGAAACAAAGCCGTTTGTTGTATTGACCGTATCTCAAGGCAACAGCCCGCTCACACCAGAAAACAAAAAACGAATGAACCTTTGGTTCAAAGACAACAAGGCTTTCCTTGAAAAAATGTGCCTTGGAACTGTTCGCGTTCAAGACGGATTTTCAGACGATCACTATCAAGGGTCAAACTTAGAAAAAGGTTTGCCGTTTCCAATATATTCGCGAGGTGGGCATTTTGACGGCAGAAAACTTGCAGAAAAAATTCTGACTGCAGGAATAAAGAAGTAATGAACACCCTATCTCGAGGAAAAAGGTATAGCGTATTTATAACGCTCACCGGCCTATATGTTATGCAGGCTATTCCAATCTACCTCTTCGGAGCCGCTATACCTGTCATCTTACGTGATCAAGGTGTGAACCTTGCAACAATCGGTTCAATGGCGCTTCTTTTTCTGCCCTGGGTTCTAAAATTTCTCTGGGCTCCATGTGTTGATCGTTGGAAACCTCCTTTTCTGGGACCTAGAAAAGGCTGGATAATTCCTTCCCAAATATCGATTTGTGGGCTCATCTTCTGGATGGCAAACCTCGATCCAGCAGATAACTTATTCCAGATTTTTGTAATTGCCTGCATCATCTCATTTTTATCCGCGACACAAGACATTGCGACAGATGGTTATGCGGTCGAACTTCTTGAGGAGCATGAACGCCCACTTGGTAATGGCATTCAGGGCGGAAGTGTTGCAATCGGTGTTATTCTGGGAGGAACTGCCACCCTCATGCTTTATGAATTCATAGGGTGGACCGGCTCTATAATGATTGCAGGAGGCGCAGGATTATTGTTTTTACTGCCTGTGTTTTTCATTGCCGACCAGACGACACATTTGGCAATCCATAACAAGGAACAGGTTTCACAAGCGTCTATCATTTCCTTCTTGAAAAGGCCGGAAGCCCGTTATGTTCTCTATCTGGTATTGGCCTATCGGGTTAGTGAAGGATTTGTTAAGGCAATGGAACAGACCTTCATGAAGGATCAGGGTCTCTCGCTCTCGACCATCGGTCTTGTTTCTGGAGGATCGGCAGCCATCGTGGGGCTGGCAGGTTCCATTTTGGGTGCCTACCTGGTCAAAAAAATGAGCGCTGCCCCGTTTCTTCTTTTTCTCGCGTTTATAAGGACAATTGTATTTATTGGCTTCAGCCTCGCAGCTCATCTCAACACCCAGGACGCGACTATTTTGGTCGGACTTTCAGTTGCAAACACTTTTGTCCGATATATGGAAATCGTCGGTATCTTTAACCTCTGTATGCAAGTCTGCCATAAACATCAGGCGGGTACAGACTTTACAATACTCTCCTGCGCAAATCTGTTTGTTTACATGTGCGGAAGTATGATCAGTGGCTTTATTGCTGACGGATATGGATACGGTATCTTGTTTACGTTTGCCTCGATACTTTCATTTGCAGGGGTGTTTCAAGCATATCATTTCATCCAAAATCAGAGATACGCGTATCTGGTAAAACGTCAAAGCGATACCTAAACATAGCCATTGACACACATGTTGTAGAATAAACTGTCTGAATTTCTGGTGTGATAAAAAAGCTAAAGATCTATGCCACGCTCCCTGATGAGACACTAGAGGAATTCCAGAAGACCTCTGCGCACCCTCTCATTCGATAAAATTACGCTATCTGAGCAGCGATATAACCTTTAAGGAGCTCGCCTTTAACCGTCTAGTACATCCCTGACACGGCGGATCAGTTCATCCTTATTATACGGCTTGCTCAACAAATTATCCGCCAATTGCGTCCGAAATGAATTATTAGACGCTCTATAAGTTTGAATTTTATTCGAAAACCCACTGGTCAGCAGAATTTTCATGCTTGGACTCAGACGATGTACTTGTTCGGCTAGCTCAAAACCGTCTGCTTTTCCAGGCATGATCACATCACTGAATAACAGATCAAAATCAGGATCAACCTCTAATCTTTCTAATGCTTCTCTAGCTGTAGAGACATGTTCAACCTTATAGCCATAATCTTGCAAAATCATAACCGCAACGTCAGCCATCATTTCTTCATCTTCTACAACCAAGACCCTCTCAGTGCCGCCTCTCAAAGATTTGACGGCAGATTTTCCAACAATCTCGTGACTGTCTGCTGCAGACTTCTTCAAAGGGAAGTAAAGCCTGAACGTTGTCCCCCTTCCCGGTTCGGAATAGACCTTTAAATGGCCATCAGATCGTTTAATAAATCCATACACCATACTAAGGCCCAGACCTGTTCCTTGACCTTGATCCTTGGTCGTGAAGAAAGGCTCGAAAATCTTGTCTATGATTTCCGCCGTCATACCAGAGCCGTCATCGCTGATCGATACCATCGCAAACTGCCCTGACATGCTCTCTGGATTGCGACGAACATATTCTGCATCCAAGTATTTCTTTTGCGTCTCGATAACGAGGGAGCCCCCGTTTTTCATCGCGTCTCTAGCATTAATGGCCAAATTCACAAGCGCATCTTCAAAATCACCCTGATCTATCTCAACCAGCAATTCTTCTTCACTATAGAATGTTTCTATAGAGATCGTCGCGGTTAGCGTCCGCTTCAGGAGTTCTTCCAATCCCTTGATTACACTGTTCACATCAACAAGAGTGACGTCTGATTGTTCATCCCTAGAAAAAGAGAGAAGTTTTCGGGTCAGATCTGCCCCTCTGTTAGCCCCTCGGAGCGCGACATCAAATCGTTTTCGGGCCTCTTCATTCAGCTGTTGCTTGGATTCAAGCAACTCCAGATTTCCAATTATAATTCCGAGGATATTGTTAAAATCATGGGCAATTCCACCTGTAAGCTGGCCAACAGCATCCATCTTGCTGGCTCGCTGAAGATGTTCCTCTAGAATTTTAACCTCAGTCAGATCCGTGATTGAGGCGACAAATTTTCGGGTATCACCATCGAAGACCTCAGCCACACCTAGATGAATGGGCAACTCTTTACCAGACTGATGCTTGGCTTGAACCTGACGACCAATTCCAATCAACTTCTTGATGCCGGTCGTCACATAATGTTGAACATATTCATGATGCTCCGCGCCAATATCAGCTGGCATCAGCTTGACAATATTTTCACCAATCATCTCTTCGGCGGAGTAGCCAAATATTGCGGACGCATTCCCGTTAAACATTTCAATCGTACCGTTCTGATCAGCCACAACGATCCCAATCGTCATATTTTCAAGAACTTGTCGAAACCGCTCTTCGCTTTGGCTTAACCGACTATGCGATGAGAGAATTCTCGATCGCATGTCATTAATCGCTTCAACAACATCATCAAGTTCGTCCTGAACATTCTTGGATTGATGTCCTCTGTCCAGCTTCAAAACATCTGGAACCCTCTCGAAATTCAAGGCTCGAGAAAACTCAACAATTTTTCCAAGGTGTCTCGAGATCAGATTTTGAAAGATAAACGAAATAAATATGGCAACCGCGAAAGTTTTTATACCATTTCCAACCAATATCACGCCAAAGCGTTTTACAAGTCGGCCATAAACATTTTCCAAGGATGCCACAACAATCAGGTCACCCAAATGCTGGAGCTTATCATTGTAGCGATACATCAGAGGAAAAGTCTGGCGGATGCCCTGTTGACCTTTGGTTGCTCCTTCAGAATAAAGAATTGTATCACGGGAACGGATCTCGACGTAAATCAAGTCCTGCATCCGCAGTATTCCCTTCAACAAAGTCTCTACCTGTTGATTATCCAGAACCCAGGTGGCAGTTGTGAGGCTTTCCAAAAAGCTCTCTTCGATTTGGGTGAATTCAGAATTGATGAGGCTGATATCCCTCTTATATTCCAAAAACAACTGTATGGCTGTTGTTACCAATGTAATTAGGGAACTGAACAGAACGATCAGAAAAATAAACTTACGAACCAGAGATTGTTTCTTTAACGGCTTACTCACAGGAGTCTTCACCTATTTACTAATTTGCAAGTGGAGCTAGAGTCTCGTCAAAGATACGTTGATATGTTCCATCTTTTTTCATTTCAATCAGGGCGTTTCTGGCAGGTTCAACCATTTCTTCGTGCTTGATGCTAAGATTAAAATAATGAGGAGCCTGGGCAAGTGGCGGCTCAGCAATATGAATATCTTTAAAACCCAACTCCTTTACCAAATGCAAACCGCCCCACCGATTATAAACCACAACATCCGCCCGGTTACTTTCAAGTAGATTGAAAAGCTGCTTTCCATCTTTAACCTTCACAATCGATTTTGCATTGCTGACATTTCGCTCAACAATTTTCCAACCGGTGATATACCCGACATTGAAACCTTCTAGACTTGACCACCCAGTTATTTTCAACCCTGGTTTCTTGGTAAACACAACAAAATCTCTAACGAAGGCGACTTCCTTTATCTGCCGGATATTTTTATATTTTGTCAGGATGCCTGCGACGCGTCCAAGGGCACCATCATCGATACCTTGATCTAGGTTTTGCAACGCTCTCTCTGCAGGCACAAATTGTACCTTTACGTCACGCCCCAATCGCTTGAAGATCTCTTTTACAAGCCTGTCTTCAAACCCTGTATTCTCTGAATTGGTAAAAGGCATGCCCACCGAAGCGCTAAAAAGCATTGGCTCGCTTGCCTTCGTGTTGGGGATATAGGAGAAAGAGAATAATAGGATTAAAAAGAAGAAACTGACCAAATATTGTAGCGCGGAAGTGGCTGACGACTTCTGTTTCATTTCTTTCTCCAAAACCTGAGTTAAAGCCTATTCAAACAAGTAAGCAACTCACATTCAAATAATTACAATATAATAATTAAGTAAAAAAATAATTTAGAAGGGTTTTTGCCGCACAGAACTCAATAGAATGAATGTCATACAAGATTTAAAAACTCAGTTCCGCACCCAAACTAACAGCTAAATTTCCAGTAAACGACCATATCCGGAGAATTCAGAAGAAACTCCAGAGAGCACTAAACTATGCCAAAGACTGGCTTGATTTGCCGATATAACTGGGCGCCCCAAGGTTTTTTCCAAACTTTCCAAAATAGCGACGCAGCGCACTCCTGTGCCTGCTATGAGGACGCCATCTGCTGCATCGGGACAGGATGCCAATATCTGTTTATAGAGAGATCCAACGTCCTGATCAAAACCTGCGCCTAGTGGATACATATCATCTGGCGAAATATCTCTCCACTTCGGACCCAGATCGGAACGAAGATACCCTGCGAGTTCAACGCCATGATCTTTGTAATATGAGAGGGCGGACGCTACGATCTTATCATTGAACCAAGCAGGCAATACGACAAAAGGACGCTCAACCTTCATAGCGTGTAAAGCTGCTAACATATCGAGCCCATTTGTGGTAACAGACATCCCGTTATCACACAGCTCTGAAAGTCTTCTGATAACCGCCTCGTCCCAGCCTTTTCCGCCAAGGAAACTGCTCGAGCTGTGGCCGATTACGCACACAGATAAATCCATGGTTGTGAATTGTTGTAGGCCACGTTTCAAATCGTCAGCCAACTCAACCTGCGTCCGGTTATCGTGCCAAGTCGCCCAGGGCGCCGCAGCCGTAATGCGAGCGGCGTGCACAGAGATATCGCCTGGTAACATCGCCCACCATTCTGCTTCCGGAACGGCTTCGCTTCCCACGATAAACATTCCGATGCGCGCTCGGCTACCCCAGTTATCTTTTTTCAGATCCACGAATAAAACTCCCATTTCACGAGCCCAATAAGTGTATGAGCATAAATCCGATTATACCTTCGGAAAAGCCCGATATTTGGTTGAAAAAGGAACCGCGTCTCGTGAAAACAGCAAACCGCATAGTAAGTTTTTTGACTAACGGCTCATTTCATATTAAAAACACCTAGATTTTTGCTGCGATAAGGCATCTCGAAGATAAGAGAGGTGCTGGGAAGTGGTGGTTCATCTTCATAACGCATTATGATGAGCCCGTTTGGATGGCTAGTGAACCATTCTTTTGCTGTATTAGTTTCAATTTCGGCAACCGGCTTTTCAAGTCTACCAAGAAAAGTAATTTCCCCCTGATAATTGTGTCCATAAGCCCAATCCCGGTCTTTGTAATCTTCCAGAAAAGTCGCTAGCGGCCGTAAATCGTACCGGGGAAAAAGAAATTTTGCGGCAATACCCTGACCTAAGACAAATATTCCGACCATCACAAAGGCTACGTTTCTAATTCTCTGAGGCCTGATTTCTATCCAAAAAGCCAATAGAATTGCCATTCCAGGCAGCAAGGGAACGAGATAATGAGGCTGTTTTCCACTTATCAAAGAAAAACTAACCAATGTTGGAACAATCCAGAGAGCCAGAAAGCGGATTAACCAGTTTTGCTGAAAATCCCCCCAAACTCCTGATAACTTTTTCCAGACTGATCCGAACAAAATCCAAGGGAGAAAAAATAACGGGAGGATTGGTAGATAAAACCAGAAAGGACGGCTATGGGCGGCACTAAAATTTCCCGTAATTCGCCCGGCAGTTTGCTCCCACAAAAGCCAATAGGCAAAATCACCACTAGATTGAGTGAGAACGGGGACGATCCAGAAGGACACGGGGATAACTGAGAGGAGCAGGGCACCTGCGCAACCAACATACCATTTCAAAGGTTTTATTCTGGCGGGATGCCACAACGGCCCAAACACCATAGGGAACAACACATAAAGCCAAGCAACCGGACCCTTCGTCAAAACTCCCAAGCCCAATGTCAGAGAAAGAAGGACCAAGTAACGCCTTTTCTCGGTTAAGGCAAAGGAGAGAAGCGCCAGTATTGATAGGCCCGTAAACACCGCAAGGGTGATGTCAAACATGATCATCAAACTATAGATGAGAAAAGGGAGACTCCCCATCAGGATCAACGGTACTTTATGGTGAATTTTCTGCCTCTCCGGAAACAACAGTTCCTCGAGCTTCTGAGAGATCAGCAAAGTTGCCAGCGCAGCCAAAAACACGGGAATCATACCTGCAACCCGGCTCACTCCGAAGAATTCCCAAGAAATATTGATCAACCAGAAAAGTAACGGCGGTTTGTGGTGATAGGGTTGAAAGTTGACTGTCAATGGCGCCAGCCAGTCCTGGCGCAGGTACATCTCCCATGCAGCGCTCATATAGCGAGTTTCATCGATGGGTAGTAAGGGGCGAAATAGAATTTCAGCAATAAATAGAATGACAAGCAGCAGGATAGCGTGAACCGCTGAGGGGACATTAAACTGTTTCATCAATTTCCGCCAATGCCTGCCTTTGCCTTAGCGTGACTACCTGAACCTACGGTCACAAAATAGATATTACGCAGATATATGAACAAACCTGTGCTTTGCCCAAGAATAAAGACTGGATCCCGCCGATAAACTGCGTAGGAAAAAAGAGTGACACCACCTGCCAGAGAGAAATACCAGAAGGCCTTTGGAATAATGCTTTTCTTTTGCCGCTCAGAGGCAATCCACTGAACAAAAAACCTCATAAAAAACAAGGCTTGCCCCAACAAGCCCACACCCAGCCAAATATGCTCAGCGTCTAGCCATTCGAATGTGTATTTCATGACTTCCAACTCTTAGTTCAGTTCTTCATAAACATTGCTTTTCAGAACTTTGCGGGAACGTTTCCTTAGCCACATTACACCGAGCAAATCGCTAATCCCAACCAGTGCCCTATCCAGAGTTCCATATTTTGATTGGCCATGAAGCCGGTGCCGATGAGAAACGCCAACATGAATGAGTGTGACCCCATCCCGCTGAAAAAGCGCAGGCAAAAACCGGTGCATATGATCAAAATAAGGTAGGTTCAAATAATCAATGCGACGAAACAACTTTAGGGAACACCCGGTATCACGGGTTCCATCTCGTAGACAGCTAGCCCTCACAAAGTTGGCAAACCGGGAAGAAAGTCTCCGTATCCAGTTATCATTCCGTTTATGGCGCTCCCCAAGGATCGCTACACTGCCTGAATTTCGTTTATTTTCTTCGAAAGCTCGCCAAAGCCGCTTGATATCATCGGGTGGATTTTGACCATCACCGTCCAGCGTAACAATTATCTCATTTCCAGCTGCATTAATCCCCGTCCAAAGGGCTGAGGATTGTCCGGAATTTTTTTGATGTCGAACAATCCTTAAGTAAGAAAACTGATGACGCAGCTGTAAAAGAAGATCCCAAGTCCTGTCCGTACTGGCATCATCCACATATATGACCTCACTGATGGGGAGATCCTCTGTTTTTTCAAAGATTTCCTGTATCAGCGGTTCAATATTGTCCCCCTCATTAAAGACAGGAACGACAATTGTTATCATTTCCACCACCTCAAAACACCTGAACGGAGGAAGACAGTGACCCTCTAAACTGAAGAGAACCTGAAGGTATTGAGAAATGACTTTCTATATGTATAAAAGTTGCCGTGACATACGGCAGTAGGCATACTCAGCCATTACCTTAAGTTTGGCTTTATATCTAGAGAGCATGACTTCCATCAGTCCAGACGTAACAATAGAAACGGCTAAAGCCCCGAGCGCGCGTCACCGGATCATGGCTGGATTTATCGGCAATGTAATCGAATGGTATGACTTTGCTCTCTATGGCTATCTGGCTGGTGTCCTTGCACCCGTCTTCTTTCCAACGGATGATCCCGCCGCGGGACTTATCGCGACCTACGGAATTTTTGCCGCTGGCTTTCTGATGCGCCCTTTGGGTGCTGCCATCTTCGGGTTCTTTGGTGACCGATATGGTAGAGCCCGTGCCATGCAAGTATCTGTTACAATGATGGTGCTGCCAACATTGGCCTTGGGATTACTTCCGTCCTACGCGCAGGTTGGCATTTTGGCCCCTATTCTTCTTGTTGTGGTTCGCTTAGTTCAAGGGCTATCAGTAGGCGGCGAGTTTTCCTCTTCTGTCACATGGCTCGTTGAGACGGCACCTCAAGGAAAACGTGGTTTAGTTGGAAGCTGGGCAAATATCGGCTCCATGACTGGATCGCTCCTGGGTGTTGGTGCCGCTAGCCTTGTAACTACTTTCTGTGAACCCGACCTGCTGCTGGATTGGGGTTGGAGGTTGCCTTTTCTTGCCGGTGCGCTGATGGGTCTGCTGGCGATCTGGATCAGACGAAATCTTCATGAGTCAAAACGGTTTGAGCAACACCATGAAAACAGATCAGACACATCCCCACTTCTGCAGGCTTTCACAACCAACAGACACGAAACACTTTTAGCCCTCGGTTTTGCCGCAGGCTACGGTGCCTGTTTCTACATTGTCTTCGTCTATCTTCCCCAGTGGCTTACTGAAACAAATCTTCTGGACCGAGCGACGGCCCTGACTCTCAACACGGCGATGACGTTATTCATTATCCCGCTGATGCCACTTTTCGCAATCGTTGGGGACCGCTGGATCTCCCGTCGTTCTTGGATCCTTATTGCTCTAAGCGTACTGAGCTTATCTGCTTGGCCCTTATATCTATGGATGCAGCATAGTGATGGATCACTCTTCTCCATACTAATGACACATGTAATTCTTTTCAGCCTCATGGCCGTTCCCCTTGGATCCGGCCCCGCTCTATTCGTTGAAATGTTTCCGGAAGAAGATCGGCTCTCTGGATATTCGATTGCATTTAACGTAGGGCTCGGAATATTTGGTGGGCTCACACCCATGATCAACTCAAGCCTTATCGCCACCACAGGGACCAACATGATACCGGCTTACTACACCGTACTAATGGCAGCCGCAGCCGTTCTCATCTTAAGTTTCACGCCAGATCGAAGCCGTGCGCCTTTGCGATGAGCTGCAGCAAAAAAGGGAAACCTTTAGAGGTTTCCCCTTTCAATTTTCAAAACTAATGGATTGATAGACTTTAGGATATATCCTCTCCTGAAGGCATACGCTTTTGCCCAGTCACCATACTTCGCGCGAGATTTTCACCGTGAAGGAGACTCTCCCAAGCCACACCGACGACATGAACACCAACGAGGAGAAGGAGAAAGTTAGCCCCAAATTCATGCACCTCTTCCATCACCTCAGAACCCCAAAACATATCTGTCGTCATCAGCCAGCCCGTGAGAGAGGTAATCGACAGCATAACCAGCAGAAGGAGGATCATAATCCCACCTGCCGGGTTATGGCCGATATAACGCGGTCCCTTGAAAGCCAAAACATCTTTCACATGCTGGATAACCTCAGAAGGACTGCGAACAAATTGCTTAAATCTGGCGTATTTGGGGCCTATCAAGCCCCATATAAGCCTGAAGGCAATTAGGCCGGCAACGACATAGCCGGAGATTTCATGTAAATCGTCCCACTCATCACCTGATATCCAACTCACGATAAAAGCTAGCACCAAAGACCAGTGGAACAGCCTGACCAATGGATCCCATACTGCAATCGCTTCTTTAGTCATCTCAATCTTCAAACTTCTGCTTCACAACTTCTAGAGTTTTCGGATTGAAATAGGCTTCGACCCGCCTGCCTTCTGCGTCTTTTGCATATGCCTCAAAGCAGCCATCATCCACCTTGATGCGGCTCACTTTCCAACCTTGACCTTCCAGCTTTTCTTGCAAGGCTTCTTTCGGCTGCCATTCATCCTTTGGAACTTTGCAAAGATCACTTGCATGCGAAATAGTCGCGGCGCCTGCCAAGGTCATGACAACAGACAAAATACTCATTTTCCTAACGATATTCATGATCTTACCTCTCGTTGATTTGAGGCTTTAATCTGTAGTTAGAAGCTGAAGTGGAACTGAAGATATGAATTTAATTTGCAGGAAATTTGAGGCTGACGCTAAGCCCACCTTGAGGGTTATCTGACAACGTCAGAGCTAGATTATGGGCCTCAGCAATCCATCTGACAATCGAAAGACCTAGCCCACTTCCCATTTGTCCTGATTTATCTGCCCGGTAGAACCGATCAAATGCAGACATTTTTTCGACATCAGACATACCCGGTCCAGTATCCGAAACCTGGAACTCACCGGTGGATGATAGACGAATTTCGATTGCTCCTTTATCAGGCGTATATTTAAATGCGTTATCCAGAAGGTTTCTGACTAAAATTTCAATAGAAGCCGCATTAGCCATAACAAGAAAATGATCTGGGATCTGTAGCTTCAGTGCCTGATCTTTTTGCTGGTATCTCAACGCTAATTCTTCGACGGCACTAACAATACACTTTGATAGATCAACCTTTTCCTTTGGATAATTTTCTGATTGCAGTCGGGCCAGAGCTAATAATTGATCGACCAAATGAGTTGCCCGGTCAATGGACTGTTGCAGGTTCTTCAGATCCTCCACATTATCGGAATTACCCTGAAGTTTTCGAAGCAAGACTTGAGTTTGTGTTTTCATTGCGGCCAGTGGAGTGCGAAGCTCATGGGCTGCGTGATCAGTAAACTCTCGTTCTCGCTGAAAGCTTTCACTGATTTGATTAAACAGCTCATTCAATGCCTTAATTAAGGGCTCAATCTCATTGGGAACCTCCTGGACCTTTAAAGGCCTGAGATCTTCGCTACTGCGCCTCGCTACATCTTTTGAAATTCCCACGACTGGACGAAGCATTCGATTTACCCCCAGCCACACCAAGAAAAAAAGAACCGGTATAAAAGCCACAATTGGGATTAGCTGAGAGCTGAGCAATTGAAGGATCAGTTCATATCGAACTTCGTATTGTTCTGATACTTCAATCCGAACTTCATTATCAGGATCCACATAAACAAAGAACCGCCACCTCTGACCATTTACTTCACGGTCAGAGAAACCCGGAGGAGCCTGAAACAACCCGAATGTCTGTGATGAGGCAGAGCCCTCGACGACTTTACCCTGGTACCAGATCCGAAAGCCGAGCTTGCTTTCATATTTATGCGACAATCCTGGATCTTCTTCGTCCAGATGAAGCTCTTCCCCTTCCTGAAGCTCATGCCGCGTCAGCTGTAACAAAACTCTTGCCGATTGAACGAGCTGAGCATCATAAACTTCTTCCACCTCATGCCAGATATAGAAGTAGCTAAGGAAAAGCATAAGGGCAGAGGCGCCCAGAACTGGAAATCCAATCCAGTATAGAAGCCGTTTTCGAAGAGAGTAGGTTTTCTTCATGCGGCTATCATATACCCAACGCCTCGTATCGTGCGGATCAGTTCTTTTCCGAGCTTACGTCGAAGAGCCGAGATATGGACTTCAACCGTATTGCTTTCCACTTGTTCCGAAGACCAGTCATAGATGCTTTCCATAATACGCTCTTTTGGAACGATGTGGCCTTTGGACCTCATTAAACAATCCAATATGCTTCTCTCACGAGAAGATAAAATAACTGGAGATCCATTTTTCTCTACATGACAGGTAGAAGGTTCATAACTGATATCACCAACCTGAATAACAGGAGAGGCCTGACCCTTGCTTCTTCGCACCAACGCCATACATCTCGCCAGCAATTCATCAAGTTCAAACGGTTTCACCAGATAATCATCGGCGCCGGTATTCAAACCTTCGACTTTATGACGCAAGGCATCTCTGGCCGTTAGCATAAGAACCGGGATTTGATGACCGGTCTTGCGGATAGATTTTACAAACTCAACACCAGACATGCCTGGCAGCATTACATCCAGAACAATTAATTCATACTGCACCGTCTGAAGGGCATCATCCGCGTCTTCGGCGGACTGTACCCAGTCGACGGCAAACTGTTCCTTCAAACCCTCTGCCGTTGCCCGACCAAGGTTAAAATCATCTTCGACCAACAAGATACGCATGTCCGACTTTGAATTCCTTAAGAAAGAGACAAGTCCATTTCATCTTCCTATTTTTGATTTAGCTCTGCAAGTACTGCTCTGATCTCCTGACGTCGACCTGCGTCCGCAAGTGGTCGATTTGGGCGACTAGGCGCTTCCAATGCTTTAGTCAGATAGACTTTTGCTTCTTCTGCGCGGTTTTTCTTGCTCAAGAAATCCCCATAAAAGAAGTTTGGATCGATCCCATCTGGGTTAATCTCGACAGCTTTCTTCAGCATTTTTTCTGCCACACCATCATCTCGAAAAGAAATTGGCCAACCCGGCACTTGATAGTAGAGAGAGCCAAGAGAGGTATAAGCAGAACCTTCCAGCGCAGCCCCATCGATCTCTAAGGCTGTTTCAAATAAGTTTCGTGCATCTTTAAGTTTGCCAAGCGCTGAAAACCCCTGATCTATCCCAGCATCAGTTGCGAGGATAATCCCTTCCCAAATCAAAGGCTCTGCCCGCTTTGGAAACTGTTTCGCCAATTGACTAGCTTTCTCTTCCAACACATGAATAGCTTCGATTTGGCGCGCTTGATTGGCTTCCTGATATTTGATCCTCGCCCATTCCGTCTGCAACTCTGTAATCCCACGCGAAAGGTCATCATCAGGTCCAGCCTGTACAAGGCTTGTGAAAGACAGCCCCATCACAACAAGGCTAACAAATGCAAATGTAAGTTTCTTCATTCTGCTCGTCCTAATCTGAATTGTTATTGAACCGGATCAACCAAGACGCCGTGAGCTCCATTGAGTTCCTGCCGTCCTATTTCCGTATGGGTTTCAAGCCCCTTATCAACCAAACCCGGAGTTAAAAAGTTCAAGGTTGCAAAAATTCTTTCAGATAAGCCGAAGCGCACTTCTGCTTCCCGGTTTTCGATTGCCTTGACCATGCGCCGCGCAACTTGATCGGGATGGTCATAGTTAGTTTTAGTCCGCTGATTAACAGTATCTGCAATGCCTTTGTTCATCGCTGTCTTGACAGCCCGAGGTGCCAAATGAGTGACGGAAACACCAGTCCCTATCGACTCTCGGCGCAATGCATCGCTGAAGGCTTTAAGACCTGCCTTTGCGGCGACATATCCAGTTAAATGCGGTAAAGGGATCAACCCTGTCATCGACCCGACCGTAACCAGCTGACCACTCCCCTGACGTTTCATTATTGGTAGAAGGGCCTGACAAAGGCGCATGGGAACTGTCAGATTCAACTGGATAATCCGCTCGTAATCCTGATCCTCAGCCATAGCGAAACTGTTCATACCGGCAAGGTTAACCAAAATATCGGGCTTTAATTCCTGCAAAGAGCGGCTGACACCTTCAAGATTTTTAACCAAGTCACCATGCTCTTTACGATCGTAGCGAACCACATGAACCTGACGGGCTTCCAGTTCCTGGCAAAGAGGCACCCCAATTCCACCCGTGGCCCCCGTTACAAAGGCCGTATTTCCTCTAAGCGACATTGCGAGCTTCCGTACTAAACGGGATGGCAGAGAGCAACCGAGCAAACAGCCGGAAAGTATTAGAGGCAACCTCAATAATGGCCTCCTGATCATCGGGATCTGTAACCTGATTAACTGTCTCTTCAAAAAACTTCATGTGACTGATATCCAGCTCACCATGGGAATAGAGATAGGAAAATGCTGTTTCAGGTAAATCCAAGGCCAAACGAACCGCTTCTGCACCTTTATTTGCAATCTGAATGGAAGTGCTTTCCAACATAAAAACCATTCCAAGGAACCCAACCGGATTTTTCCGATTGATGTAGTCATAGTTATAGGCAATCAGAACCTGTGTCTCGAGGTTTGGCATTGAATTGCGGGCAGCCTCCTTATTGCCACCGGCTGTTGCAATGTCATTCAGGATCCATTCCTCATGCCCGACTTCTTCCGTTAGATAAGTCGCAATTGCTTTGTGCAGATATTTTTTGCTCTGTGGCAACTTGGAGCCCATACTCATCAGGAACGGAACCGTGTGAGACACGTGATGAAAGGCTTCCGTCAAATACGCGATATAAGTCTCCCGACTAATTTGCCCCGAAAGCCCTGCCTGTAATTGTGGGACTGCATAAAGCTCTGTCCGTGAGGCTTCAGTCTCCTTGACCAGACGATCATAAAAAGTCATGAAACTTCTCCTGTTTCTAATAAGTTCGCTGCTAAAATCTGATCCCGCTTGGGGCGTCCCGTTCCGGTCAACAGCCCATTTTCAAGCGTGAACGGTGGAACTGTCGTGAAATGATGGATTTGGGCATAAACGGGCAGAAGCTCATTGCTCAACATGATGGCCCGTTTGACGTTTGCTTGAGGGTGACTTGGCACAACCAAAGCCCTCAGATGAGGCTCTCCATCACCGAAAACAACCGCCTGCGCGATATCTGGCTGCAACAGTAATGTGCTTTCCACCCACTCAGGTGAGACGTTCCGGCCATAAGAGGTTATCAAAACGTTCTTTTTTCGCCCGTCGATCGAAAGGTACCCGTCTTCATCAAACGACCCAAGATCGCCAGTTGCAAACTCTCCCATTTTGGGCTCTCCCACATAACCCAAAAAGGTAGGGTTGGAGATAACAATCTCATCCTCTCTCACTGATGCTACGACATGCGGTAGAAGCCGCCCAACAGTGCCCGGTTTATCTTCTCCGGGAACATTCAATGCAACAACGGAGGCACATTCAGATAAGCCGTATCCCTCAAAGACAGGTAGTCCCATTTGGCGGGCGGCACCAATGAGGTGAGGATCAACGCGGGAGCCACCGACAGCTATAAACTCCAAACAATTGAGGGGTCCCTGTGTCATGACTTGCTTCATCAACAATCTCAGAATTTCAGGAACGAGTATAATTGTGGTTGCCTGCTCAGCTTCCAAAACCTGATGGAGGTTGGCGTATATCTCACCAAAGGCGGAGAGTGGATTTATCCGAATTTCACTGCCGGCAATCAAGGCTGTATAAACACCCGCAATATTCTCCAGAAGAACTGCAAACGGGAGTATGGATACATGTTTACCCACAAATGCCTCTCCCATTCGCTCATAAAGTGAGCAGGCCACAGTCAGCAAGCCTTCTCTAGATAGACAGACGCCCTTCGGGTTTCCCGTCGTTCCCGACGTAAATGTTATTTTGAGAGTTCCGACCGGTAGCTGAACAGCTTCATCTTGCTTGAGCCGAATGATCCCCTGCGGCGTAATTCGGCTCGTGATCCCAGCTGTTTTGAAAGCATGATTTTTCTGAGTCTCTGTGAAGAAAGGAGGAATAGGAACACAGACTGCACCAGCATAAAGCGCTGTAAGGTCCCACAAAATCCATTCAATACCGTTATCAAGCTCCAGAGAAATTCTGTCACTTGCACTCAAGCGCTCTCCCCTCTTCTGAACCTCAGCCAGAAGTTCGCCATAAGTCAGAGTTTTTCCAGCCTCACGCAACGCAGTCTTCGCGCTATGGCCAGAAATCGCCTTAAATAGCATGCCATTTAACCTTTCTCTGAAGCGGGGGCGAAGTTGCCTCAAAGGGGAATTCAAAAAATTCCAAACCGAATATACTTTTTAACCGCTGATATCCTTGTGAAATGGACCCTGCCATCACATAAGGCTCACTGCGATAGTAACTTCCCCAGTTTTCTGCTGTAGTTTTGAGAGAGTTTTGTCGAGCGGGTGCCAACTTCCTTGGTTGAAGACCTAACTGACGAAAGCGCCGCTCAAGAAAGGGGGATCCTGTCGCAACTGCTATCGTAAAGTTCTGGTGATCAAAATAAGCCGCCATAACAGCGAACAAAAAGGTCGCGGCACCCTGCCCAGTACCGGCAAGGTTGCCGATCTCAACAATCTCGCTCCGGTCGCAAAGGACCTGCTCTTCAACTGGAGATGATAAGTATTGCTCAAGAAATAGAGGGATATCCGCAGCAGGGCGAAAACCTGCTGTTGCCTGAATTCCCCGCTCTGCATCCTCCAGGCAAAAAAGAAAAGGATAGTCTACTTTAATATCTGCCTGATAAGTCTGCTGATAGATATCTTCAATAAACTGGGTAATGCGCGCGCGCTCTTGCTGAAGATCTTTAACCAACTTGATCCGCATACGAGCGGTCGATACTTCCGGGATATAACGTCCTGACCCAACAGTCAGCTTTCCTAACGGAACCTGATCAAACTCACAATGGATTTCAGTCATCTACTCTCCAGATAATTCCAAATCTGGAGTAATCTTAAGAGAGCAACCTGAAGCTAACCTGAAGGAATAAAAAACGCATTTTCATGCCAAAATTATGCGTTTAAAGGAAACTTTAGATGCTTGACTGATGGATTGCTCAACAATCCAGTTTTACTTTACCAACAGTCTCGCTGATGCCGTCAAAGCCGACTATTTGGCAGAGAGATTAATAACACCATCCCATTCCGATAAATCTGGCATATTCTTCAGTTCTTCCAACCTTAGCAGGGCTTTCTGAGCTGCAACATCTCCTTTTAAGGCCAACCCCTCCAGTCTCTCTTGAGCGGTGCCAAATTCGCCGGCTCTCAACTTGCTTAGAGCTTCCTCATAGAGAGCTTTACGCCCTCGAGTTTCTTCAGATATTGAATCCCCTTCACCCAAGGGTTCAAATATCATAAGTGGTTCTTCCCGACCAACAACCCGGACTGTTTCAATTTTTCGAAACTCAAACGCTTCCCCACATTTGGTCCGGCAGTCCTCCCCAACGAGAATTACAGTTCCAAATTGTTTGTTCGCAGACTCAAGTCTTGCAGCAACATTTACGCAATCCCCCATTGCGGTATAGGCGAAACGATTTTTTGCCCCAACATTACCGACGGTCGCAATCCCTGAATTCAGGCCAATGCGAGTAACAATTTTTTCCGTCGGATCAACATTTAATCCATTGAACCGCTGATCCAATTTTCGAATAATTGCCAAGCTACAACGCACCGCATTTGGAGCATGGTTCGCATCATCCACCGGCGCCCCAAATAGAGCTATGACAGCGTCGCCAATAAACCGCTCAATGATCCCACCATGGGCTTTTACCTCGGTATCTACAATCTCAAAGTAGGTGTTCAAAAAATCAACAAGCTCCGATGGAGCCAACCTTTCAGACAACGATGTAAATCCCGCAATGTCAGAGAAAAGCACAGTAACTTCCCGCTGTTCCCCTCCCAGTTTCGGTGCTTTGCCATGATCCAGAATGTCTTCCAATACATTTGCATCCAGATATCGCGTGAGACTTTCTCTGACCGTTTTCCGTTCTTGATCAACAAATCTGAACCGAAATAAAAACCCGCTAGCAACGGCAAGTATCATGCTGATTTGACCATCTAGCAGGGGAAGTTTAACGCCCATTTGAAACGCAATTGTTGCTCCGCTTATCCAAAAGAGACTACCGAGAACGATACAGACTGCTGTCACAGCAACTGAAGCTTTCAACGCAATCCCAAACGCCGCAAGTCCAATCAAAAAGCAGATGATCACCCGTAAGGTATCCGAAATTGGCGACACATATGATCCATCCAGCAAATTCTGCAGTGCAGTCGCCTGCAACAAAACTCCAGGGATATAACTCCGCGCAAAGTCTCCGATATTTGGAGACTCACCCTTACAATTTGTTGGCGCGCCTTCGAAATCCCTCATTCCGACAAACCGGTTCCCAGCGAGTTTTCGATCCTCAAGCTGCAAAATCGCCCCTAAGACGACAATCCTGCCTGCAAAGTTGTTAGCGAAGTAATCCTTATCCTGACAATGGTATAAATCCTGAAATGAGAAGACTGGGATAGTTCCCGGATTATTCGAAAACTTGATTGCCGCTCCTGAAGGAAATATGGGTGTGGAAATTTGACGTAGCCGTTTGAGCGCTGCAGGAGCCAGATGTAAAAGGGTCTCTTCAGTGTATGAAGGGTCAGAAGCTGAAGGCAAGTCTTTGACCGGTAAACTTCGGATAACCCCATCTACATCCGCCTGCAAATCGAGTGAAACGAGATTGTCTGCCCCACCTGCAGCAATTAAATGAGCCCGATAAGGAGCAATCGTCTCCCTGCCGATCTGCGCCTGCCCTAGAAGGAGCTTTCCTTCGTTACGCCCCCATTTCACATAGGATTGCAATAAGGGCGTATCTATCCTCCGATCAGCCGCATAGTTGCTTGCTGATGTCGGAAGAATTATGTCCCAGACAAATAGTGATGCCCCGCTTTGCAATACCTTATTTTGGACGTCTGCCATCTGTGGCGTCCACATTACTTTGGGAAGTCCTGCGAAGGGTGGTGATGCATAAGTCTGTTCATCTATCGCAATAACTGCAACTTCAGTTGAAACAGGGTCCGGGGGAAATGGTAACAGGCTCTCAGTTAAATGCAGGAAATCCAGATCTAGACGATCCAGTTGGTCTAACTTAGGGACCTGCAACATAAATACAATAAGTGCTGATAGCCCGACGCTTGTCAGTATTTTGACAACTGGTTTACTCACTGAAACTGGTACCTTTTAATTTCAACAAGATTGGAAGTTATTTGAATATTGTGAAGGTACTCAGGATCATAATTCGATCGTGCCCCCCGGAACATATCAAAACACAATGAGTCTTACCAAATAGGGAGCTTTTCTGGAACGGTCCGCTTTTTCATCAACGATAAAAACGTATTCTTTTTCTCCTGCGGTTACTCGATAGGTTACCCCTGATTTCAAAGCCAAATATTGTTTTCCAAGATCTGCTACTCCCTTTTGGACTGGCACGGACAATGGCTCGTGAAAGCGATCCATATCTTGAATTGTGAAATTTCCCTCAAAATTTCCTGCCTTGAGAACCGGATAAATAGAAAACGCTTTTATAGGTTTGGTCGATTGTTCAGTTTGGTTTGGCGCCCTAAATACAACGGCTGCAGCCTCATTGCTCTTGCTCGTCTGAGAGGAGGTATTGCACTTTAGTTTGCTACGACTGACCATGCCATTCTTTACGAGACTTTGCTTCTCACCAATTACGACACGCCCACCCGTTATCTTCTCCATGACACAAGAAGCCAAATAACTAAGGGTAAGTTGCTCATCATCTCTTAGCTCAATTTCAAAGCCGCTTTCCAAAAAATCCAAAACTTTAAGATCTGATCTTTCAGCAGATACATTTTCTACGAGCGCTTTGACTTCAAATGCGCTGGCAGGAGATAGAATGTATTGAGGAACCAAAATTGCGAAAAATCCAATAAACATCCAACGAGTAGGGAATAGAAGATCAGCCAACCTTTTATGTCTTTTATCTCGGGACATCAGCTATTCCCCACGACCATGAACGGAGCCCAGAAAATTGGATGCGCATAAGAAAAAACAGATTTTCCGTCAATCTCCATTACACCATTTTCAATTAATTCAATCTTTGTTTTCTGTAGGGCTCTAGCACGATTTTTCTGTTCACCGCTGGCATAAGTTGAAAAGAGCTGCGTTGTCAGACTTCGGGCACTCGTTGTCTCCACTGGCCATCCTGTTACAAGAAGAGATCTGGCACCAGCATAAAAGAATGCTCTTCCCAAACCGGAGATCGCCTCCGTACCAGCACCATTTCCAGCGCCAGTGTTGCAAGCTGACAAGATGATCCAATCCGCATCCAGCTTTAAGGACATAATCTCATCCATTGTCAGTAAACCATCATTCTGCTCCCTAGTGATCGCCGGTGAAGACAATGCCAGGGCTGGCTGGGTCAAGCCGTTCAATTCACCAGGCACCAGTCCGTGGGTTGCGAAAGCGATTATTTTCCGATCCCGCAATTGTAACGACTTCACATTTTGCTCGGATGCCTTTGGCCCAAGAAATACATCTGTTTTTAGATCGGCCTTCACGGATTCAGCAATTGCCAATATTTCAGAATTCGTATCTGGAAGCGGTGGTAAGTCATCAATCTCGTAGCTATTGGTCCGATCTCCACCAGGAGCACTTCGACGATAAATCGGTAATCCTCGGAAATTTGTCATGCCCCGTGCTGCAAGAACCGTTTCCGGTGCAGCTTGGCTTGCCTGTTCCGGCTTAAACCATGGATCTCCAAAACCAGCAAAGGTTAGAGAATTATCTTTCCGCTCAGGCAGTTTGCGAAGAGCGAGAAACGACTCAACACTTGGAATGACCGCTGTAGAATGTGTATTCACTAACCAGGGTACAGATCGATAACTGGCAAAAAGTAGATTTTCATCCTTCGGCAACTTGACAGGTGATACAGGTAATGTGGCAAGCGGTATCTGTGCAATTGGGTTATTTGCAATCGTAAATATGTGATTGCCATTTTTCCAACCTCGCGCAACTGGATCCAACAGGTCCTTATACAAGCTATGAGCTATATCCAGGTCATATTCTGGGATATCACCCAAAACACTTGCTTTTGGATCCAACGCAGATCTGAGTTGATGCACCCTATCGCTCATCACTGAGCGAGATAAATCAAGCTTTGAAAACTCAACTGAACCCTGCTGCTGAAATGCCCAGACGAATGTCTTTGTCTCTCCAACGTGGATCCTTACAATAGCCTCATCAGGCTTCAAAAACTGTTGTGTCTCTCTAATTGTTGCCGGTTTAGGGTTCACCAATGAAGCATAATCAGGAAAGCGCTTTTCAATCGCCTCCATCAAAGTAGCCCGCGCAGCTCTTAGATCACTTATTGATTTTCTGAGTTTTAATTCCTCCGCACTTTTTGCGCCGTTCACCAGCGTACTAGACAGCAAACCATAGAGAGCCGAGATTTGTTGTTGAGCGTCCTGTTCTTCTCTAACCAGACGTTTCAAGTCAGGGTCTTCGACTGATTTGCGCGCTGCCGAACTCGTAACGGCTGATTGAACATCGTGAATTCTCGCGGCATTGATAATCTGAAAAGCCTTGGCAATAGATGATGCTGAACGTGTCTCCGTCAGAGCGTCAACATATCCTTCCACAATAAACTGAAAGCGTTTTCCACCTTTAAAACGAATTTCGTCTTTTTCCGTCTGTCGAGATTTTTGAACCAAAATTGGAAAGACCTGATCAAATATCTTGAGCGCACGGGCGGCTTTTCCTTCCTTCAACAAAGCTACGGCATAAAGACCCGTTGCCTCAGCAGTATCATAATGCCGCTCACCCAAACGATCCTTCAGGTTTCTAAAAACCTCAGAGGCTATGCCCTTGGCCGTGAAATAGTCGCCGGTTCCAATCAGCGCAACAGCCCTATCCAGATTATATTTATAGAAACGTCTGTTTTGAACAGGATGATAGGCAGTGAACTTGTCTATCTCTTCAAATACTTCAAGCGCACTGTTCCAGCGAGAAGCCTCAATAAGCACATTAGCAAGGTACAGTCGGGCCTTGTTGAACGTGATTTCATCTCTAGTGACTTCTAGATTACGATAGATCTTGAGGACTGTAGTTGCCAGTTTTTCAGCCTCTTTCAACCTGTTTGTCCGAGCTAATACAGGAATAAGGGCTGAGATCATTTTGGCCGTATAAACCGAATTCCCGCCAAACCTGCCAACTGCAACACGTACAGCATCGCGAGCGGCCACCTCAGCTTCTGCAAATTTATATTGTCTTAGATAGAGACGCGACATGGTTTCAAGAACATTCATCTTCACCAATTGCCGCGCAGTTCCAAGGTTATAAATTGCCAGTTTTTCGTTACTATCCCGATTTTTGCGAATATCCTCGTCTATGATCTGCAGGGCGTTCAGAAGGAAAGCCTCAGAGTTAGAGTATAATCCCTCATCCAGATTTACCCGACTAGTCGCCCAAAGAACAATGGCTTCACTAAACGGCCCATATTTCTGTGCTGCCTGAGACGATCTAACAGAATTCAGGTAACTTTTAGCTTCACTAAGATTTTCACGGGCAGCTTCGAAGTCACCAATCTGACTGTGATAGGTCGCCATCGTCGCGTATCTGTTGCTTCTTGCAACCCGATACCCCCCGGGCAACAAATCGAGCGACCATTGCCGATACCTGATTGCACTTTTGATATTACCAACTTCTGAGACTGCATGAGAGAGTGACGCAAGCACAGCAGACATTAAAATTTTGTCTTGAGGATTTTGAGATTTAGCGATCTCCAGATCCTTAACCATCTGGTTTAAACGACCCAGCTCTCCTGCCGCATCTGCACGGCTTTTCAAATTGGTAGCTATTCTGTCGGCATTTCCAACCATCGAGATTTCATTGTCCGCGGCAGCTTCCAAGGCCTTCAGCTCGAACTGATTTCGGCTCTCCGAGCGTTCAATCAATTGCGTAAGGTCATCAATAGTTCTTGGCGGTGATGCGAGTTGCTGACGATTATATGCCGCGGCGACCTGTCGGGCTTTTTGAACGTTCACGCTGTTGTCTGTGGAAGTCGTCTGACACGAAACTAGTAGCATTGCGGCAATTGCCAGCTTGGAAACAAGAAGTATTTTCAACGAATATCCCCAAAACCTTATTGTTCTTGCTAATTTAGGAAGTGATCGTATCAGATTTTTTAAATATTTTATAGCTTCAGCAATTAAGTTCTCTAATACACAGATCCATTTTGATTGCCATGCTGAACATAAAAAGGCACTGGGTATACAGTTACTGCCATCTCGTCATTTCTTGTTTTTATTCCCACGACACCGTTTTGAACAGTATTTTACCTCTGTCCAATCTCTTGACCATTTTCGTCGCCATGAAAAAGGCCTCCCACACACATCACATATTTTTTGAGGTAAATGTTCTTTCTTCATTCAATCTTAAAACCGCTCATTGAACTCTGCACGTTTTCAAACGATGGCTCCACTTTCCACAGATTTAAAAAACCTTTGGCTATCATCACGAATAGCGTTTTGTTTCTCCGTCTCCATACGATCAAAAGTCTTATACATCATTGCGATCCGATGATTATTTTGGAGTTTATCACGATTACGGTCCAGAAAATCCCAGTACAAATAGTTAAAAGGGCATGCGTCAGGACCATTCTTTTTGGTCACTTTGTAACTGCAGCCCTTACAATAATCGGACATTTTATTGATATAGCTACCTCCGGCCGCGTAAGGTTTACTGGCCAGATACCCACCATCTGCAAATAAGATCATACCGGACACATTCGGTAGCTCGACCCATTCATAGGCATCCGCATAAACAATCAAGAACCATTCATTCACGTATTTAGGATCAATGCCAGCCAGCAAGGCAAAGTTTCCAAGTACCATGAGCCGTTGAATATGGTGGGCATAAGCATTCTGTTTTGTTTCGGAAACGCAACAACGCAGACAATTCATTTTTGTCTCTGATGTCCAGTAAAAATCCGGTAATTGACGCTTCGCCTGAAAGAAATTTTCCGATACATATGCGGGCATTTTGAACCAGTAGATCCCCCGCACATATTCACGCCAACCGATAATCTGGCGAATAAAACCCTCAACGGCATTGAGCGGAGCCTTCTTGTTTTTATAGGCACTCTCAGCTGCTTGAACACATTCTAGGGGAAGCAACAAACCGCAATTTAAGTAAAAGCTGATGTGAGAGTGATACATCCAAGGTTCACCTTCAATCATTGCGTCTTGATAGTCTCCAAAATGATTTAGTCTTTGTTCGACAAAGCGATCCAATACCTTCAGTGCTTCTTTCCGGGTAACGGCAAAATTAAACGGCTCCAACTCGCCAAAATGCTCTTTGAAGCGATCCGAGACAAGAGAGAGAACCTCCTGTGTGATGTCATCTCCATCACAGGTATAAGGCGACGGAATGTTAAGCCCTTCTCTTGGTGGCTTACGGTTTTCGCTATCATAGTTCCATTGTCCACCTTCCGGTTTATCGCCTTGCATTAGGATGTCGTGCATTTTTCGCATTTCGCGATAGAAATACTCCATGCGCAGATTTTTTCGGCCCTTTGCCCACTCTGCGAATTCATCCTGTGTGCATAAAAAGCGTGTATCCTCTCTTATCTCGACAGGTAGGCCAAACTCTTCCGACCAATTCTGTATGTCTAGCAACACTCTGTATTCACTGGGGTGGGTAACGATAATCCGACTGATAGAGTGTCTTTGCAGAACTCGTCCAACTTCACCTTTGAAGGATCCGCAATTCTCAGGGTCGTCTAATTTTGTATACTCAACTTCATACCCATTCTGCCTGAGCTCCCTGGCAAAATGCCTCATAGCGGAAAACAAAAAGGCAATTTTCTTCTTATGATGCCTCACATAAGAGGCTTCCTCCCATACCTCACACATTAAAATTAGATCCGTTTTAGGATTATGATCTTTAAGGCTGGAGATAGACTCCGAAAGCTGGTCCCCTAAAACCAATCTTAGTGTTTTCATTGGAAGAGCATTCCTTTTTTATTCCTGCATGATATTTTCATCTCAGCGGAGAGAATTTTTAAAACCCCCGACATCAATTCAAGGAAAAATCTCCTCTCCATCCCATGCAAAGCATTTACCGGAGTTTTCTGGCTTTAAACTGTCAAGCACACTCAGCAGCTTTCCTGCGGAGTATTCCGGCGTAAATAGCTTGTCAGCAGGTACATTGCTTTGAAACGGTTTCGACAGATCACTGTCAACTGTTCCTGGATGAAGACCGACAATAATGGCCTGTCTATTTTTCCTACCGATTTCAATCGCTGCATTTTTAATAATCATGTTCAGTGCTGCTTTTGAAGAACGATAAGCATACCAACCACCAAGCCGATTATCAGACACACTGCCGACCCGTGCTGAAAGAACAGCAAATCTGGAAGGTCCCTCTTTATTGAGTTTAGGCAGAAAATATTTAGCAATTAGAGCAGGAGTGACGGTGTTTACCTCAAAAATACGGTGAAACTTTTCAGCCGTTAACTCTCTCAACGACTTTTCTGGCATGATGTCGCCTTCATGCAATATTCCATTGGCCACAAAAACCATGTCCAAGGGCAAATTTTTTGAAGCCCTATAAGCCGCCTCAGCAAGGGAGTCCTCACAACTGTAATCGATGGGGTACTCTCCGTTTCGCGAAAATGAGCTCACTTTTGCAGCCGGATATTTTTCAATGAGTAATTTCGCCATGCTGCTGCCGATTGCTCCTGACCCACCAATAACCGCAATATTTTTCGGACTAAAACTCATGAGGACAACCGTTCTCCATCATATTTTTAGGACATCAGGAAAAAGAGCCAACCCAATCAGAAGTATCGGTGCTCATAGGCCTTGATCCGATACTTTTGATCAATTTATCGCGAACAAATTTCCATCTCAGCAGTATCGAAACAGCCCGATTTTGGAGAGGCTGAATATCCTGCAACACGACATTTATACGGCCCGTTCTCGGAATTGGATGTCGCAAACGAGCCTGACCAGAACCATTGCAGGGTTAGACTGCCCAACAACCGGAAAATGACTGGGAATATGCAGTGGGAGCGGTGATATTTCTAAAATTCTTAGAAATTTGCCTCTGTGTAAAAACAGGCAGCTTTGCGGTCATCTCCAACCATTTCCAAAACAGGACTTTCGGAGCTGCACTTTTCTGTCGCATAAGGGCATCTCGGTGCGAAGTAGCATCCCGGCGGCGGCGATAGAGGAGATGGAATTTCCCCTTCGATTGCCTCAAATTGAACTAGTTCATCCTTATCCAAAACTAACTTGGGAACAGATGCTAGCAAAGCTTTCGTGTAGGGATGAGCCGGGTTTTCAAACACAGATTGCGTCTCTCCCTCTTCCACAATACGGCCAAGATACATCACAGCAACCCGGTCACTGACATGACGCACAACTGAGAGGTCATGACTAATAAATAGACATGTCAGGTTCAGATCTTTCCGCAATTGTAGAAACAGATTGATGATCTGCGCTTGGATAGATACGTCCAACGAAGCGACAGGTTCATCGCAAATAAGAAGATCAGGCTGCATTGCCAAAGCCCTGGCAATAGCGATCCGCTGCCGCTGGCCACCCGAAAACTGATGAGGATAGCGATCTGTGAACGCTGGATCCAATCCCACTCTGGCAAACCAGTCCTTCACATAAGCGGTTGCCTCGGATTTACTCACAAGATTATTTGAGATGGGCCCTTCTGCAACAGCCTCACCAACCTTCATGCGTGGATCAAGAGACGCAAACGGATCTTGGAAAACAGTTTGAATACGGGTGGTAGTTTTTTTGCCATCTTTCATAACCGGTTGATGGTCCAACATCACCGTACCACTCGATGTCTCCAGAATTCCTGCTGCCAGTTTTCCAAGCGTAGATTTCCCACAGCCGGACTCGCCAACAAGACCCAGGGTTTGTCCTTCCTCCAAAACAAAAGAGACGTCATTCACAGCTTTGACAGAGCGAGTTTCGACAGTTGCGCCCAATTTAGCAGCAATTTTATCCCCCAAACTCACTTTGGGATGAAATAACCGGGTCACCTGATCAACTTGAAAATACAAACTCATTACAGAACCTCTTGCTTCTGTAAAGGATGGTGGCATCGCCACATCCTTTCCTCAGTCCTATCAATCGGGGGCTCAGTACTACATTTTTCTGTCGAAAAACTGCACCTTGGTGCAAAAGGACATCCTGCTGGCAACGACAATAAAGACGGTGTTGTTCCAGAAATCTGAACCAAAGGCTGACCTGGTTCCGCCATAGCTGGCAAGGATTCTATCAATCCTCGTGTATAGGGATGATGTGGATTTTTAAGGACTTGCGCAGTTGGGCCTTCTTCAACCACACGTCCTGCATACATCACAAGCAACCGAGTGGCCAAACTAGATACGGTTGCCAAATCATGACTGATCCAAATCATCGCCGTGCCCGTTTCCCTTGCCAACGTTCGCATCTCAGACAAAATTTGCGCCTGAATGGATACATCCAAAGCAGTCGTCGGCTCATCCGCAACTATCACACCCGGGGAATGCAGCAAAGTAATTGCTATCGCGACCCGCTGACGCATACCCCCAGAGAATTCATGAGGATAATTATCAAGACGGGCGGCAGGGTCTGGAATGCCTACTTTAGTTAGAACCTCTATGCAACGCGCCTCTATCTCTTTTTTGGACATTCTTGCATGTGCTTCTAGAGCAAAAGACATTTGAGTCCGGATCGTGAGAAGAGGGTTTAATGTCGCAATCGGGTCCTGAAAAATCATGGCAATGTCTTTACCCCGTTTTGAACGGAGCTTTCTCTCGGACAAACCGACCAAATTTTCGCCGTTCAGTCGGATTGTACCACCGACAATTTCTCCGGGAGCATCCACAAGCCCGAGCAGCGAAAAACCCGTTACAGTCTTGCCTGAGCCAGACTCGCCGACAAGACCAAGAATTTCACCCTTCTCCAGAGAAAAACTAACGCCATCCACAGCCTTAACCACGCCATCACGGGTATGAAAATAGGTCTGCAAATCTTTTACATCCAAAACTTTTGTCATTTACGCAGCCTCGGATTGAACTGGTCTCTAATCTGATCACCAACAATATTAATTGCCACGATCAGGATAATTAGGGCTACTCCAGGATACACAGAAATCCAGTAGCGCCCGCTCATCATGTAAGGGAAACCATTTGATATCAGCATACCCAAACTCGGCTCAGTCACAGGTAACCCTAGCCCCAGAAAACTTAGCGTCGCTTCCAGAGATATTGCACTGGCAATCTGGACTGTAGCCACGACGATCAACGGCGGCATGCAGTTTGGGAGAAGATGTTTAAAAGCCACCTGAAAACCTGATAACGGTGTAGCAAGGGCGGCCTCAACATAGTCTTTCTTACGCTCTCCTTTTGCTGCACCATACGCAGTACGAGCAAAATACGCGTATTGTGCGGCAACAAGGGCTGCGATCAACTGGAACTTGCCTTGACCTAGCAAGGCAACCAGAACCAACGCCAACAAGATTGCAGGAAATGACAGCTGCAGATCAACTATCCGCATCAAAAAATTTTCAATTTTTCCACCAACATAAGCCGCAAAAATGCCAACGGTAGTGCCAAGTACAAGCGCTATGCAGCCTGCTGCCAGTCCAATCATGATCGAAATACGAAGGCCATAAAAAATGGCAGACAGCAGATCACGCCCTTGCGGATCTGTTCCAAGGTAATGGATATATCCGCCGGAGCCGACAAAGCCCGGAGCCCGTCTGGCGTCCATCAAAGACAGCGTTTCCAAATCATATGGATTTTGAGGAACAATATACGGTGCGAAAAGAGCCAGAACCATCAAAGCTAAGACAATTATTAAAGCGATAACAGCCAGCTTATTCTCACTAAAATCGCGCCAGAAGCGAAACAGAGGAGACTGCGCATTAGTCATTACTGTGCCCCCGCCCGAATTCGCGGATCAATCATTGCAAATACAAGGTCCACTGTGAGGTTTATTAAAACGAATAGAAGTGCTGTCAGGATCAGATATGCAACCATGACAGGCCGATCCAGCACGGAAATACTGTCGATAATCAACTTTCCGATACCAGGCCAAGAAAAAATGGTTTCTGTGACAACTGCGAAAGCCAGGGTCGAGCCCAACTCCAACCCAAACACGGTGATAATCGGGACAGAAATAAGCTTCATAAGATGACGACGTAGTATCCGACCCTCTGAAATCCCTGCAGCTCGTGCAAATTTTATGGTGTCTGTCAGCATGATTTCTCGGGTACCCGCACGGGCCAGTCGGATCATCATCGCCAGCTTGAAGAAAGCAAGGTTCAATGCAGGCAGCAGAATATGCGAGAGACCATCCAACGTTAAGAAGCTCCAATCCATACCGAGGATCGTCACAACCTCACCACGTCCCCCAGCAGGCAGTACACCCATATTAACAGCAAATGTAAGGATCAAAATGAGGCCAACCCAGAAGCTAGGCACCGAAAAGCCCAATACAGAAACTGCCATAATCAGCTTGGAGATGATGCTATTTGGTCGGTAACCGGCATAAACACCAAGCGTCACGCCAATGACTGTCGCGGAAATTATGGAAATGAGAACCAGCTCTAAGGTTGCTGGCAAACGCCCGGCAATCAGCTCCAGAACTGGAAGGTTATAGATATAAGACCGACCAAAATCACCCTGAACAAGGTTGGTCACAAAAATAAAATACTGTTGCCAAAGAGGCAGATCCAATCCCAATTTCTGAATAACTGCCTGACGGATCTCTTCCGTGGCTTCAGGTGGAATAATTATTTCAATCGGATTCCCGATTGCATACACACCCACGAAAACGATTATCGACATGGCTACCATAACAAGAAAAGCCTGCAATAATCGCTGGATTACAAAACCTAACATCCAATAATACCTAGCTCAGGAAATTCGGGTGCCGAAATCTCCGGCACCCGATTAGTCTTAGTTTTTCGGTTTGATGAAAAAGGCCAGTGTATCTTCATCGAAGCGTGGCTGGAAGGTCAATTTACCAGCTTTTGCCGCCCAAACAGTTTGCAACTGAACAACTGGAATATACACGCGATCTTCCATGGTCAGAACCATTGCTTGCTCATAAAGTGCACGGCGTGCATCTGCATCCAAGGTCATTGCCCCCTTCTGCATCAGCTCATCCACCTTATCGTTCTTATAAGCAACACGGTTAAATGCGCCCATTTTCACTTCTGGGTTTTTGGAGTGAGCCAAAGCACCCAATGTGTAAGAGGCTT
The DNA here is from genome assembly GCF_012932565.1 of Sneathiella limimaris. Classification (NCBI taxonomy): domain Bacteria; kingdom Pseudomonadati; phylum Pseudomonadota; class Alphaproteobacteria; order Sneathiellales; family Sneathiellaceae; genus Sneathiella; species Sneathiella limimaris. The sequence goes on from NZ_JABBYJ010000001.1 coordinate 445,509, forward strand.
CACCTGTCAAAGTTCCCCAACCGTTCATGAATACAGAATATTCCAGACGGGATTGAGCAGGGAAGTAAACTGTTTTTGAAACAGCGTTCACGTTAGTTTTAATTCCAACCTGGCTGAACATCTGGCCAAGACCCTGACAGATTGCTCCGTCACCAGGCAAGCGATCAGATGTGCAATAAAGGTCAATTTCAAATCCATCCGGATAACCAGCTTTTGCAAGCAGTTCTTTCGCTTTCGCTGCATCATGGACACGAGCAGGGATCGCTTCGCTTGAACCAAAGAACCCTGGAGGCATCATCTGGTTGGCAGGTTTTCCCAATCCTTCAAGAACGATTTCAACCATAGTTTCGCGGTCAATTGCCAAATCAATGGCTTCGCGTACCATTGGATTCTGAAGCGGGTTTTTGGCTAATTTTGAGCCATCTTTCGCACGTACCAGAGGCGTATCATCCCTCTGATCCAGTTGCAGGTTCATAATGTAAACACTGTCACCAACGACAGCATCAACGCTGCTATCCCGTTGCAGAGCCAGATAATCAACAGAAGAGACGTAGTTGATCACGTCAACCTGACCGGCTTTCAAAGCTGCCAGACGGGAACTATCATTTGGAATTTCTTTGCGGATGACTTTTTCCCAGGCACCTTTACCGCGCCAGTAATCATCGAACCGCTCAAGAACCAGATCACCTTTTGGCTCCCAGCTTACCAGTTTGTAAGGACCTGTACCAACAGCAGCAGGACCACCATTGAAACCTGCAGAAGCAGTTTCTGGTGTGGAGTAATCTTTGGCAGCTTCTGCACTTACGATGAAGAGACGGACAAAATCATACGGCAACGTTGCTGCAGGACCATTTGTTTTGATGTGAATTGTGTAGGGATCAATGATCTCAACGTCCGCAACACGGCGAACATAGATAGTTGTAGTCGTTGGTCCACTAACCGCTGGAATACGCTCAATAGAGAATTTCACATCCTCAGCATCAAAGTCAGACCCATCATGGAACTTAACGCCTTCGCGCAATTTAAATTCCCAAGTCAGGTCATCAATTGGCTTCCAGGAAGTCGCAAGACCTGGTTCAATCTGCAGATCATCGCCAGACCAGACCAATGTGTCATAGATATGTTTTGCCGCTTCCGCATGACTTCCCAATGCAGAATAATGAGGATCCAGAGATTCTGGTCCACCCCGTACCCCCATGGTAAGAGTCTGGGCGGCGGCAATGCCTGTGCTCAGTGTTACACCAAGGGCGACGGCCATTGATGCAATTAGTGTTTTTACCTTCATCGGTACCCCCTGTCGGAGTTGAGAAATGATTTTTAATTAATTCCAAATGGAACTTGTACTCTTTACGATGTTATGAAATATATGATATGTCAAGTTCTATATGGAACTAATTGAGTTATGAGCGAGGAACAAAACTCAATGCCTGTTACACAAAACTATCTATCCCCGCGCCATTCTGGCGGTGTGTCGGGGATGAACCAAATGACGGAAGCGAAACTGTGGCGCAATCCATGCCCTTTTTCCTTTCGAATGAACTTTCTGGCTATGCGCTACAACACGCCCTGCTATGACTGGGTTCAAAAAACTGAAGGTCTTAGCCGGATCGAATATGTAGTGATCTATTCGCTGGCCCTATGCGAGGGAGGTCAGGCAAAGGACATTGCTATTTCCTCAGGCTTTCCCAAAAACAGCCTATCTCGGGCCATGGCAAAGCTAGAAAAAGCAGGCCTGATCATGCGTGAAACAGATAATCAAGATAAACGCAATCAGCCTCTCTACCTGACAGAGGAAGGTTGGAAACTCTTTAATAGAACCCTTCCGGTTTTTGAACGCCGGGAGCAGGAAATGTTAAATGGGCTAAACGACGAAGAAGTGAAGACACTGTCTAACCTGATGGCAAAGGTAGTGCTCAATTCAGCCAATTTGACTGACGATATTCCAGCGGAAATAAAGCCGTCTAACACGGAGCAAAAAACCCCATGATGATTTCGGAAATGAACTGGATGGACGTTGAGAAATACGTCGCCAAGGATAAACGCTGTATCTTGCCAATCGGATCTACAGAACAGCATGCGCAACTTTCTCTGTGTGTGGATGTTATCCTCGCTGAACGAGTCTCCAGGGAAGCTGCCGAACCCCTCGGAGTTCCAGTTTTTCCGGTTATTCCTTACGGATTGACCCCTTATTTCTCAGCCTTTCCCGGGACAGTTTCTCTCCGGGTTGAAACTCTGATGGCCTTAATGCGAGATGTTATTGGATCTCTTCGCAGATCCGGATTTCAGAACATTCTTCTCGTAAACGGCCACGGTGGAAACAATCCTATTGGCGCTCTCGGACAAGAATTAATGGCAGAATATGGCGATATCTCCGTTCGACTGCATAACTGGTGGGCAGCGCCAAAAACAATGGCAGCTGTTAAGGAAATTCATCCCATCGGTAGCCATGCAAACTGGATGGAAAACTTCCCTTGGACACGCCTCGCCCATGCGCCAGCGCCAGAGGGCGAGAAACCAGCACCAGATATGGATCGGATAAAAGCCTCAACTCCAGCTGAAGCCAAGGATCTTCTCGGTGACGGTAATTTTGGCGGACCATGGCAAATGCCAGATGAGGACGTCATAAAAGTTTGGAATGCAGGTGTTGAAGAAACCCGAGAAGCCCTTGAAGGACCTTGGCCTGATTGGAGTGCCAAATAATGGAAAGTCGCCCAATTCTTGTATGGGGTGCTGGAGCTATCGGCGGAATCCTTGGTGCTTATTGGGCCCGGGCTGGCAAAGATGTGGTTATGGTCGATATTGACCAAGCCCATATTGAGGCATGTTCCACCAACGGCATTCGAATTGAAGGGCCTGCTACTGACGGGGATTTTCGCCAAGTCATTCCAACCTACTCACCAGAAACGTTGGAAGGTAAATTCGATTGTGTTGTCCTTGCCGTAAAGGCCCAGGCAACAAAAACAGCCTTAACCCAGCTTCTCCCTCATCTCACAGATGATGGGTTTATCTTATCTGCGCAAAATGGTCTCAATGAACGATTGATAGCCCAGATGGCTGGTCCGGATCGAACCATGGGCGCTTTCGTTAATTATGGAAGTGACTGGCAAGAAGCTGGCCGCGTACTTTATGGAAACCGCGGGGCAGTTGTCATCGGTGAGATTGACGGCTCAATTCGCCAACGCACCAAAGACATGCATCAATTGATGCAGATTTTTGAACCAGACGCCGTTTTGACAGACAACATTTGGGGATATCTCTGGGGTAAGCTTGGCTATGGCGCTATGTTATTCGCAACAGCACTTACCCCCGATAGCATGTCAGCCAATTTCGCAAACCCAAACCGTTCCCCTGCGCTGATCGGGCTGGCTAGAGAGGTCATGTCCGTCGCATTGGCAGAAAAAATCAAACCACTCGGATTTAATGGCTTCAATCCAGAAAGTTATTTCCCTGACAGTCCTCAGTCAGAAGCAGAAAAGTCAATTGCAGCCTTAGTCGAATTCACCGCTAAAACAGCCAAGACCCATTCTGGTATTTGGCGGGATCTGGCAGTTCGCAAACGCAAGACTGAGGTGGATCCCCAGATAGGAATCATCACGCAAGTCGCCCAGGAGCATGGCATAGAAACACCCCTGCTGAGCAGACTTGTTGAGCTTATCCATGAGATTGAAGATGGCAAACGCCCTCAATCATCTGAAACCTTCGACGAACTTTTAAAAGCGATGAAATAGGAAAACAACCATGACTGTCGCCTTAGTAACAGGTGTCGTGGGTGGGATTGGTGCTGCAATTGCAAAACGCCTCGCCCAAGATGGATTTGAAGTCGTTGTGACCGATCGTCCAGGACCCTCATTCGAAAAAGCCTGTGCCAACCTCCAAATGCCAGGTTATCCGGCTGACCTCGGAAATCAAAGTGACGTTCGCGCACTTCATGAGATGATCAAAAAAAACCATACGGCACCCCTTATTCTGGTCAATGCAGCTGGCGGGGTTTGCCATCAGGTACACCAACCCGTCGAAAATGTTGAAGAGGCTGATTGGCGTGCCCTGTTCGCCGCAAACACAGACAGTGCCTTTTTTCTCGCACAAGCGTTCGCGCCGGAGATGAAAAAGCAAAAATCAGGCCGGATCATTACGATAAGTAGCGGTGCGGGATTGCGGCCAAGCCTGACAAAAATCCAAGGCTATACTGCGTCGAAACACGCTCTAGTGGGTTTGACGAAACAGCTTGCCTTAGAGTTGGGGCCTTTCGGAATTACAGTCAATTCAATTGCGCCTGGATTTGTTCTGTCCAATGAAGCAACCCAAAAACAATGGGAAAGCTATCGAGAAGAAGGGCAAAAGCAGCTCATTGAAAATATTCATATGCGAAGGCTTGGCACTCCCGAAGATATCGCCAACGCCGCATCTTTTATCGCCAGTGATGCATCTAACTGGATTACTGGCCAAATTCTTTCCGTTGACGGAGGACACCGATGAGTTCCCCAAGCCCGCTTGAACAGCATGATCTTGAGGCATTTCTAAACCGTCTCAAAAACTACCTAGCCTGCCAATCTGTAAGTACTGATCCGGCCTACCGCGAAGAGATGAATAAAGCCCGGAGTTTTCTGAAAGAACATCTAATAGACATCGGGTTCAGCAATATTCAAGAACTGGATGGAGGTATTGGCGGGCATAACGCGCTTTATGCTGAATGGTTGGCTAAACCTGGCAAACCAACGCTTTTGATTTATGGTCACTACGATGTTCAACCACCTGACCCACTGGACCAATGGATTTCAGATCCTTTCGATATGCAGGAACGGGATGGAAGACTTTATGCGCGTGGCATATCAGATGACAAGGGCCCAACACTGATTGCCCTTGAAGCTCTACGCTGTCACATGGCTGCTCAGGGCGAACTTCCCTTTAACGTCAAAATTCTCCTGGAAGGAGAAGAAGAGACTGGCTCGCCATCACTTCCCAATATCCTCTCCCAAAATCGGGAATTGTTGGCCGCTAATGCCATCCTGTCGGCAGACGGGGCCAGATGGCGAGCCGATCTCACCGCCATAAATGTTGGATCCAGAGGGAATGGCGGATTTGAACTGTCCATCAAAACTGCCGACCTGGATTTACACTCAGGACGTTACGGCGGCGCAGTCCCAAATGCCTTGCATGAAATGGCCCGTATTATTGCCTGTCTGCATGACGACAAAAACAAGGTTACAATCCCCGGGTTTTATGATGATGTAATTATGCCGGATGCTGAAACTGAAGCAGATCTGCATGCCATTGAGTTTGATGGCCAAGGTTGGACTGCCAACATTGGTTCCGTTGAGTTCGGAGAAGAAGGCTATTCGACTTTGCAAAGACTTTGGGACCGGCCAACCTTAGAGGTCAATGGCCTTTGGGGCGGATACCAAGGAGCTGGCAGCAAGACTGTGATCCCCAACGAGGCACACGCTAAAATCACGATGCGCTTAGTTCCTGGACAAGACCCAGAAAAGATCAGAGCTTCCGCCAAAGCCTATATCCAGGGCCTTTGCCCTGATGGTGTAGAGCTTACCATTAGTGGTGATCGAGGTTGGACCCGCGCCTATGCGGTTCCTGCCAAGCACCCACTTTTACTCGCTGCAGAAACGGCGTTGGAAAAGACACTCGGTGAAAAACCACTTCGCGTTCGGGTAGGGGCAACACTACCACTATCAGACCTCGTTCTCGGGACTCTTGGGATTGATACTGTTATGTTCTCCTTCTCCACTGCGGATGAACAGTTCCATGCCCCCAATGAATTCCTGCGACTTTCTGCCGTCAAAGAAGGTGTTGAAGCCTGGATCAAACTTCTGGATCTGGTTGGCGAGCAAAGCCCATCTGATTATCAAGCAGCCTGAACATGGCAGAAGGTTCCATTAATAATGTTAAAGGGGCAATGCTCTTAACCATTGCTGCTGTGATTTTTACTGGCGAAGTCATAGCCGTTCGATATCTTGGAACCTCAGCCAGCGACGGTCAGATTGTCTTCGCTAGAGCCTTCGTCCAATTAGCCATTGTTGCAATCTGGATTTTTGTCAGAAACCCAACACTTATCCGGACCTCTCGCCCAGGTTTGCATTTCATTCGTGGAATAACCAGCCTCGTCTGCTGGTTTTTCTATTACAAAAGTTTTCAGCTCCTGGATTTAGCTTTAGCCACAACCCTTACATTCACAACGTCACTGATTGTTGTCGCGCTAGCCGCACCATTATTAAAAGAAACAGTCTCTGCCCGGAGGTGGGGTTTCACAGCCCTTGGATTTGTTGGTGTTGCAATCGCAAGTAACGTTACCGGGCTTTCCAAGTCTAATTTTGATTTTAGTATTCTATTTGGGCTTCTTGCGGCAGTCGCCGCGGCAGCTCTTGTTTTCCAAAACCGCATTCTGGCAAGAACCGAACATACCGCCACCATAATGCTCTATATCGGGTTAATTACAACTATCGGTGCCTCGCCAGGTTTGTTACTGGATTGGCAACCCCTAGAGGGTCACGCCATGTTATTGCTGATAATTGCAGGGTCCCTTGGAACCATCGGCATGATCCTGACTGTAGAAGCCTACCGAGTTGCCGAGGTGTCAGCAATGGCTCCATTTCCGTATCTCAGGATCGTATTTGCTATTCTTTCAGGGTTTGTCATTTTTGGAGAATCTCCGACCTGGCAAACACTTGCCGGAAGCGCTTTGATCATTCTGTGCGCACTTGCTGTCCAGCGTGTCGAACCTAAACGTAGAGGTCTCTCTTCACCTTACAGATAAAGAGTGGACCTCAAACCTGTCCTATCCTTACAGTCGGATCACCGGATTACGAAGCGTACCAATACCGCTCAACTCCACCTCAACCACATCCCCATCTAACAAATTTGGTGACGTGCCTTCAGTGCCCATCCAAATTACGTCTCCAGGATATAGGGTCAGATATTTAGTCATGTGAACTAAATAGGGAACGATACCCGTTATCATGTCATTGGTTTTAAACTTGATCTGTTCTTGCCCATTTAAACGGACTGTGGTCGTCATTGCCTCAAGATTAACTTCCGTCTCAACCCAAGGGCCCATCGGTTTAAAAGTGTCAGTATTCTTGGAACGCCACATGGTCTTGTCAGATTTCTGCCAACTCCGCTCGGAAACATCGTTCCCAATGGTATAACCAAAAACCACATCCATTGCTGTTTCCGACGTCAGATGTTTCCCTTCTTTACCGATTACAACAACTAGCTCACCTTCATAATGAACCTGATCAGTTGCATCCGCTGGAATAATGATAGGGCGCTCATGTGCAGTCAGCGCATTATTCGCTCGGTATCCGATATCAGGGGCATCTGGTGCACTAGCATCAAGCCCAACTGCAGCCGACATTTTTTCAAGGTGAGTTTGATAGTTTAAACCCGCCGCATAAAAGGTTCGGGGTACAACAGGAATATCCAATTCAACTCCATCCAGATCAAAAATTTCTCCCGTCCTTTTTGGCTGCGAGAATATAGATCCTGTCAGCTCATAGACCTTTCGACCCTCAACCAAACCATGAACAATCTCATTGTCCTTTCTGAACCGGACAAAGCGCATAACTTAACCCCTAACTTTGCAAATATGAGCACTTATGGAAGAAAAAAGAATGTGCACTCTTGATAAAGGATTATAGACGGGATGAAAACAAACCATCCATGAAATTTCAGCTATTAGACCAACGAAAAGTGCGCTTATGTCATAGGATAGGTCAAGCAGAAGAGACTTGACCGACATGATTAAAAAAGCAGCTGAGCAGTAAGAAGTTCCTGCCAGGCGGATCACTCGGTCGCGAACTCAGCCTCTATAATTCGCTCTGCTGTTCTTTTAGCGTCTCGAGCAAGATTTTCAGGGGTAAAGAGATGCGCCAGGACTATGGCGCCCTCCTTGGCAATAAGGAGTTCACATGCCAACCGATCCGGATCCTTTGCACCCGCTTCTCTCGCCAAATCAGTAAAATATTGCAGCAACAGTCTTTTATGTTCCGCAGAAGTCGCATGAATCGCGCTTGAGCGATCCTGGTATTCCGAAGATGCCTTGATAAACATACAGCTTTTGAAATCTGACTCCAGAAACCACTCTCCCAGAGCATCAAAAATTGCAAGTAACCGCTCTTTTGGCTCCTTTGCTAACTCACTCACCCTACGCATCAGCCAGTTCCGAAACTGCTCATCTCGCAATCTCAGTGTCGCAAGTATCAGCTCTTCTTTAGTTCTGAAATGTTTATAGATAGCGGTTTTGGAAACCCCTGTTTCCTTAGCGAGCTTATCCATTCCAATGGCGTGGAACCCACCTTGATAGAAGGTTTTTAGAGCTCTTTGTACCAGCTCATCACGCTTAGAAGCACTCATAAAATTACATTCCTCTCAAAAAAACCATTACAGAATGGTTTCGAACTGAATATTCCTCACCTCGCACCATTCTGCAGTAAACAGCCATTTTTTTCAATAGAGTCTGTCAAAAATCATAATTTCTCGTAATTTATTTATTTTAACATTGACCGTTCGGTTAATGTACCTTATCTAACATTTACTGATCTGTTAATGTTGTGTTGATGTCTAGCAGGATCGAAAAACCCGATTCAATGTATTGGCTGTGAGATCAAACAGTTGGAAGTGGGACTTTCTCGACATCCGGACGAAACAGCAGACGTTAGCTTCAGGCCCTAAAACTGATTTTTGAAATTGGAGATATGAAAATGAGCAAACTGACCAGACGTTCTGTGTTAACCGCAATCGGTCTCACCCTGGCTGCTACCACCATCACCTTAAGCACCCCAAGCTACGCTGTCGTCGACAACGCAACATCAGCCGTAAATACCGATGAACAATTCTTGGCTTTGCGCGGCTATGACCCAGTTGCCTACTTCACTTCAGGCGCCCCTGAAAAAGGGATGAAGAAATTTGCTGTGCAGCACACCGGCGGCACCTACTATTTTTCAAGTGCCGAAAACATGAAAACCTTTATCGCAGACCCTGACCGTTACCTTCCACAGTTTGGTGGTTTCTGCGCAATGGGCGTTGCACTTGGCAAGAAATTGGACGGTGACCCAAATGTCTGGAAAATCGTCGACGGTAAACTCTATCTAAACGTCAACAAAGATGTGTCTGTTGCCTGGAACCGCAACCTGACAGGCAACATTGAGCAAGCCAACGAAATCTGGCCAGACCTTAAACACCAGACACCGGCATCGCTGAACTAAACCCGCGATGACCGCTCTGGACCGGTCTTGAGAAAGACCGGCCACCTCCACTCAAATTATGAGAATTGAAAGGATATCAATATGTCCATCAAGCAAAAGGTCGTTATTTCAGCAGCCCTCGCCACTGTAGCAAGTGGGCTTCTTACTACTGACCCAGCCGAGGCACGTGAGCCGAAGGAGAAATGCTTCGGCATTTCATTAGCGGGATATAACGATTGTGCCGCCGGTCCCGGAACGTCCTGCGCGGGAAGTTCCAAAAAGGATTATCAGGGAAATGCCTGGAAATTGGTCCCGAAGGGAACTTGCACAACTATTGAGTCTCCAAGCTCCCCAACAGGCTTCGGCCAGCTAAAAGAGTATAAAGAAGTAGGCAATTAACCATGGCAGGCATGCCTTCGGATACCAGTTATCTAAACCTCGCCCCCACCGACTGGCCGAGGCTGCCCCTTGGTGTCGGGGTTGGTTTGAAGCGAGAATACCTCTCTGGGCTTCGAGCCAATCCCAAATCCATCAATTTTCTTGAAGTCCACGCTGAAAACTTTATGGATAATGGACCACGTCTTGAGCTCCTCAAGGATCTATCAAAGATCTGGCCTATCTCTATTCACGGTGTCGCCTTATCCCTCGGCGGTGAAGACCCCCTTAACCCAAGTCATCTCAAGCGCCTGAAGTTTCTGATAGATAAAATTCAGCCCGCCTGTTTTTCTGAACATCTTGCCTGGTCTAGTCACAACGGGATTTATTTCAATGATCTGCTGCCAATCCCCTATAACAAACAAAGCTTGCATCATCTGACCGACAGAATTGATCATGTTCAGCAGTTCCTCGGCAAGCGTATGCTGATTGAAAACCCAGCCAGCTATGTCAGGTTTCAATCCGACAGATTATTCGAAGCCGACTTTATTGCCGAACTTATTCATCGCACATCATGCGGGCTCCTTCTCGACGTCAATAATCTATACGTTTCAACACAAAACCATGGCTGGCAAACAACAGATTGGCTTTCGCGGATCCCCCTTGAGGATGTCGGTGAAATCCACCTCGCCGGGTATGAGCGATCAGATGATGATAATGGCAATCCAGTCTTATTGGACACACATGGTATGGAAGTCGATGAAGCTGTCTGGTCACTATACTGTGATCTTCTCTCCAAGATCGGCCCACGCCCAACACTGATAGAACGTGACAACAACGTTCCGCCATTTCACGTCCTTCTTCAAGAAGTTTCACATGCTCAATTTTTGATGACTTCAGTGAGGAATAAATCCCTGTGATTAAAGACTTTGCCAATGCGATAAGGGACCACGAAGCAGCCCTTCCAAACGACATTCTCAATGCTGGTGGTCGGTTTAATGTCTATAGACGCAACTATTTTTCGCGGCTGATTGATGTTCTGGGCGAAGTATTTCCTGTCGTAAAACAGCTGGTTGGACAGGAATTTTTCGATGCTATGGCGCAAGAATATGCGACGCTCTTTCCTCCAACATCTCCTCTCTTAGTGGAGTATGGAAAACACTTTTCAGAGTTTCTAGAGGATTTCGAGCCCGCTCATCAAGTTCCATATCTACCTGACATGGCTCGACTGGAATGGGCCAGATCCACTTCCCAAAATGGATCCTTTTTGCCATCCAATCACATATCGACCGCTGAGGACATCCTTCGAGCCCTCAATCGCCCGGTGATGCGCGCACCAAACGCGACATTAGTCAAATCATTTTACCCTGTTGGAACCATCTGGACCCACCATCAGCGAGAGGTGCCTGAACCGGTGTCCAACTGGAGTGGAGAAACCGTAGCGATATGGCATGTAAATGGAGACCTCCATCAGGTGGTTATTCAAGGCCAGGAGCAAGAAATCTTCAGTGCAATCCGAGATGGCACACCTTTCATCAATGACCTGGAGAAAATTGAAGATGAACAAAAAGCCACCTTCATGATCGAGGTTTTCGTCAAATACATAAACCTGGGTCTTCTCATCATTGCCAATCCAGAAACGGAGAAATAGCAACATGACATCCACAAACTTAATCTATTCGACTGCCGCCAACTCAACTGCGTTAATGTCAAGAATTCCCGATAACCTCGTTAAACTCACCCTACGTTTGGGTCTTGCTGGAATATTCTGGATGTCCGCCCGCACAAAGGTCACAGATCTACTGACCATCAGCGACAGTACCTATTACTTGTTTGAGGAAGAATATAAGTTGCCATTTTTTTCGGCTGACTTTCTTGCACCACTCACAACATATGCAGAACATATCCTACCGCTGATGCTTCTGGCTGGTTTTGCCACTCGATTTGCCGCCGCTGGCCTGCTAATCATGACCTTGGTTATCCAGATTTTTGTCTACCCTGATGCCTTTTTGTCGACTCATCTTGGCTGGATGGCCCTCTCTCTCGCTATCATGCGGCAAGGGTCGGGTTCTTGGTCATTGGATCATCTGATTTTCATGCTGACCAATGAGGATAAGCACAAGACGTTTGTCGAAAGAGATAGAGTCAAAAACACTGTTTTTCAGAGAAGATAAGTATGCGGATCCGGGAACTGCTACTTGTCCACACAGGCCGACCTCTAGGGATATTCGAAAGCCAGAGATCTGAACCGTGTCATATTTGAAACTCGATTTTGCAGAATACTTAGGCCTGCGGACTAAGTTCTCATTTTTACCCAAGTCTCAAAAAACCAGTTTATAAAACCAGTGCCTGACGGCTAGACTGATCCATTGGATCCTAAATTGCGCGGTTTATAAGGTCTGGGATGAAGGTAAATTTTCATGACTGGTAAAACACTGGAGACTGACGCGGCTACAAACTCCCTGACCGTTGTCGATATCGGTATCGAGACTAACCAGGAGCTGGTTATCTATATGCGCAGCGACTGCCACGTATGTCGCTCTGAAGGTTTTACGGCAAAAAGCCGTGTTCAGGTTCAGCATCAGGAACTCAGCATTATTGCCACCCTTAATGTTGTGGATGAAAAAGTAATCCCAGCTGGCAGCATAGGTTTTTCAAAAATTGCGATGCAACAGCTGAATGTGGCCGAAGGAAATTCGGTCACACTCAGTCATGCTCCAATCGTATCTTCACTCACAGCCGTTCACAAAAAGGTCTTTGGCCACAAATTGAAGGGCTCAGAAATATCGAATATTATTACGGACATCAGCGCTCACCGCTATTCTGATATTGAGATAGCTTGTTTCCTGAGTATTTGCGCAGGCAGCCGATTGGATGTGGATGAGATCATAGATCTAACCCAAGCAATGGTGAACAATGGAAAGCGGCTCAGTTGGCCCGATCTCCCAATGGTACTGGATAAGCATTGTGTGGGAGGGTTACCGGGAAACCGAACGACACCAATTGTCGTTTCAATTGTCAGTGCAGCAGGGTTGACCATTCCCAAAACCTCATCACGCGCGATCACCTCCCCAGCGGGAACAGCTGATACTATGGAAGTGCTAACCACTGTTGATCTCAATTTACCAGATATACAACAAGTTGTTGCTTCAACACATGCTTGCCTAACGTGGGGAGGCGCCGTCAATCTGAGTCCAGCCGATGATCTGATGATCCGTGTCGAGCGGGCACTTGATCTGGACGGGGAAGGTCAGTTAATCGCTTCAGTACTTTCCAAGAAAGTCTCTGCAGGCTCTACACATGTGGTGATCGATATCCCGGTGGGTCCCACCGCAAAAGTTCGCTCGCAAAAAGACGCCGAGCGACTTTCCTCCCTCTTTACGCATGTGGGTCTGGCTTGCGGCTTAGAAGTTCGCTGTGTCATAACAGACGGCACTCAACCGGTCGGGCGCGGTATTGGCCCAGCTGAGGAAGCCAGAGATGTCTTAGCTGTCCTGCAGGGCCAAGAAGACGCACCAAAGGACCTCAGGGAACGAGCCCTGCTTTTAGCATCTCATTTGTTTTCTCTCGCATATCAGGAAGATCAGGACAAGCTTACAAAAAAGGCAGCCGAAATCGTAGATAACGGCGAAGCTTGGCGCCAATTTCAACGTATTCTAAGGGCTCAGGGTGGCATGAAAACCTTGCCAGAAGCAAAGTACCAGCACACCGAAACTTCTCCTGTAACTGGCACACTCTTGGAAATTGATAATCGAAAACTCGCACGTTTGGCAAAGCTCGCAGGAGCGCCTGGAATACCCACGGCAGGATTAAGGCTCCATGCTCAGCCGGGGTCAGTTTTGAAGAAAGGTGAACCCCTGTTTACCCTGTACAGTGATAGTCCAGGAGAGCGTGACTACGCGCTAGCTTTCTATAACCAGCAAGCATCTCTGTTTTCATTCAAAGAACAATAGCTCACATAAAATGACAAAATCTGCCGCTGAGAAATCTACCGTTCCTGTTATTTTTGCTTTGGAGCCCCATCCACTTCAAGCTGCTCTGGCCCAACAATTGAATGCGGTATCCGGAAAACTGGAAATTCGTTCCTTCCCAGACAAAGAAACCTATCTGCGAGTTGAAACAGCCATCAAGGGGCGCCCATGTATCGTGATTGCTGATCTGACTAACCCAAATGAAAAATACCTGCCCCTTGTGTTTCTATTGGAAACCTTAAGGGAGCTTGGGGCAACGTCAGTTGGCTTGGTTGCGCCCTATCTAAGCTATATGCGACAGGATTGCCGCTTTCGTATCGGAGAAGCTATCACCTCCAGAATATTTGCAAAAAACATGTCTCTTCATATCGACTGGCTCGTAACAATTGACCCGCACCTTCATCGGTATAACTCCTTGGACGAAATATACACTGTGCCATCTAGGGTCATTCAGGGAGCTCCTGCTTTGGTAGGTTGGCTGAAAACCCATCAGAAACTGGTTTTGATCGGGCCAGATGAAGAAAGTGAACAATGGGTATCTGAAATTGCCCAGCTAAGTGGCCATCCATATGTTATCGGCGAGAAGCAGCGTTTTGGCGACCGAGAAGTGACAGTCACTCTTCCGGATTTAAAAACTTACCAGTCTTATACAGCCGTTATCATTGATGACATTATTTCCAGCGGCCAGACCATTCTTCGATGTGTCGACGAGGTCAAAAAACATACCATCAATCATATCTTGTGCATTGCGGTACATGGAATATTTGCGGATAACAGTGATGCCAAGCTTTTGTCCTCCGGCATAGAGACACTGGTGACAACAAATACCATCAGGCATAGCTCTAATGCCATCGATATTGCGCCGCTTCTGGTGGAACCTATCTCAGATTGCATCAGCCAGTTTGCTTCAGAAGGGTCTCATTCGAGAGATTAAAAAAATTCTCCGCAGCCTTAACTAAACTCGTATGTTGAGGGCGTAAAAACTTCAGGTTTTATAAATCCACCTCAAAATATTGCGTTGCACAAATAATTTTGCACATGCACAATAACGACATGACCACTGTGGATGTCAAAATACTTGTTATTGACGAGAACCGCATCCGGGCCTCCATCATCAAGGATGGCCTGGAGGATGCGGGTCATTCTTTAGTGACTGTCCTTAATGAGATCCGCGGTGTCGCCGGACAGATCGAAAGCCTTGATCCCGACGTCATCATCATCGACCTTGAAAACCCAAACAGGGATATGCTGGAGGCTATGTTTGCCCTTTCTAAAAGTGTCAAGCGGCCTATTGCCATGTTTGTTGACAACTCGGACCAGCAATCTATCGAAGCTGCTGTTGAGGCCGGTGTGTCGTCTTATATTGTGGATGGTCTGCGTCAGGATCGAGTAAAACCAATTATGGATATGGCCATAACACGTTACCGGGCTTTCTCGAAAATGGAGAGGGAGCTTGAAACCGCTAGAAACGAGCTTGCCGAGCGCAAAACCATAGATCGTGCCAAAACCATCCTGATGCGGACCAAAGGCATAGACGAGGAGCAGGCCTATAATCTGATGCGTAAAACTGCCATGAACCGAAGCCAGAAAATCTTCGAAATCGCTGACAGCATCATCATGACCGCATCTCTGATGGACGAGTAGGAGAAAGCCCGATGGACGATAAGAGCCCGAATACAGTCTGTGCCGGTTTCCTGCCACTCTTGGATGCGGCAATTCTGATTGCCGCTAAAGAAAAAGGATTTGCTGAGGCCGAGGATATTGATCTTTTGCTTGTGAAAGAAAGCTCCTGGGCTAATATCAGAGACCGCATGGCAATTGGCCATTTCGATGTCGCCCATATGCTCGCCCCAATGCCGGTTGCATCGTTATTAGGACTTATGCCCTTACCTCTTAAAATCATCGCACCAATGGCGCTAGGACTCGGTGGTAATGCCATTACAATTTCAAATGCCATTGCAGCTGATATTGCCAGCCCGAAGCCCTTGGCTGAAATGACTGCTCGAGAAGCGGGCGACCAGCTGTCCCACTTAATCAAAGACCGCCAAAAGCAAGGTAAAGATGCTCTGGTTTTTGGCGTTGTTCACCCTTTCTCCGGCCATAATTACGAGCTTAGATACTGGTTGGCTGCCTGCGGAATTCATCCAGACACCGATGTGGAAATTGTGGTCATCCCGCCACCACTGATGCCAGATGCCCTCTCATCGGGCATGCTGGATGGGTTTTGCGTCGGAGAACCCTGGAACAGCATCGCCATAGAGGACGGCGCAGGAACTCTTCTGACAACCAAATCCAAAATCTGGAGAAATAGCCCAGAGAAAGTTTTGGGTGCCAGCGACACATTTGCCGCCAATCACCCCACAACCCTTTCGGCTACAATCCGCGCCCTCTACAAGGCAGCAGAATGGTGTGGGTCATCAGAAAATACAGAAGAACTGGCTCATCTTCTTTCCGATAGCAACTATATTGGGGTGCCCGCTGAAATCCTTGAAAAGCCACTTCGCGGCCAGTTTAAAACTGAGAACGGCGAGATTTCCCAAATCCAGGATTTCTTCATTCCTTTCGAGCGCGCTGCAACCTTTCCCTGGTTCAGTCACGGACTCTGGTTTTACAGTCAAATGGTGCGATGGGGTCACACAGACTGGTCCCCGGAGCATGCGGAACAGCTGAAATCCTGTTATCGACCGGATTTATATCGAGCTGCACTTGCAGACCTCCAGGTGCCAATCCCTTCTGCCAATGCAAAGGTAGAAGGAGCACTTGAGCACACTCAGTTTGTCGGCACGATGAAAGGCCAGTTAGCCCTTGGTCCAGATGGTTTCTTTGATGGGCAAGTTTTTGATCCGGACAATCTTGAGACATATATCAGGGCTCAAGCTGATCAAAAATAGTGCTTTCAACATCTGTTGCACCGCACAAATTTTATGCATCTGCACAACTAATAATCTGCCTGCTCAAAAATCATAAAAGTAACATTTCTTATAAAATATTGAATTTTAAAGAGTTTTTAAATTAACAAAAATTGGCACAGTGCTTGCTACTGTAAGGCCATACACATTTAAGTGCCCAGCGACGGGTACACTGGCAAAGCTGCCATGCTGTTTCGACGGTCAGAAATGACCGCTGCGGAGCCGCATAGCAGCTTTTTTTTTGGTCAAATTTGATCACAGGTTAATAACAGGAGGCTCAAAATGGGTGCTTTAAAATTTGCAAGACGGACCGTTCTGGCCATGAGTGCGGCACTCCTTGCAGCAGCAGCAACAGTTTCACTATCCAAAGCGGACATGCTGGATGTGGAAAAGGATGAACTGAAGTTTGGTTTTATTAAGCTGACAGATATGGCACCCCTCGCCATTGCCTATGAAAAAGGTTACTTCGAGGATGAGGGCCTCTTCGTCACACTGGAGCCACAGGCAAACTGGAAAGTTCTTTTGGACCGGGTAATAACGGGCGAACTAGACGGGGCTCATATGTTGGCCGGGCAGCCACTTGCAGCGACAATCGGCTTTGGTACCAAGGCTCATATCGTCACCCCATTTTCTATGGATCTCAACGGCAACGGGATTACTGTTTCCAATGAAATCTGGGAAATGATGAGAGAACATATTCCCTCAGGCCCTGATGGTAAACCTGTCCACCCCATCAAGGCCGACGCCCTAAAGCCAGTCGTGGATAAGTTCAAGGCAGAAGGTAAGCCGTTTAATATGGGTATGGTCTTCCCTGTGTCCACCCATAACTACGAACTTCGCTATTGGCTGGCTTCGGGCGGTATTCACCCCGGCTTTTATAGTTCTGAAAATGTATCCGGTCAGATCAAAGCAGATGCTTTGTTATCTGTAACGCCTCCCCCACAAATGCCCGCAACTTTGGAAGCCGGTACAATTTATGGCTACTGCGTGGGTGAGCCATGGAACCAACAAGCCGTGTTTAAAGGCATTGGTGTTCCAGTTGTTACCGACTATGAAATCTGGAAAAACAATCCAGAAAAAGTCTTTGGTCTAACCAAAGAGTTCACTGAACAAAATCCAAACACAACCCTTGCCTTGACCAAGGCTCTGATCCGGGCGGCAAAATGGTTGGATGAAAATAACAATGCCAACCGGATGGAAGCTGTTGAGATCCTATCCCGTTCCGAATATGTGGGTGCAGACAAAGAAGTGATCGCCAACTCCATGACTGGAACCTTCGAGTACGAAAAAGGCGACAAGCGTGATGTTCCAGACTTCAACGTCTTCTATCGTCATTTCGCAACCTACCCATTTTATTCGGATGCAGTTTGGTACCTCACTCAGATGCGCCGGTGGGGCCAAATCGGCGAGCACAAAAGCGATGCCTGGTATGACGAAGTCGCCAAATCTGTTTACCGCCCCGATATCTACCTGAAAGCGGCTGAAATGCTTGTGGACGAAGGCTATGTAGAAAAAGCTGACTTTCCTTGGGGAACTGATGGTTACCGGGAACCTACACCCGCAGCCGATATCATTGATGGCATCCCCTACGATGGCAAAAAACCAAACGCCTATATCGACTCCCTCAATATTGGTCTGAAGTCAAAACAGATGATCAAGGGCGATGCTCTGGTCGAAGGGTAAACCAGCAAGGGTGGCCGCTCTTGCGGCCCCTACCTTCCCAAATTAAGGACCCGAAATATGACAAATACTTCTGAAGTTATAACAGCTGGTAAGGCTAGTCAGAGAAAAGAGAAGCTATTCACCATTATTAACAGTGCGTCCGGTTGGCTGAACGCCCTCGGGTTCTCCTGGTTAGTTCCTATTCTCAAAATGTTAGCGGGTGATAACCCGCAAGAGCAGCTAACTGAGCTCAGAAAAGTTCTACTTTATCCGCTTATGGGGATTGCGATTTTTCTTATTGCTTGGGCTGTGTTAGCGCCTCGCGTCCAAACCTCTCTCGGTGCAATTCCAGGACCCTCTCAGGTTTGGGAGCAAACTGTAAATCTTTGGGGGGATCACATACGAGAAAGAGAAAAAGCGGATGCATTTTATGAACGGCAAGATAAACGCAATGAAAAACTGATTGCAGCTGGCAAGGCAGACAAAGTTAAACATCGCTCCTACACAGGCGCCCCAACCTATATTGATCAGATTTTCACCTCCCTTGGTACAGTGGGGCTTGGCTTTCTGATCGCGACGATTTTTGCTGTTCCCCTTGGAATTGCGTCGGGTCTTTCTAAAGCTGTGAACGGTGCGATCAATCCATTGATCCAAATTTTCAAACCGGTCTCTCCGCTTGCCTGGCTTCCGATTGTAACAATGGTTGTGTCAGCCCTTTATATCGAGCCCTGGGACTGGATGCCCAAATCGATGATGATATCAGCGGTGACCGTAACGCTTTGTTCCCTCTGGCCAACCCTTATCAATACGGCCCTTGGTGTCGCCTCCATTGACAAAGATCTGATGAATGTCAGTCGAGTTCTGCAACTCCCGACTGCGAAAACAATTACAAAACTGGTTCTACCTTCCTCTCTCCCCCTTATCTTCACTGGATTGCGACTTTCCCTTGGTGTTGGGTGGATGGTGCTGATTGCTGCAGAAATGCTAGCGCAGAACCCTGGCCTTGGAAAATTTGTCTGGGATGAGTTTCAGAATGGATCTTCTCAATCCCTTGCCAAAATCATGGTCGCCGTTCTGACCATCGGCATCATTGGCTTCATTCTGGACCGTATCATGTATGCGCTGCAGACGGCCTTTACGTTCTCTTCAAACCGATAGGGCAAGCGAATGTCATTTTTAGAAATATCAGGAATGTCCAAGCATTACGGTGAAGGCGCAAACCGAACCGAAGTGTTGGATAATATCAACCTGAAGGTTGAAGAAGGTGAATTCATCGCTATCGTCGGCTTCTCGGGATCCGGAAAAACAACACTAATTTCTGCATTGGCTGGTCTTATTACACCAGACACTGGCGGTGTCATTTTCCGCGGCAAACAAGTGACAGGTCCCGGACCAGAGCGTGGGCTGGTGTTTCAGTCCTATTCGCTAATGCCATGGCTAACGGTCTTTGGAAATGTGTCTCTCGCAGTTAATGCAGTTCACAAATCCAAATCACGTAAAGAGAAAGCAGAGATCACACAAACCTATATCGACATGGTTGGGCTCTCCCACGCGGTTGATAGACGACCTGCGGAACTGTCTGGTGGTATGCGTCAGCGTGTAGCTGTAGCACGGGCACTTGCCATGCAGCCGGAAGTCCTTCTGATGGATGAGCCCTTGTCTGCACTGGATGCGCTGACCCGCGCTAAATTACAGGATGAGTTTGCTGATATCTCCCAGAAAGAGGAAAAAACCATCATCCTCATCACTAACGATGTTGATGAGGCCATTCTGCTAGCGGATCGGGTAATTGCCCTGACACCAGCGCCGAACGCGACTTTAGGCCGAGAATTCAAAGTAAATCTTCCCCGGCCAAGGGATCGCGCAGAGATTAACAGTAGCGAGGAATTTATCCGCCTCAGAGGTGAGATTACTCAATACTTGATGGACATCGGTGCAGAACGCGGTGTGTATACCGAAAAGGAAATAAACCTTCCCGATATTGTGCCCATCACCCAACGGGAAAAAGTGCCAACAGCTTACGTCAAAGCCGCAGAATCTGTTCATGAGGATCGCTATTTGGAACTCAGCCAGGTCAAAAAGGTTTATCCAACATCTAAAGGCCCCCTAACCGTAGTTGATGGGTTCGATCTGAAAATGAACAAGGGCGAGTTTATCACCCTAATCGGTCATTCCGGATGCGGAAAATCAACTGTCCTTTCGATGGTCTCAGGCCTCAATGATATTTCTGAAGGTGGGATTATTCTCGACGGAACCCATATCGAGGGAGCGGGTCCAGACCGTGCCGTTGTTTTCCAGGCCCCATCCCTTCTGCCTTGGCTCACCGCCTATGAGAACGTCTGTCTGGGTGTAGATAAGGTCTACCCAGATGCGGACAAGTTAGAACGTAAAGATGTGGTCGAATATTATCTCTCTAAAGTTGGCCTTGCCGACTCTATGGATAAGCTGGCGGCGGATCTTTCCAACGGAATGAAACAACGGGTTGGAATTGCGCGGGCTTTTGCACTTTCACCCAAATTACTTCTGCTGGATGAACCTTTTGGCATGCTGGACAGCTTAACTCGCTGGGAGTTGCAAGATGTACTGATGGACGTTTGGAAACGCACCCAGGTTACCGCCATATGTGTCACCCATGATGTGGATGAAGCGATCCTATTGGCTGATCGGGTTGTGATGATGTCAAACGGTCCTAACGCAAAAATAGGCAACATCATGGAAGTTGATCTTCCCCGTCCGCGGTCACGCAAGGCCCTTTTGGAACATCCGGATTACTACGCATATCGCGAAGAATTACTGGAGTTCCTGGATGCCTATGAAGGCGGCGCCAATCCCACCCCAGAACAACTGGCTGGGATTACAGCAAAACGCAAGGAAAGGGTTGCCCGCCAAACGCAGCAATCCAAACCCGAAGAGCTCTTATCGGCAGGGTGTGCATCATGAAAGCAAAGAAGAGGTAGCTGCGTGACCAGAGCTGGAGAGTGCAAGACCACTTGCCCCTACTGCGGGGTGGGATGCGGGATTATCGCAAAGTTTGACGATAGCGGACTGATATCAGTTGAAGGCGACCCAGATCATCCCGCAAACTATGGCGGGCTCTGCTCGAAGGGTTCTGCACTCGCTGAAACCATGTCGGTCGATGGTAGATTGCTTAAACCAACCATCAATGGAAAACACTCAACCTGGGATGAAGCACTTGATCTTGTAACCTCACAATTCAAAGACGCCATTTCCAAATTCGGACCTGACTCAGTTGCCTTCTATGTTTCAGGACAACTTCTCACCGAAGATTACTATGTTGCCAACAAACTGATGAAAGGCTTCATTGGTTCGGCAAACATCGATACAAATTCCCGACTTTGCATGGCTTCCAGTGTTGCTGGCCATAAACGCGCCTTTGGCAGTGATACTGTTCCCGTATCATATGAAGATCTGGAAAACGCGGACCTTGTTGTTCTGGTTGGCAGCAATCTTGCCTGGTGCCACCCGGTCTTGTACCAGCGCCTAGCAGTCGCGAAAGACCAACGGCCTGATTTGAAAGTTGTGGTTATTGACCCCCGAAGGACCATGACGACCGATATTGCTGATCTTCATCTACCAATTGATCCTGACGGTGATGTTGCACTGTTCATGGGCTTATTTACTCATCTCGTAAAAACCGGGGCACATGACCAAGACTATATTGCGAACCACACTCAAGGTTTCAACGACGCTCTGGCCCATTGCGAGGCCCTGACCTTTGAATCAATATCGGCAAAAACTGGACTGGAGCTAGATCTTCTTCAGCAATTCTATGCGCTTTTCCAGAAGACCGAAAAAACGATCACTGTTTATAGCCAGGGCGTAAACCAGTCCCGCATCGGTACGGATAAAGTTAATGCAATCCTCAATTGCCACCTGATTACCGGGCGCATTGGGAAGCCGGGAACCGGTCCTTTTTCTATCACTGGCCAGCCCAATGCCATGGGTGGACGGGAAGTTGGCGGCCTTGCGAACATGCTGGCTGCCCATATGGATCTGGATAATAAGGAGCACCAGCATATAGTCCAATCCTTCTGGAACTCCCCAACAATCGCAACCAACCAAGGACTGAAGGCCGTTGATCTCTTCAATGCCGTCGATCGCGGAGATATCAAGGCCCTGTGGATCATGTCTACTAACCCTGTAGACAGCTTGCCAAATTCCAACTTCATTAAGAACGCTCTATCGAAATGTCCGTTTGTTGTCGTATCCGACATTTACGAGAATACTGATACCAACCGATATGCCCATGTCCTCCTCCCTGCGACCGGATGGGGCGAAAAGAACGGGACCGTCACAAATTCTGAACGGCGAATTTCTCGGCAACGCGCCTTTTTGCCTGCTCCTGGAGAAGCCAAACCAGACTGGTGGCAATTGGCGGAAATGGGTAAAAGACTGGGATTTAGAGATGCCTTTTCCTATTCGTCTGCGGCTGACATTTATCGAGAGCATGCTGCTTTGTCTGCAGAAAATAACAATGGATCCCGAGATTTTGATATCGGTGCCCATTCGAACCTATCCCAATCTGAATATGACGATTTGAATCCCGTTCGCTGGCCCATTACTGAAAATAAGGAAACTTCCTCAACCCCATTTTTCTCAAACGGAAACTATTTCACATCAGATGGAAAGGCGCGGGTTATCTCGATAGAGTCGCCAGAGACAAAACTTAAAACCAATCTCTATCAACTTAACTCCGGACGGATTAGAGACCAATGGCATACCATGACCCGGACAGGCCGATCTACTCGCCTTTCTGCCCATTTATCTGAACCGTTTGCAGAAATCCATCCCCACGATGCAGAAGCGCTGAATATTGAAGCTGGTGATATTGTCGAGTTGAAAAACGATTTTGGACGTATTTTAGTGCGAGCCCTACTCACCTCCCGACAGAAAAGAGGGCAAATCTATGTGCCCATGCACTGGACAGATCAGTTTGCGTCAAATGCAAGGGTAAACAGTCTTTTCCCCCCCATAGCCGATCCCATTTCTGGACAGCCCGCATCCAAAAACACAACCATTTCATTGCAGAAATTTGATGCAGAGATCTATATGTTCCTGCTAACCCGTAACAAACCTACCCTGCCAGACGACGCCTATTGGGCAAGCGTTGAAACGGAAGGCGGTTGGAGAACAGAATTCGCTGGTTACGCAACTTATCAGAAAGATCTGACAACCTTAAAAAATTGTCTGTCAATTCGCTCAGGATCAGAGCCTCTCTTTTATGAGGACAATACCAAAGGTCAAACCCGGTACGCCTGGTTTAAAGGAACCAGAATAGAAGCCGTTCTATACGTGGGTCCGTCCCCTGTCTCTGTATCGCGAAGTTGGTTATGCGCAAAGTTTGAAGAAGATTTTTCAGATCCCGTTGAGCGGTACAAACTGATAGCGGGCAGGGCCCCAGTTAATGAAATAGATAAAGGCGCCATTGTCTGCTCATGCTTAAGTGTCGGCGCAAACGAGATAGCCGCTGCCGTTCAGGCTGGCTACTGCAATGTTGGTGCTATTGGGAAAAAGACAAAAGCCGGCACCAACTGTGGATCCTGCCGCTCTGAAATAGCAGAAATAATCAAAAAAAATATGCTCGTCGCAGCACAATGAGAGCGGAACTAGGACGTGGAAGATTTTGGTGACCCTGGGTGTATATAAACTTGTAAAAGTCCCCGAATACCCTTTTCCGCTATATTCAAGACAGGTTTTTATTAATTTTATTTCATGTTAATGCGGATTTCAGTTGCTATTAATCCTAAAGTGTGAGCATGTGTCCACCTGCGCTGGGCGTAGTTGATATTTTATGTATCACCAACAGCGCAATATTCTCGCAATTAGTCGTATTGATAGTGTTGCCTGAAAGATCCTATTGGATCCAATTTAACAAGGCAGCTCTCCTACGCAAGCTTCCATAAAACAGACCTTCATGCCGCACGGATGATATGTGCTGAGCTGCAGGTGTATGAAAGTGACGACTTGATCAAGTTTACAGACCTCGCTCTCGACGAGGCTTTACTTCGCGCAATCGATGCCGAAGGCTATACAAACCCGACCCCAATTCAAACAGATGTTATTCCAGCCATGTTGGCCGGACATGATGTGTTAGGTATTGCTCAAACAGGAACCGGAAAAACGGCTTCTTTTGTTTTGCCGCTGCTCCAGAAAATTTTAGTTGATGGGAACCGGGCAGAGGCAAAGACATGCCACGCTTTGATTATGGCGCCAACTCGTGAATTGGCTGCTCAAATTGCAGAAAATATTGAAAATTATGCAAAATTCACAAAGATTTCTGTTGCGGTCGTTGTTGGCGGCGTAAAACCGAAGCCACAAATTCGGGCTCTTGCTTCAGGGGTTGATATCATTGTGGCGACCCCTGGACGATTACTGGATCACATAACTGCAGATGCAGTCTCCCTGAAACATACAAGTGCAATCGTTCTAGATGAGGCAGATCAGATGCTGGATCTAGGATTTATGCCAACCATCCGAAAAATTATGAGGCAATTACCACAAACAAGACAAACGGTAATGATGTCTGCGACAATGCCTCGGGAAATTCGTAAACTGGCAACTGATTTTCAAACCAATCCGGTTGAAATAGCCGTGACAGCCGTATCAAAACCGATCGAGAGAATTGTCCAGTCAGTCCAGCATGTCCCGGCGGAAAGAAAACGAGCCGCATTAACAGAGATCTTGTTGGGGCAAGACCGATCTATTGTGTTTACCCGGACAAAGCGCGGTGCCGATAAAGTAAGCCGTCATCTGGAAGGCGCCGGACTATCGGCTGCTGCCATTCATGGCAATA
This sequence comes from Sneathiella limimaris, assembly GCF_012932565.1. Taxonomy (NCBI): domain Bacteria; kingdom Pseudomonadati; phylum Pseudomonadota; class Alphaproteobacteria; order Sneathiellales; family Sneathiellaceae; genus Sneathiella; species Sneathiella limimaris. The sequence goes on from NZ_JABBYJ010000001.1 coordinate 470,434, forward strand.
AAAGCCAATCTCAAAGGGAACGGGCTCTCTCTGCTTTTCGGAATGGAGATATTGCCATTCTTGTCGCAACAGACATCGCAGCACGCGGTATTGATGTAGACGATGTGGCTTTAGTGGTGAATTATGAACTCCCAAATGTTTCTGAATCCTATGTTCACCGAATTGGGAGAACAGCTCGCGCAGGACGGACCGGCAAGGCCATCTCGTTATGTGCTCCGGCAGAGCAAGATCTTCTCAAAGATATCGAAAAACTGATTGGAACCCGCCTTGAGAGTACTAATCAACCTTTGACGGAAGCAGAAAAGCCAGCTGGAGCGGTTAAAAAAGTAAACTCAAATGGTCCAAGTTTTAAAAAATCAAAGGATCAAGATGGCGCGAAACGCCGCCGTCGCCGGTTTAAATCAACTGCTGGAAAAACCTCTCAATCTAAGGATACGCCATCAAGTTCAAAAGACTCGATGGCAGGACTGAACCGTATGCTCGCAAACGCGGGCTCGGGCAAACGAAATAAACCGCATCGTAGCGGTAAGAGATAAGTCAATTGTGACTTGTAAAGATCAAACTTAAAGGAACGATCAAAATGGCAAATGGTACAGTAAAATGGTTCAACGGAACTAAAGGTTATGGCTTTATTGCTCCAACAGATGGCAGCTCAGATGTGTTTGTACATATCAGCGCTGTTGAACGGGCAGGCCTGAACGGCTTGAACGAGGGAGATTCTATCAGTTTTGATTTGGAAGTTGATAAAGCTCGTAATAAATCTTCTGCAGTAAACCTGCAGGTAAGATAAGGCTTTAACAGCTCTATTTTAGTATCTGAGAAGGCGCATTCCGCATAAGTGAAGGGGTGCGCCTTTTTTGTTATTCGGTAGGTCAAACCGGTACGAATTTAATTTTACCCACTTAAAGGGATCCAAAATCGGTGTGGAAGTAACAAAGGTCTCTCCACAAGCCTAAGGTCCACCTAAACAGGTGCTATCTAACTTTTCTCCATCGCGGGCCGCTTCTATCATGTGGCGAAATAACGCCTGCTGGCGTGTGTCAAAGACGAGCAATTCAGGGTGCCACTGTACCCCGATAAAAAACCGTTTGTCTGCACGTTCTAACGCTTGAACAAAATCGCCGCGGTCATGCCCTGACACTGTGATCCCATTCCCGACTTTGTCTACAGCCTGGTGGTGTAGGCTATTTACACGCACCGTTTCCAGACCAAATACAGCACGCACTTTAGTACCCGGTTCAAGGGTTACAATTTTACGAGCCAAGACGGTCCGGATATTTGTTTTCTCACGCGGCATACCGCGAATATCACTGTATAAAGTGCCGCCATAAAATACATTCATCATTTGTGCACCGCGGCAAATACCGAGAACTGGCACATCTTTATCTGCGATACACCGAAGCAACTCCATTTCCAATGCATCACGCTCGGGATCGATACGTACGTCCATGTTGATTTCAGAGCCATACAACTCGGCGCCGATATCGTCACCACCACCAATAATCAGACCGTCCAAATATTCTGACGGGTATGCCCGCCCTGGAGCTAAAAACACGGCTTTTCCGCCAGCCCGCCATACCGCCAACCAGTCGAAGAAACGCATGATTTTGCTTTTATGGTTAGATATCGTAATCCCAATCACGGGCTTGCGAGATTTTCGAGCCATACGCTCACCTCTTTCAACCATGCGGAAACGGGATTGTCTGCGGTTTCAAGATAGCGATCTGACAAGCGCCGCAGTTTTTCTTTGTCTGAGGCAAGACGTTCCACGACAACCCAACGATTCCATTCTTGAGAGATAGTCCAGTCCGGATCAGATAGGCGCGTATCAGGTAGTCGGTAATGTAAGGTCGGTCGTGCCTTGATCCGTTCATCAGTGGTCAAATCCGCCAATGTATCTGGCGCTAAATGTTTAAAAAGCGGCAACATATCGAGCTCTCGATTCCGGGTTGGATTCATCGAGAAATAATCCGTGATCAAGGTTTCTAGATCTGGCGCGTAATCACGTGCTAAAATCATGACCGCGTATTTTTTGGGAAATGGATCAATGTGCGGCAAAATTCTTCGGGTCGCGTTGACCTGAATTTGTTCACGTAGCCAATCAGATAGTAAAATATACGCCCTTAAGATACTCAAGACATGATCGACACTCTCACTTGCAACTTCGGGATTTAGATGAACGCCAAAACCATATACGGGGCTGTCATCTGTTCCCTTAGCGCCACGCGCACGCAAACCTTCAATAAGCTCATCTAGGTCACCCAATTCATTCCAAGGTATCGGTGGCGAGACAATTTCGGTAGGGACCACGCTAGATGATGCTTTGCCAATCCACTCACGGACTTGAGCGTCAACTTTGTGTACTTCACGCAGCCCCTCATCACTTACTGGCAAACCGCTGTCTTCTAGAACATCGCCAAAATCTCTTTCAGGGTGGGCAAAACGCGTATCAAGCTCAACGCGAAAATCACCCCACCGCGTATCGCTCACAGAAAACACAAACGATGAGTTACTTGCCTCCACATTGCCGCCAAAACAAATTTGTATCAATTCTGCGGCTTGCTTTGAGGATACTTCAGCAAACTCGATCTCAATACCCACGCAGCGAATTTTGCCAGCGGTATTCCGGTCAATTGGAGGCGTAAGTATGTTTTCTTTCTTTTCGGTCACTATCGCTTTTCTCCAAATCAAGTGCTTAGCTATAAATACTAAGGTATTTATCGTCACTACGACACTATGCCGAAAGCGCCACATAAACAATGTGGCAAACGAGTTAGCGATAAGCCAATCTCTTTTAAAGAAAAATGCCATGATTTAGCGGTGTGGTTAGACTATCAGAAACACAACAGAGTTACATCGACTCTAAAATCATCTTGATGAGAAAAACCGCAAACAACCGCGCTTCAAAACCGCACGCATTAATATTGCGATATTATTGAGCGCCTGCCCGAACAATATCAGCCCAATATTTGCAATGAATTGGCAAGGGCAATTCATTATCGACTTTACCGCCTATTTAGTGCTGTCTGGTATCTGGATGGTTTGGCGCAGTGGCTACTCCCGAAACGGCATCTTCCTTGGCATCTGCACTCCACCGTTCGGTATTCTCTTCTTCGCTCCATATCTCATTTATCTAATCAGTAAGACCCAAGGGGATCCCCCCACAAGTTACTCCTTGGTGTTCACGCCAAGGAGTAGCCACTCAGACATCATCCGCGCCACCTGAATGTCAAACAAGATCCAGACTGCCATACATGGAGACTCTAAAAAAAACCTAGTAAATTCAGACAATCTGCGCCGACCACCGACCAGAATCCACCTCTTCAAAAATCAAGTGAAGGATTAATTCAGTCATTGCTTCCATCAGTCGTGTGGAGGGTCGTTCTTTCAGATTGCCAAAATAAAGCCGGCGCGTCGGTGTCGGTCCCACAAGTTTACGAGAATGCAATTCACCTTTTTCAAGATCTTCAGCCACAAATACCTGCGGCGCAAGGGTGCAACCAAGACCAGCCTTTAAGCCAGTCATAATACCGTTAATCGAATTGAGCTGCAGTGGGATCCTCGCCTCCAGCTTATTCAATAACCCTGGCCGATCAACGACAGCCCGTGTCGATAATCCTTCACGTAACAAAAGAACCGGTAGGTTTGCTAGCTCATCAAACGCAAGGGGCTTGTCACTATTGCCTATGATCTCTCTTTTTCCGACGCAAAGAACCTCCTCTTGCAAGAGGGCGCGCATTGAAATCCGTTCATCACTTTGGGGGTTATAAAACAACGCCAAATCCACCTCAGAAGATAGAAGATTAGCAAAGGTACCACCCGATAGACTCTCCACAACAGATAGACGAACTTTCGGGAAATCCCGAAGAACTGATTGCATAAGGGAAAGCCCGATAGCCCGCATCACAGAATGAGGTAGACCAATCGCTATATCCCCACTGATTTCCTCGCTTTCATTTCGAACATCCTGTTCTGCCAGTTGGACAGCCCGCAAAATCGATTTCACATGCTCATATAACTTAATGCCGGCCGCAGTTGGCTCCATCCCTCGAGGCTTGCGAATGAACAAGGGAACACCCAGTTCCTCTTCCAAATTGGCAAGATGGTGGCTGATCGCAGACTGGGCCAAATTCAGCCTTGAAGCGGCGTGAGACAGATTTTTGAGTTCAAATATTGCCTGATAACAGGCCATTTGACGAAGATTCATACTTTTCCATCTAAATTTTAGAATGCAGCATTCAAAAGATTATATTTTTAAGATGGCATTTGAGGCAATACAGTATCAACCTATAAAATAATAAAACTCTGACTGGTGTGTTAATGACAGATCCGCTTCCGCTTGAAGGTATCCGTGTAATTGAGATGAGCCATATGGTTATGGGTCCGGCTTGCGGTATGATTCTTGTGCAATTGGGCGCTGAGGTTATCAAGGTTGAGCCTCCCACTGGTGATAAAACACGGGACTTGCGAGGCATGGGAACCTCCTTCTTTCCCCTGTTCAATCGCGGCAAAAAAAGCGTCACACTTGATCTGAAAAAGGAAGACGATCTTAAAACACTTCACAAGCTAATCGGGACTGCGGATGTGTTTCTTGAAAACTTCCGGGATCAAACCCTGGAAAAACAGGCTTTGGATGCAGACAGCCTGCAAACAGAATTCCCAAGCTTGATTATTGCAGGCCATAAAGGATTTTTATCTGGTCCTTACGAAGCCCGCCCTGCCCTTGATGAAGTGGTTCAAATGATGTCTGGCCTTGCAATGATGACAGGCTCACGCGAAAAACCCCTTCGGGTTGGCTCCTCCGCCAATGATATTATGGGAGGTATGTTTGGGGTTATTGGGATTATAGCCGCTCTTTGGGAGCGTGAAAAAACTGGCAAGGGTAAAAATATCCGGATTGGACTATTTGAAAATGCGCTGTTTATGGTGGCCCAGCATATGGTGCAGTTTGATCTAACAGGTGTTCCATCAACCCCGATGCCGCAAAGAACACATGCTTGGCCTGTCTATGATATCTTCGATACTAGTGATGGTGAAAAAGTCTTTATCGGTGTTGTCACCGAGGGACACTGGAACATTTTCTGTAAAAGCTTTGATCTGCCGGAACTGTTGGAAGATGCCAATCTCAAAACTGCAACTGATCGGATTGAAGCTCGCAATTGGACTATTCCGCTAATCCGCAAGAAACTGGCACCGTTTTCGTCCTCTGATCTTCTGACAAAACTGGAAGCACTTTCTCTTCCTTTCGCCCGGATCAATGCACCGGAAGACTTATTTGACGATCCACATGTTCTGCGTCCTGGTGGCCTCGTGACCTCCCACCACCCGGAAGGTGGAACTTTCCGGTCTCCCGTTCTGCCACTTGAATTGGATGGGCATCACTTAGGTGATAACCTTGATGTGCCAATTCTGGGTGCGGATAACGAAGACATTCTGGCTCAACTTGAACAGTCTGAGAAACTGCCATGACACAACTGTCGGAAATATATCCCACTGGCAAAGTCATACTTCGTGAGGTTGGTCTTAGGGATGGTTTGCAGATGGTAAAGCAACACCCTACAACTTCTGAAAAACTAGCCTGGATCCAGCGGGAATATAATGCGGGAGTACGCTGCTTTGAATTAGGATCGTTTCTTCCCACTCATCGATATCCGCAGTTTGCAGACATTCTGGACCTGATTGCCTTTTTGAAAACCCTTAAAGGCACACATGGATCTGCCCTTGCATTAAATCGCAAAGGAGCCGAAGCCGCTGTTCGCAGCAATGTTGCAGAGGTTACCGCCGTCCTTTCTGCGAGCGAGGCCCATAGCAAAGCCAACATTAATCGAAGCCAGGATCAAGCGATCACCGAGATAGAATATCTGGTTGAATTGGCTGCAAATGCAGAGCAGCCGCCAATTGTTTCAGTTGGAATTGCCATGGCATTTGGATGTTCCATCAGTGGCCAAGTTGATCCAGAAAAAGTCTTAGAACTTGCAAGACGCTGCTTTGATGTGGGCGTTGATGTGGTCAGTCTTGCGGATACGGTAGGCTATGCTGGCCCAAGCGAGGTCGCGGCCCTATGCCGTGCCTTTTCTGAAACCTTCCCCGATCAGGTTTTTGGTATTCATTTACATGATACTCGTGGCCTTGGCCTTGCCAACGCCATCACCGCCATGCAGAACGGCGCCACGATCATTGATGGGGCCATGGCAGGACTTGGCGGCTGTCCCTTTGCACCGAACGCTACGGGAAATATCGTATTCGAAGATCTTGTTTATCTCTGCCAGAAAGAAGGCATTGATACCGGGATCCAGATTGAAGACCTTCTGGGGGTGCGCGATGTCATCCAGAGGTCTATGCCTGAAGAGGCATTGTATGGTTCCATCGCGAAAGCAGGATTACCCCGTCTCACACAAATCGGCGAGGAATAATAAATTTTTGAGGGAGAGAAACATGAAAAAGCTATTGGCATTTGCCGTTGGTCTTGGCGCCCTAACAGGCGTTATGTCCACAACTACAGCAGCGACCGCCGCCACCGAAATGCGCTGCAGTCACCAACTACCACCTGCACACCATATCGCGAAGGTTATTGATCGCTGGGCAGCTGAAATCGAAACCTTGTCAGGCGGTGAGATCGATGTGCAGATCTTTGGCGCAAACAGCCTTACACCTGCCAAACAGAATGCAATTGCCGTTGCCAAAGGTGACATTGATTGCGCATTCTCGATTAACCCACAGTGGGGTAAAACTCTGCCAATCATGAACGTGACTTTAGGCCCGTTTGCTGTTAGTAGCCTTGACGCCTTGCAGAAATGGGAAGGTTCAGAAGCCGCAAAATTCCTTGAAGAAAAACTTCTCACCAAAGGGGTTAAAAACGCTGTCTGGCTGTTCACAACCCGAAGCACAGCAATTACGTCCAAGGGGTCACCGCTGATCAAACCCTCTGATTTTGAAGGGGTAAAAATTCGGGGACTTGGCCCTGTACCTGATGCTGGATTTATTGCCATGGGTGCAGTTCCATCAGCCATGTCAGGCAGCAAAGTATATCAAGCGCTTTCCACAGGCGTAATCGACGCGGGCCTAACAGATGTTTCTGCTGCTGTTTCGCGTAAGTATTTTGAAGTTCAAGATCATGTCACTGTCCTGCCACTGTTCAGCATCTACTTCCACGGATACGTTAATCCGAAATGGTATGATGGTCTTACTGATAAGGGTAAAGCGGCTGTAGATGAGGCTGGTGTTAAAGCAGCTAAATGGGCCATTGAAGCATCCGAAGAGTCTGCGTCCAACGCACCAGAGCAACTTGCGGAAAAAGGCATGAAAGTCCATATTGCGACCGATGCAGAGATTGACGTTCTGAAAGGGATCATGAGCCCTGCGTTTGATAAATCTTTCGGTGAAGCAACTGGCGATGACGGCAAAAAACTGCTTGAGCTGATCAACAAACTTTAAAGAGGATTAGCGGGAATGAACCGTGATTCCGGACTACTGGAGGAGGTGCCTGGCACCTCCTCTCTTGCGTCTCGCCTTGCAGGATATTTGTCTTTTGTAGCTGCGATTATTGCCGCCTGCCTGGTAATTTTTACACTCTTCATGACAGGGTACAGTGTCTTCCAAAGGTATGTATTGGGCACTCCACTAACTTGGACAGATGAGCTTTCCGGTTTCCTGGTCGTGGCGATTGTCATGTTGGGAATGGCTGAAGCCCTTCGTCGCGGCGATCATATCAGCGTTGATCTCCTGTCGACCAAAGCCAAAGGCCGTAACAGGTATATACTGGACCTCTGGTACTATCTGGCAACTGCATTCGTTGCGGGCGTAATCATGCTGAGTGCCTGGAACAGTGTTATGTTCTCTATTGATTTTGGTGTTTTCTCGGATGGCTATCTGGAGGCACCATTGTGGATCCCTCAATCGACTATGGTCGTCGGGTCAGCTCTATGCCTACTCATCGCATCACTTAAATTTATCGATGTGGTACTGAATGGGAGGCGGACATGACGACGCTTCTGATTTTAGCCCTGCTAATTATTCTTTTGCTGACAGGGATCCCAATCTTTGTGGGCTTAGGTCTGACATCCATCATTATCATGCTGGTGACTGAAGGCAGCATCTCCAGTGCTGCCGATACAGTTTTTGGTAAATTGGACAATGGCTTGCTAACTGCCATTCCAATGTTTGCTTTTATGGCGCATGTAATGATCAAGTCGAAAGTTGTGGATGATCTCTACGAAGCTGCAAATGCCATGGTTGGTCATTTAAAGGGCGGGCTGGGCGTTGCCACGGTTCTATCATGCACTATTTTCGCAGCGATTTCGGGTTCATCTGTCGCAACTGCACTAACAATCGGCTCAAGCGCCATACCGCAGATGAAGAAGTTTGGCTATCGCCCGCATGAATCCTATGGTGTGATTGCGGCTGGCGGCACACTTGGAATTTTGATTCCACCTTCTGGTCCCCTAATCCTCTATGCCATCGTCACGGAAACCTCCATTGGGGCACTGTTTCTTGCCGGCCTGATCCCAGGTATTCTGATGGCCCTGATTTTTGCAATTTGGTGTGTGTGGCAGGCTTATTCCAATAAAAATATCCGCGATAATAATTGGGTGGGTTGGAAAGAATGTACAGCTGCCATGCGCCGTTCCTTCTGGGCACTCATGATGCCCCCGATCGTGCTAGGCGGCATCTATTTTGGAATTTTCACAGCCTCAGAGGCTGCATCTATCGGCTGTATCTATGCATTATTAGTTGGTGCCTTGGTATACAGAAATTTTGGATTTAGAGAGCTGTATGAAACAGCATTTGAAACAGTTCGGACCACAGCAATGCTGTTTATGATCCTGGCAGCAGCAGCGCTTTTTGGTCATGCGGTAACCATTATTCGATTGCCAATTGAGCTAGTTGAAAATGTACTCACTCTTGGACTTTCACCGATGGCTTTTATTCTGGTGGTGATGGCAGTGATTTTTGTGCTAGGCATGTTTATGGAAACCATTTCCATTATCCTTATTACCACTCCAATCATCTTACCCGCTCTAGTCCAGTTTGATATTGATCTGATCTGGTATGGCATTCTTCTGATGATCAATCTGGAGCTGGCATTGATCACCCCGCCTGTTGGAATGAACCTCTTTGTGATCAAGGGAATTGCTGATGCACCGCTCGCTGAAGTTATTCGCGGCGCTTTGCCCTATGTGGTGCTGATGATCATCGGTCTTACCATTACACTGGTCTTTCCATCACTCGCCACCTGGCTTCCAGAAGTTGCAGGATATGGGCGCTAACTAGAAGGTATGCAGTTGTAATTTCAACTATTTAACGTACCTAAAATCGGGGAGCTTTCTAAATTTTTAACCCATACAGCAAGCCTAATATAAAGGCTTGCTGTAGTTTTATTTCTTATTCAATCGAACATATCCCCTCAGGAACATAATTTGAGCCACAGTAACACTAGTCGACCGACTAGCGGCCGAATTTGAGGGAGCCGCTACCCCCATAAAGCCCCCCTCTCTCACATTTTTTCAAATTCTTCATATGTCAAACGCGTGGACACCTCGACGTAATCAATTGCATCCCGAGCTGCTAGTGCAAATTGAAAGAGTTCTTCTAACAGTCTTTCTTTAATAGCTTTTTTGCGAGCATCACACTCTATTCCCCAGCAGCTCCTATTGCACAGAAGGGGAACAAGAAAGCCGCATAAAGACAAGCATTTTTGCCCCAGAAGAGCTCTGTAGGAATCACAGGGCTTTTTTTATCAGAACATTTTCATGTTTATGCCCTGCTCTTGACGGAGTTTCATGTTTTCCTCATCTCTTATATAAAAGAGGTAAGATGATGTTTCGAATTATCAAAAGACTGTTTCTGGTGACTATAATTGCGCTTTTGCCTTTCATCGCGCCGCAAATTATTTCCTATGCCAGCACCTATGGGGAACAGTGGGCCCATTGGTCACGGGCTCGCTATGATCGGACTTTTCAATCACCAGATCCACAAACTGTCTCGGATGCTGTTGTGCAGGTTTTGGGGGCACGCACCTGGGGGTGGCGCGGCAGTTTTGCCATTCATACCTGGATTTCCGCAAAACCAGCCGGGGCAAATGAATATATCCGATATGAGGTGATCGGATGGAGATCCCCCCATTTAACCATTCGAAAAAATATTCCAGATAATTATTGGGCTGGAAACCGCCCTTATGTCATTCAGGATATTCGGGGAAAAACAGCGGAAGATATTATCCGGAAATTGCCAAAAGTGGTAGCTTCATATCCTTATAAAAATGCCTATACGGTGTGGCCGGGCCCAAATTCAAACAGCTTTATCGCCTATATCGGGCGTGAAATTCCTGAACTAAAACTGGATTTACCGCCCACCGCTATTGGAAAAGATTACCTTGTGGGCGGCAATATCCTTGGGCCAGCCATCAGTGGGACCGGATATCAGTTTTCCCTGCGCGGATATGGGGGATTAACCTTTGCCGCAGAAGAAGGATTAGAATTTCATATGCTAGGACTCACAGCCGGGTTTGATTTCAATGATCTGACCCTCAAAATGCCGGGCTTTGGTAGGGTTTCTTTGATCCAGTGATGGCGATGCCTCGTTTCTCACTTCCAGAAAAAATTAGAAGAATTCCCAGGGACAAGCACAAGACTCATGCCAACAGGCCCTAATCAGGCATGGCGGTCCAACCCGCAAAGCCAGCGAAGGGCACAGATCGGTACCAGGCATAAAACCTTAGGAGGGGTATCACGCTATATCCATATAACCGACTGATGAGCAGCCCCCGTCCCGGCAGATTTCCAGTCCCTTCCGAAGATGCGTTTGTAATGCTCTGAAAGGGTAAAACCACCTGAATTTTCATCAGCAAAACATGTATGCTGCCGGCTAGGTCATTGATTTTATGGTGCCGCTGATAGGATTTGAACCTACGACCTACGCATTACGAATGCACATGGATATCAATAATTTCAATAGGTTAGAACGTCTAAAAATCGGAAAATGGCCCAATTTTACCCATTTTGAGGGATTAATTGTCTAAAAATCACTGCATACAAAAGCGTCACTTTAGCTATTAAACTCCTCTCTATCTGTAACTTCAAACAGATACCCAAATTATTTAAAACAAAAACCCGCTGATTAGGAGGTTTTGACGTATTGGTTGCGGGGGCTCGCAACCATCTTTATTTGCTGTTTTCCATGGTCTAATTTTGGCGTGGATTATGTCCTTGCACGTGGGCTTACCTCCAGGTGCATCTCTTTACAAGGATAATTTTTTCAGCCGTTAATTCCTGGCTTCAAAAATAGGATCGGAATTAACAGTTCATTTTAGCACAGTCCTATATTGTACACCCTAGTCCAAGGATCTTTCTTAAAGACTTACTAGTAAAAAGAATGAACAAACGCAAATTGGCCTAATAAAGGATTGCCTGTTTGGAACGGAACATCGCTAAGCCATGAGCCAAATCCTTACCATCCGCATGTTCAAAAAAATGCTCAAGCTCTCTCTCCATTCGAGCTCTTCGATCATCATTTCGATTTTTGGGATATATCAATGCTTTTGTGTGTCTGATCGCTTCCGGACTACATTTACAGATTTGTATGGCAATATCTCTGGCCTTATCCATCAGTTTCTCGCCAGGCACTATCTCACTTATCAGTCCCCATTGCTGTAACGTTTCAACCGGCTCCAGCTGAGCCGTATAAAAAAGCTGTGCGGCATGACCGGGTGACAATTTTTCCATCAGACGAACTGTTGCCCCGCCAGCCGGCACGATGCCGTATTTGGTGTGACCATCTCCAACTTGCGCCCCTTCTGCAGCGATCAGAATATCGCAACATAAAAGCAGCTCCAATCCGCCGGCCACGGCCACCCCATTTATGGCTCCAATCACGGGAATGGGAAGATCCTCAACCATTTGAAGGACCTCCTGATTATATCGCAGGTAATCAATAAGAGTTTGCTTGTCTGATTGGAGCGCTTCTTCAAATTCAAGTAAATCTCCTCCCGCACAGAACGCCTTGCCCTCACCTGTTATTATGACGGCCCTCAAGTCTGTCATATCCGCAATAACCACCAGATGCTTTTTAAGGCAGCGCATCAGATCTTGAGAAACCGCATTAAAGTTTTCAGGCCTGTTCAGTTTCAGCACAGCGATATGGCCATCTACTGACAATTTGACAGGATCTGAGTTCTTAATGCGATACGTTTGCGGAAGAGGTTTAAGTGCAGTTTCCAGCGCCGAAGCTAGATCTGGCTGTCCATTTCGCAACTCGACCTCGACAACAGTTTTAAGTTGATGGTCAACGCCAACCGTTATTTTAGCCTCAATATCTGTCCCGCCAAGCTCCAGGAGTTCCATTTCAACCTTTTTCTTGACCGCTAATTCCCGTAAAGCGGGTTTAAAGATTTTACCAACCGCTGTGGTTGGAAGTTCCTCAATAATTTCAATTATTCTTGGGCGAGCGGGCCCTTCATGAACATTTATCTCAAGATATTTCTGCAAAGCTGCCAGATCGATCTTCGCGCCGGACTTTTCAACAACAAACAAAGCCGGCACTTCACCCGCATACTGGTCAGGCATACCAACAGCAGCTGAAATCTCCACATTCTCAAAACGATTTGCGACATTCTCAATAGCTGCAGGATCAATGTTGTGACCACTTCTCACAATGAGGTCTTTTTCGCGTCCTGTCAGGAAAAGTCGTTGATCCCGGCTCATATATCCAACATCGCCAGTCGTCAGCCATCCTTCAGGATCCAATGTTCCCTCATTATGTTCAACTTCCAGATATCCTGGAAAAACTTGCGGTCCGCGAACCTGAACCAACCCACTTTCTTCCGCCTTGCACATTTCCATCCCGAAAGAAGTTGGCTTAACGATACGAGTTTCTGAAAAGGGTGCCCGAAACCCTACACTTCCTGATACAGGCTCCCCATATCCTGGATTGAAGGCAATCGCGGCAGCAGTCTCCGTCATTCCATAAGTTTCAAACAGTTGAATTCCAGTTGTCTGCTCAAAACGGCGGCCCACCTCTTCAGGAAGGACTGCCCCACCTGTTACCGCCATCCTTACTGAAGACGTATCAAAATCGTTAGTCCAGGAGTTTGTTATCGAGCCGATGGAAGTTGGCACACCTCCGACAACAGTCACCTTAAAATGGTCAACTATTTTCCAGTAATTTTGGATGGCTGCAGGTGAACGCAAGCCGTAAGGAGAGGGTACGATAATATGGCCACCCGCAGCCAAAACAGACAATCCAACGGTCATGGTGCCGCCAACATGGAAAAAGGGGAACCCATTAATAACTACGTCATTTTCGTTATACCCAAACACCTGAGCAAATCCAAAGGCCGCGTGAATTTGGTTACCATGTGTCAGTTGGACGAGTTTAGGTCTTCCTGTCGTTCCGCCCGTATGAAACAGCGCACAGACGGTATTTCGATCCGCAGTCAGATCAAATTCCAGCATATCTGATGAGTGCTTCTGAACAGCATCCACAAAATTTAGATATTCAGAACCCAGCTCTGACTTATCGCCAATCACAATGATATTTTGAAGTGTTGGAACTTCTTCAAACGCGCCTGCCGCTTTCGACCAGCACATGTCATCCAGGGATTGCGCGGGAATTACAAGAATTGTTGCACCCTCAGCGTTCAACAATTCGAAAATGGTTTCCTTATTCAGCAAATAATTAATCGAGCTTGCAACCCCGGCAACCTGAGCTCCCAATAGTAAGAGAGGCAGATACGGAAGTGTCGGTGCTAAAAAGGCAACAACAGGCTGACTATTCGGACCAGCTAATCCTTTAAACATGTTGGCTGACCTTGTCACTTCAGCCAGCAATTCCCGATGCGTCCAAGATCCCCCAACATCGGACGGATCTGCTGAGTTCAATACTGTAACCGCTTTGGAATTTCCGACGTCCTTGGCAGTTGCCACGAGAAGATCAAATAGGTTATGAGCGGTTACCAGTCCATCATAAGGCTGGTCCTCCAGCGATCGAATATCTTCTATTGTTCTGACGGTTTTAACCGGCCGCGTTGTTTTCAGTTTGCGTTCCATCAGTGCACCGCCGCATACATAATCGTTTCTTCATTCGCTTTCGATCTGTCAAACTCTTCGACGACACGCCCCTGCCTGCAGACTAAAACACGATCAGATAACTGAAGTATTTCTGGCAAATACGAGGATATAACAAGGACAGCAATTCCCTCTTCAGCTAACCGCTCAATCAACTGGTGGATTTCAACAATTGCACCCACATCCACGCCTCGGGTGGGTTCGTCAAAAATAATAAATTTTGGCTTCTGAACCAAAGCCTTAGCAATGACCACCTTCTGTTGATTGCCACCGGACAGTTCAATAACACGGGCATCGCCATTTATGGCTTTAACATTCAGAGCTTCGGTCCAGGTTTTGGCGATTTCTTTCATCTCGCGCATATTGACGAGCTTGGCCTTTGTCTGTTTCCCCGCCAAAGCCCCCATATAGATATTTTCTGAGATCGACATCGTCTCAAAAAATCCTTCGATCTTCCTGTCCTCAGTCACATAGATTATACCATCACGGACAGCGGGACGCGGGACCCGATACCGGACAGAACGACCATTTAGACGAACCTGTCCACCATGAAAGAAGTTTCGTTTAAATACGCCAGCTATGATTTTTGCCATTTCTGTGCGGCCAGAACCGATTAACCCGAACATACCCGTGACCTGACCTGCAAATACAGAAAACGACGAGTTCCGCACAATATTCTGCATAGATAAGTTCTGAACACTGATGACCTTTTCTCCTGGAGGACGAGAGGCACGCTTGCTATTTGAGCCATGCAACTCAGATGTGAGAGACCGACCGACCATTGCCTGGATTATGCTATCTCTATCGAAATTTGAAGTCTCATCAGTAATGACATGCTGACCGTCACGCATAACGGTGATGCGATCAGAAATTTGCAAAGCCTCTTCCAGTGCATGAGAAATAAATACAATTGAAACGCCTTGCTTCTTTAGCCGCTCAACCAACTGGAAGAACTGATATTTCTCTTCTGGAGTCAGAGTAGAAGTCGGCTCATCAAAAATAATCACTTTAGCATTATTATGAACAGCCCTTGCGATCTCGACCATTTGCTTTTGTCCAGCGCCGAGCGTGGTTACCTGCGCTGTCGGATCAACATGGAAATTCAAAGATTGCAGAAATTGCTGACCTGCGATGTAGGCTCCACGAAGCCTGTGGAAATGCTTTTTATCTGTAAGGTATAAATTCTGAGCTACCGTTAAGGAAGGCACCAAGCTGGTTTCTTGATAAACCATGGCAATGCCCATATCGAGCGCTTGTGACGGTGATTTTAAAGTCAACTCTTGACCATCCATAAGCACCTGACCACTGGTTGGCTCAACAACACCAGCCAACATTTTGGTTAGTGTCGATTTACCCGCCCCATTTTCTCCGAGAAGAGCATGCACTTCGCCTTTAAGAAGCGTAAAGGTAACCTCTTTTACTGCGGGAATTCCCCTATATTCCTTTGTGCCATTCTTGAGTTCAAGTATTGGGGTCATCCTTCACCTCCAAATTCCTGATGAGAAATTGAAACAACAACATCATCTCCACGAGCAGCCACATATAGGTTGCCACTTATTTCCACCATGTCTGTAACCCCGTGGGTATGCCCATCGGCGCGACTGTGAAATGCATAGATCGGTTGAAAATTACTGTTTAGTCTGACGCAGAGGCCGAAAGACATTGTTGGCGCCCAAGGTTTCAGGACCCCCAACTGCTTAACGCCACCGCCTTGCAAAGGTTCATAAAAATGCTGCCCGGATCGCAATTTTGGCGCAATCCAACATGAGGGGGAAATTTCGGACATCATTCGGCTCCGATATTTTTTTTCCCGGAGTACATACTCAACAAGCTGCGACCGTGGTGCGAAAACAGCCAACCAATACCCATCATTTGCATGAGCCAGTCTGCCTGGATATCCAGGTAAGTCCGAATAAAGGATTTCATGGAACTCAGGGTCCTTAAGGCTTACCCGAACAAGCCGATGCCGCCATGCTTCTGAGAAAACCAGGGCGTCTTCTTCAACAATTAAACCTGCGGGGTAGGCCAGTTTATTCGCCAAAAGAGTTTTTTCTCCCGAAAGTTTATTTATGCGCCAAATACTTCCGGATGCCCTGCGCTCCAACAAATCCCGTTGCCATTCATCAAAAGCGTTATCTTCAGAGCCATGTGCAACAAATATATCTGTCTCAGAGACGACCACTGCAGTTATGCAATTATACTTTTCTCCGAGCTGGTAACTTGAGCCATCAAAATTCCCGCCTTCGATATAAACTTCACCAGTCACCAAAGCGACAACCAACCCACCGTCGTTCGTTGCCGCGATACTCGCGATATCCGCATAAAATTGTTTATATCTATGCCAACCTCTATTGCTTTGAAATTTGAAAATTTCTTTACCAGAGGACGCATACAACTCATTTCCCAAGGTCACCAAACTATCAACATCAACTAACGGATAGCGAGAAGACGTCTCATCAAGCTGATGATTTGGCTGCAATGCTCCATCGAGAGGGGGAACCGTCACAGCTGCTTCACCGTGACCAAGCAAATTATCCCACAACTGAAATAACTTGGTTCTCATTCGCGCCCCCTGTATGACTTAAGACCGGTCCATTCTGGATCAGTATTCTCAAGCTTTAGTTTTCCAATTCGATTGTTGTTAATGCCGCCAATATAAAGATGCCCCTTATGCTCGCGCATCGAAGTGATCATGGGATGATTTTCTCCACCTTGATCCCATAGAGTTTCCAGTATTCTTCCCTCGTCATCAAAACGGACGACACAGCCTGTATTAATATTGGGATAAAGCCATTCGTCTGGCGCAATTCGACGCGCCATCCGCCTTCTGAAACCTGGCATCTTCAACGCCAAATCAACAGAAGGTGTCCGCATTCCAACCAATGCCAGCCAATAGGTGCCATCAGATGCTCTGTTAATGTTATCTGGATATCCAGGCAAATTCGGGATAACAGGTTCAACGGTCCCTGTCTTTGGTCCAGCAAAATAGTACCGTGAGATCCGACAGGCCCATGTTTCAGCAAATAAAAACGACTGACCATCATGGGACATGCAAATCCCGTTAGGGAAAACTAGGTTCTTTAAGACGGTATGGGTAGATTTATCCTTAGGATCATAACAAATGATCCTGCCATTCCCACGAGATTCAAGACTATCAACCGGCCATTCGTGCATTTCATATCGAACGGTCGCTTCGCTAAAGAAAATCTTTCCATCCGGTGCAACATCGAGATCATCAGCAAGGCGCAAACGGGAATCATCAATAATGGAGAACAAAGACCGATTAGTCTCATCTGTCAGCTTCTCAATTGTTCGATCCTTTGCGACGCGATAAAGACCCATTCCCCCAATACAGCAAAGAAGTGATCCATCGGATGCAAAGGCGAGGCCCAGCGGACGTCCTCCAATATGTGCATAAACCTCTTGCTCAGAATAATCAGGAGCTAGAAAGCGAATGATATCGCCTGTCCGATTACCGGTATAAATATTGTCGTTGTCGTCCAGAATGACATCTTCTGGACCATCAATCTCACCTAACCCAATTTGCTCAACAGGTCTTAGCCGATCATTCACCGCATATGGCGAAGGCGCCTGTGTGCTGGGAGCTAGAGGTAAATTTGCAAAAGTCGGCGAAACATAAATATTGGACAAGAGTTTATGGCGATTTTTCAGCCACCTTACATCGATGGCAACGGCTAACAGTAGAACCATACCGAGCAGAAGGGAGTTTGCACCACTCGTGACCCCAAGGCGCACAAGGCCATTTACCATTAACATAACGGTTATGGACCCAAGGATCGCCTTAGCTGCCGATCCCCGACCGCCACCTAGGCTATTGCCGCCGACTACTGCCGCAGTAAGGGCCATGATTTCTAGCCCCAGTCCAGTATCTGCTCCTGCACCACCTAGACGGGATGCGAAGAGCAAACCAGCGAGAGAACTCAACATCCCAGATACGATATAAGTGGAACAAACAACTTTGCGCACTGATATACCGACATTATGAGCAGATTTACGAGATCCACCAATTGCTAGAATATGCCAACCAATGCGGGAACGGCTAAGAACGATATGAATTATGAGAGCCACAAGAAGTGTCACAACAACACTGAACGGGATTGAGGCAATTGATCCTTCTCCCAGAAAATACCAAGGATCTGAGTCGATAAAGGATCCAGCGATTTTGACTGAGTATTTCAGCAGCAGCATATCTACGATTGCACGCACAATGATCAATGTTACAAGCGTCGTCAGAAATGCCCGAAGCCTCAAGTAACCAACAAGAAATCCGTTGATCAGCCCAACGAATGCTCCAGCGGCAAGCGTTCCAACAACTACCGCTGGCATGGACCAACCCGCAACATTCAGCAGAGCAAGAGCAACTATATTCCCCAATGCAAATGTGGAGCCAACACTCAGATCAATACCGCCTGCAACTATGACAATGGTCAGTGCCAGTACCAGTAAGCTGAATTCACCCCATTGCCGGGTCAGATTTATCAATTGAGACGCACTGAAGAAATCCGGAATAGCTGACCCGAAGACCGCGATCACGGCAATAAGGAAAAACAGGGGAATGACATTATCGACCCAGTTTTTAGTTAGGATTTCACCTAGCAGATGATCGGGCACAAGTCGATAACGCCAACGCGTAATAGTGTCGGCTAAATTCATAATGATTACCTTTATCCACAAGAAAACGCGGCACGGGCCAGTAACTCAGCCCGTGCCCAGAGGAGATGGATCAGCCGTTTGACGGCAAACTCCAGCAGGAACCAGGCTTCATATTTTCTTTGGTTAGAAATTCAAGCTGCGTGAATAAAGTTGTCTTCATGGAGCCTGGCTCCTGTTTCAACTGTAAATACTGCTTGATCATATTTGCCATATCACGTGCCTGGCCAGGAACATTATAGACAACGACCTCGGAATAGGTACCGTTGGACAAACCGTCACAGGCAGCCTGATTTCCGCCACCCTGTGTGATTAAATAAACATTCTTCCCAGACTCTTTGATAGCAGCCCCAGTTCCCACATCCATCACGTCCCAGAAACCCGCAATACCACACAGGTCAGGATGTTGTTGTAATACGGTGGCTGCAATATTCTTGGCCTTTGTGCCATCCCAATCCGCGGCCTGGTTTGAAACAAGCTTCATATCAGGATGCTTTTCTAAAACTCTGGTAATGCCCTGCATCTGATACACACTGGCTGCCGCAGTCAAAACACCTTGAGTTACGGCAATTTTTCCATTTCCCCCATTTTTCGGGGAACATTTATCGACCAATCTTTGAGCTATCTTTTCTCCTAAGCCCACGTAATCGACCCCGACAAAAGCATCAGTCGAGTAACTGGATCGCATGTTGACCTGAACCACATAGATGCCGGCATTTTCAGCCTTTTTGAGAAGCCGGGCATAAGATTGAACATCTGGGTTATGGACGACAATCACATCCGGTTTTTCAGTAATCAAAGAGGTTAGAGCCTGTGCCCCGACATCTGTACTCCAGTTCGGGTCTCGAACTTCAAACTTTACGCCTAATGGCTCAAGCGCCTGACGGAGACCTGCGGCCCAACCCTCCGTCAAGTCAAAGCCCATGGCAACCGGAACATAGGCCACCGTCTTCCCCTTAAACGCTTCATAGTATGGTGCCCTTGTCGGATCATCCAGACCTTGTGCTGATACCGAGCTAACACCAATTGCTAAGGCAAGTGTCAGTAATATAGACTTGAATTTACGCATATTTTCCTCCCAAAAAAAATATATGTTTAGATGTCACCTTGTTGAGCAGTCTGCTCATCGCGCGGATTGAGAATTGTGTCGATCACAATGGCCAGCAGAAGAATGATGCCCTTGATCACATTTTGTACTGTGTATTGAAGGTCCATGATCGTCATACCGTTGAGCAAAATTCCAATGAGCAACGTCCCAACAATGACATTTCGAACCCTGCCGCGCCCTCCAGACAGGCCTATTCCTCCGAGCACCACGACAAGAATAACGTCATATACAAAGGTGGAATTTGCGACACGTGTATTCATGCTCGCCACAGAGGCAGCTGTAACGATGCCTGCGACAAAGCCAATCAAGGACGAAATCATATATTGGAAAACAATCATGGGCCGTACAGGCACACCTGTAATTCGAGCCGCCAACTGGTTGTCGCCGACAGCCCTTAGATACCGGCCTGATTTGGTGTATTGCAGAAACAGAAACGCTATCAGGCAGACGACAGCGAATAAATAAATAGGAACGGGAATACCCAAAAGTGTTCCTTGGCCAATCCAAGTGAGATAAGGCAGTCCATCCGGCATGTAGACAACGTCTAATTTCAACAGGAAATAACGACCAAAACCATAGATGAGTGTCCCCATTGCCAAGGTTGCAAATATCGCGGGTATCTCAACATAGGCAACTAGGATCCCATTGATCATCCCAACAATAAGACAGAACACAAGTCCAAGCAGTATTGACTGGTAAAGTGGCATTCCATCTGCGGTTAGTTGCAAAGCCCAGGCGACTGAAACAGCCATTACCGCCACCAACGAAAGGTCTATTCCCCGCCCGATAACAACAAGCCCCATGGCAACGCCGAGAATACCAAGAATTGACACACTCCGGATCAGGTTCAGAAGATTACTGGTTGTTAAAAAGCCTTCCAATCCAACTGCGAAGCCAACACAAAGGAAGACTGCCAATCCAAAGACGATCTGCTCCTGACTTAGCTGCCAACTCAGCGGCAACCCCTTTTTTCCTCCCAGCATTCTGTTCCCCCATTGCAAATGGCCGGAAACAAAATCTAATCGTTTCAGCAGGTCGGTTCTTGCCTGAGAATGTAGAAAACTTGTCTGAGCGTGCAATCTACAGGCGACTTGCGAGAAACACCCCACATGAGATATAATTCATAAACCATTACAAATTGATCACACGGAAAAGCGGCTAACGCCCGTAAAAAAGATCAAAAAAAATGGTATGGGAGGAGCCTATGAATGTCGTTTTTTCGACGAAGGATTTGGCACGTGCAAATCGATATAACGCTTGGCGGGACGCCATTTGCGAGTCCTACGTAAATGTTGAAGTCAAAGCTACGCACCCTGAAGATTATCGCGGATTTATAAGAGAAGCTGAGTTTGGAGATATCGTCTTAACGGATATCCTTATCTCTGAACAACGCATACACCGAAACAAGCAACATATCGCTCGTCTAGATAAAGAATGCTTCTATGTTCAACTTCTTCACCGCGGTAATGTAAATGTACTCCAGAAAGGGAAAACATGCATTTCCAACACAGCAAGAGGAGCGATTTTTGACGCGACTGAACCTTATGAGCTTGAATGTGTTGGTGAAGTTCATTCCTACTATCTTGAAATTCCGCGAGATAAATTTGCAGAGCGCTTCCCAAAAGACCAAATACCAGTTTCTCAAACCATCAACACCACTCTAGGCTTAGGAAGAATAGCTACAGAATTCTGTACTATGCTCGCCAAAGAAGATGAACGCTTAAAGAGCGAACAGCGCCATCTTCTCGGCAACCAGCTTCTGGATGTCCTCGCTTTCTCACTGATGTCGCAAGGAGCAGACGCTCCAGAAGCGGAAAGCTCCATCCAACAAGCTCGCCTTCGATCTATTATGAACTGGATCGAAGCTCATATATCTGAGCCCAATTTGTCACTTGAGCGAGTGGCGCGTGCAAATAACATATCATTGCGCTATCTACATCTTCTCTTTCAGCAAAATGAAATGAGCGTTTCTGAGTGGATATGGAACCGACGACTTGAACTATGTTATGACGTGCTCGCAAGTGACGGCACAAGATCCATCACCTCTACCGCTTTTGATTTTGGTTTCAATAGCTCGGCACATTTCAGCACCCTGTTTAAACGCAAATTTGGGATGTCTCCAAGAGATGTCTTGAAGCCCTCTAGGTCTGCGAAATAACTTAAACTAAGTAACCTTACTGTCTTCAATTTGATTTTAAGGAAAGCAATTAGTGTTGGTTGCGGGTGGTATAAATTTCAGTGTTAAGCTACTGTAATAGCATATATTTTCTTTAACGTTTTGGATGCGGGGGCAGGATTTGAACCTGCAGTCTTCAGGCTATGATCTTGATTAGACCAAAATCAAATAATCAAAATAGATAATTTTTAAAGAGCAGCCTGTCTACCCACCATATCCGAAGAACTCCAATCCTTGACGGAAACGGGTACATGCTTTAAATATAATGATGCAATTACATCATATTCGATAACATTGTAGCCAAAGCATCTTTTTATATGAGGGCGGTGTTATGACACTACAGCAGCAGGCGATAGACACGGATGATAAAGTAATCCTGGCCAAAGCCGCCAAGAATGCCGCCTCTAATCTGGGGATCCCGCTTGAGGAACTGGCCAAGATCATTGGACGGGATCGGACAGCCATCAATCGCGGCATTGACCCTGCAACCAAGGCAGGGGAATTGGCTCTTCTCTTTGTCCGCTGCTATCGCGCCCTGCATACGCTGGTCGGCGGAGATCCCAAAAACATGAAGCACTGGTTTGGGACACGCAACAAACATCTAAACGGTGTTCCAAGAGAGCTCGTAAAGACCGTGCAGGGACTGAATAGCGTCCTCATTTACCTGGACGGCATGCGTGGAAAGGTCTGAGTGGAAAGAGGTTCTGAGCCAGGCTCATCCCGAGACCCTTACTGGTCTCTTATGGCGCGTTGTTGAAGACCAGTCAGAAATAGCCAGGGCCCTAAGCAGATACTCAACGCTCACCGCAGTTCCATAACTGAAGAACATTTGAAAGATAAAATTTTGTAGCGGTAAATAGAGCTAGACAGTAATCAAAATGAACTACGGACAGTGAACAAAACTAAATTGCTCTTGATTTGCCTGGTTTATGGTGACAGAGATATCCTTAAAGTAATGGCCAATAATGAACTGCAATAACTGTTGGAGAGCACTCTCAACATTAACTAAATGCAGTGAAATACCAGTCTCTCTCAAGTCTTCTGAAAGCAACCAACCAGTCCATAGGTCAACATCCGATTTGACTCGATCATTGTCTGACCATCCACAAATATTTCAGAGATTTCTTCCTTTTGGGCGAGTTCCATGACTCTGTTCCAACGCTCTTTAACGATACACAAGTCATCAAAAGCAAACACACTGGATTCCGATTTGATAAAAACAGCAGGCTTCTTCATTTACGGCACCTTAATCAAGAAACTCTTGTTAAGTTTCGAGATCCTTCACTACTCAATACAAATAAAAACTCTCGCTTTTCCTTATTAAAACGCAAGGCCAAACAAGAGGTATTTTCAGCGCCCCTCAAAATGTGAAAAAGTTTCTACTTTAGGAATGTTTCAGTTGCAACAAATTTTATTTTCGTAAAATTTAATATATAAACTGCCTGTTGATTGAAGAAGATCAACGCATTGATACAACATTGGAAACTTGATTTTCAGACTGCTCTATATTTGGAAGATATAGCTTAATTGTCGTCCCCTTACCCAATTCAGAATTAATATCTATGTGGCCTTGAGATTCTTTCACAAACCCATACACCATACTTAAACCCAATCCCGTCCCTTTTCCGGCCTCCTTGGTCGTGAAGAACGGCTCAAAGACCTTCTTGACCGTCTCGGGGCTCATACCTGACCCAGTATCAGAGATTGACAGCTCCAAATATGAGCCAGGAGACAACTCTTCCATAAGTAGACTTTCAGGTTCAGTAGCCTCATACCGTCTAAGACCCAAAGTAACAGAACCCCCATATGGCATTGCATCTCGCGCATTGACCACCATGTTAATGAGTGCATTTTCAAGCATCACCCGGTCAACCTTGCAATGGCCAGTGTTCGGTTCAATGTCAGTTCTTAACTCAATCGTTTCATCAATAGTTCGCCGCAAGATGGAAACTGTATTCTTAATTTCCTCCTCTAGAGCGGTAATTGTTGGCTCTAATTTTTGTCGACGGGCAAAGGTCAACATACTCCGCGTTAATTTTGCCCCCTTTTCTGTCGCCATCAGGATTGTATCCAGCATGCGACGATTTTGACCGTCCTCAAACTCGTCTTTTTCTGAAAGGAGTTCCGCATTTCCTTGAATGATGGCCAACAAATTGTTGAAGTCATGTGCCGCTCCACTTGTTAACTGACCAAAAGCTTCCATCTTTTGAGATTGGCGAAGTTTATCTTCCATCAGGCGCTGTTCTGTTACATCCTGCGCCACACCAAACAGAGTAGAAACACTTCCCTCTCCATCGACGTTAGGGACAATTTTACCCGCCACCCATATTTTCTTGCCGGTATCAAGAGTGAGCGTAACTTCATAAGGTTTCTCCGCTCGACTTAGAATGGCCGCCTGCTGAATAGATTGGAAATTCTCCAGATCCTCAGACCCCATTAAATCAAATACGGATTGAGGCGTATATCCCTTGGTATTCGGAGAAAAATTCAACAATTTTAAGATGGACTGTGAAAAATGAACGCGATCCTCTTGACTGTCTTCATTTAGATTAGTCCGCCAATGACCTGCCTTGGAGATTGACTGAGCAAGCTCCAGTTCTTTCTCTTTCTGCAGCAGGAGGTCCTTGTCTCTGTTTGTTCTTATTTCAAAACGTCTAATTAAGAAGTAGATGATACCAGCCGTTGCCAGAACAAAAAATGAACCCTTGAAGTTCTGAGCGATGTCTTTGTAGTCGTGAAGGAGGACCTCTACGGCTCGGTCGGATCCAAAAATCCAGATGAGAGAAATCAAGAGGTATAAAAGCGCAACCTTTGCCGCAAAGCTGAGTTTCATTTCATTTTCTCTGTCAAGAACTCCGGAACATTTGCATAAGAATATGCTTAAAAGTATATAGAAAACAACAAGTCGGCGATAATTTTATAAACCTACAGCTTCAATTCAGGACCCTTGATTAAGCTACTCCTGAGCCAATGGCTCTCTGTGACAAACTCTACATTGTTCCTTTCAAGCAGATCTCTTCCCAAAAATTGGCTGGATTTTAAACTCAAGGATTCGTTCCAATACACGCCCCACTAATTTAAAAGGCACCCGGACCCCAAAATATTAAAGTTTAGTTACCTTATATGAAAAATGTGCTAATATTTCACTAGTTAGAATATAAAATTTATGTCTGTTTTTTGAGACTCATACATGTCGTGGAGTATCAAGATGGCTTTACTAAGATTGAATATAATCCTGCAGATCATACTCTCTGTAATTCTGATAACATTTATTGTTGCTCCTGCTAACGCCGCCACGCTTCTCACCTTAACAGCTGAAACCGCCCCGGGTATCCAGCAAAACGACCAAGGACCATGTGTCATAGGAGAGCCGTCTTGCGGTTCAAATCCAGAAATTTTTCCAGGGTGGACGGATCTACCAACAATAGGAAACCCAAGCTCATACGGAATACCTTCGCCTATTGAGTCACCTGAGTATTTGGTTTCTGATTTTCGAGACTATTTGACCGGGGACTTGTTTGATATTGGTGTCGATGTAAATGTTGCAAAAGGCGACGGCGACCAAACCTTGAGCTATTTTTCCATGAACCTCGTCGGAGGTCCTATACTGTTTGAGTTCTCAGACCAGAACGGAGCGGCTTTAACGGAAACTAATGCAGGTAATGGTTTCTCTGACTGGCGTTTCTCAGAGTTTTCTTTGGAAGGCTTAAACGATAGCGACAAAATCTATTTTACGCTTGTTATGCCGATAAATTCAGGTGGCCGAGAACAATTCTTTGTTATTGATACGATCTCTTCTGTTCCTTTGCCGGCGGCCCTGCCTCTATTCGCTTCAGCGCTACTCGCATTCGGGCTCATCAAAAAGCGGGCGATAAGAGAATGATTAGTCTACCATTCCCCCAACGACCTGCGGCCAGTCGAAGGAGTGGTTCGCGGCAACTGCTACCTAGCAAAGACGGCTTTGCGGGCTATCCTGCCATTCGCTGCGACTGAGCGAATGGCGGCTTTCAGCGCTGGACGCAGTAATGAAGCAACCAAACATAAACCGAACGAGGTTGTGAATTCACGCAGGCATAATCGACGCGAGGATGCTATTTGCGTCCTGTCACGACATTCACGGCGTCAGGGTAAACAAGTCTATCTCCCACAACAAACTCATCGAGTTCTTCCGCAACCTCTTGGATCAAAGCATTTTGTGCATCTTCATCGAGTGCGAGAAACGCGCCTGCAATTGGCATAGATGCTAGATGCATGGGCACAAACTTGGGCGCTAGCGGAACATCGATCATCAGCACTTGCCGCCGAACGGCTACATCCGAAAACCCTTGATCCGCAACCTGTTGTTTCAATTCCTCCGCCGCTGGCGTCTGCCTTTGGGATCTCTGCTTTTCTGCAATCTCGGGGGATATGTGGCGGGCGACAGCGGCGCAGAGGGCTTTTGTGTAGGGGCTATGTCCATCCCAGATTGAGAAGACCAAACGCCCGCCTGGAACTAAAAGCCGCAAGAACTCACTCAGAGCTTTGGGCTTTTCTGGAAAGTAATGGTAGCCATGCTGAGAAAGAATGACATCGTAAGACTGTGAAGGCAGTCCGCTACCGCATACATCGCTCTCAATCCATTGAATATCCAGATCGCCAGCTAAGTCTTTTGCCTTGGCAAGCATTGGCGTATTGATGTCCAGACCAGTGACCTTCCCGCTTGGTCCAACCTTTGACTTCACCAGTCGGGTCGTCACCCCTGTTCCGCAAGCAACATCCAAGACGCGTTCCGAAGTGCGTGGCGAAACCTGCTCAACAAGCGCCTCAGCCCAACGGCCAAACCAAAGGGGCACCATAACTTCTTCGTAAATCTTGGGGCCGTTACCTGCCAATTGAAATGTCATGGAAAAACCCTTTTGTCGCTTGTCGTACTATGAACAGTCTATGCGTTTGCCATGTCTCAGGTCAAACACGGTCTGCCTAGGGAACTTTGGTGACATAACTGATGGTCAAGCCGTCTAAGATCGTGTCGTGTTTTGGCTTGCTCTGTAGTTCAGACATTCGAGCATTCTGCAGCGTCGGTCACTCTGGGCTTAAAGTGGAATTAGCAAGTCTTTCTAAGGAGATGAAGAGTGTATTGCTGAACGTCTCAGTGTTGAGGATGGGGTATATGGAACCGGCGACTTGAGTTCTGTTATGACGTGCTCGCGAATGGCACTACAAGATCCATCACCTCTACCGCTTTTAATTTTGGATTCAATAGCTCGGCACATTTCAGTACCCTGTTCAAACGCAAATTTGGAATGTCTCCAAGAGAAGTATTGAAGCCCTCCAGATCTGCGAAATAATTTATGAGCATTAATCTTATCAATAATTGTAAGTGAAGACCGATTTCTTGCTCATATCGCTGGCGGGGGAAACGATTCTCATTGGCATAGGGCATCATGAGCTTTCTTCCTAGCTAAGGGAAAAAGAAGCAACGTTCCAGTCCACTGGCAAAGAGTGTATTGAATTCCTATTACTTGGGTCCCCTAAACTTCATGCTCAAAGATTACAGCCTAGCCTTGAAGCCCCTGAGTACCCAGAAACAAATTGCCTGATTGTTTCTAGTTTGCAGTTCAACCAGACTATTCCCACCCGGGCACACCCGTCATATCTGGGAGCTCGTGGGCAATCCCTTTATGACAGTCAATGCAGGTTTTCTCACCAGTAAACAGAAACTTTTGGTGAGCTGTTGCTGCTCGGGAACCTTGCGCAGTGATATCCATACTTTCCGCACTATGACAGTTCCGACACTCCAAAGAGTCATTAGCTGACAAACGTGCCCACTCATGACCAGCCAGACGTCGCCGTTGATCCAGAAATTTCTCACGAGTATTAATTGTACCAAACACCTTACCAAACACTTCTTTGGAGGCCTGCATCTTACGAGCTGCTTCAATTTTGACAGCGCATTTCTTGAAGTCTGTCTGCTTGGAAATCGGATCCGTAGCATCCAGCGTAACCTTGTTGATCAACTGGCTTGCATCAAACCAGGGAACAAAGACCAACCCGACAGGTACTCTGTTACGTCCCCGAGTTTCAACCCGCGTAACCATGCTTCCACGCCGAGATGCAGCATCCGCTGTTTTAATTCCTGCAACACCCGCCGCTATGGTTGCTGCATTGGCCTTGATGTAGTCCCGCCGTGAAAACTTCATGACCTTGTTCCCTCATATTTTAGTTAGCTCAAACTTCGATTTTATTCGGCATGTTGGTAAACAGGTAAGAAGGACAGAACGCCCTGAATTCCCCGAATATCCTCTGCCGTGTCCAGCAATAGCCCCTCTGATGGAGCATCGATAACAACCACTATTTTCCCCATCTCATCCAATGCCGGAATTTCTGCAAACTCAGTTCGCTCAATGATTTCTTTCACATGATTAAATTCTTCACGTTGGACGTGAGCGATATAGCTCGCGATAAAAAGTGGTTCACTCATGTCGCCCCTCCTCGTTGGATGCCCGGAAGACTTGTTGTTCACAGTCCTTGTTCCAATCAATGTGAATAGCGTCTACTGGACAGGGCGCGACACAGGCACCACAAGCGGTACAGTCATCAGAATTAATTGTTGGTAACGCTGAACCACCCAAGGTTGCTGGAAAGGAAATGGCTTCTTCTGGACATTGATCCTTGCAAACCTCGCAGGTAATTCCCTGACCTGATAAGCAAGCTTGACCAGCAACCGCCACCCCATCCCAGGGGTCTTTAGTTTCCCGCTGTTCTTTTTCCCAAAAAACAGGTTCCGGGCAGCTATCTGCACAAGCACCACAAAAAACACATTCACCTTTGTCAAAATCGACTGTGGCTTTTTGGCTTCTGGAAATTGTGATGATATTTTCAGAACATTCAGAAATGCATAGCCCACACCCAGTGCAAGCGGTTTCAATAACAAAACTATCCGCCCATGGAAGTCGAATGATACATGGATCAGGCATATCTGCTTTTGCAGGGGCGGATCGAAACAACAATTCCCGGCGTGATAGCGGTTTTTCTGAAAGATCTGGCATGGTCCTAGCCTGTAGGGGGACCTGCAAGGATTTGATACATCCAGATACTGAAACCATAGCCCCCAACCAATACAATAGTCAGTCCCGGTATCAGGATTGCTGTTAAAAACAAAAATAATAAGATTTCATGCTTTCGGCCGGCCTTTGCATCTCCGGCTTCTTCCTCAGACATGATTTTTCCCTCCAGCTCAGTTGATAGACCAAATGTGTCTCTTTTCCACTCTTACGCGCCAAATCAGACTCCCTTGGGTACCATCAGCGATAACACTATATTTTAAATCAGAAATATCAAATATAAATATTCCTATGCTCTAGCAGACTGCTTCAAACTATTTGTTTTGGCTTTAGGAGATATCTCCCATAGACGATGGAAAACCCGACAAAACCAACGGCCCAAAAAGCACCCGAAAACGTTATTAACCAGGTCATACTCTCTGGAAACAATGCACAAATTACTCTTGAAATAGCAGCAATGACGACCGCAGCATAAAGGACAACATCGGTTGGTTTCATGACTAACGGCTTCCCTGTATGGCCCTTACTGGCCCGCATCATTACAGCGAGGATCATGCCGCCTACAGCACCGGTTCCCAGCGCATGTATCCCTACTACAGGCAATAATTTATCAGGATATAGGATAGAGAGCCCGATCAGCAGAAATCCAACGGGAATGAATAAATAGCTAATGTGCAAAATGAGAACCAATGGCTCTGCGAACGTTCTCCCCCCAGCCCAACGAGCTAATTGAACAAATAACAGTACAGACGCAGCCAAAAACCCATACCCAACCAATTCCTGTTCAGGCAGCAGGATCCATCCAACCATCGTGACCATTGAAGCCATAAGATTTATCTTTTCAAAAAGACTAAAGGGAGCAGGTAATCGACCAGGATTAAACTTAACCAGCCAGTTTCGTGTGAAACTTGGAATTATCCTGCCACCGATAATAAGGATAAAGGCAATGATAGCGACAAGTGCCATTCTTCTACTGTAATCGGCAATTCCGCCAATACTTGCTTCCAGATGAAAGAGAAGATTTGAGCTGAGCAATACGCTGAGCGGTACCAAGACCTTCAAGTTGCGCCAGTTCTGACCTCTAACAATTTCTCTCGCGACAACCAACCATAAGACAAACAGAAACATGCAATCCAGAATAGTTGCCGCTATCCATCCGATCTGTACTGAGTAAGTTACCGCCAACCTACCAACCAGCCACAGAAGAGACAAAAGCAATAGAGGGAAACCCTGTACGGGCAGTCTGCCTGTCCAATTAGGTACAGCAGTTAGCAGAAATCCGCAGATAACAGCTGCTGCGAAACCAAACAGCATTTCATGGATATGCCAATCGACGGGCGCAAATGTTGAAGAGATTTCAAGATGCCCCATAAATAAGGGTATCCAAAGTAGCACTGAAGCCCCCGCATATATCGAAGCAATCATAAAAAATGGACGAAAGCCAAAGGAAAAAATTGCAGGTCCAGCATAATCTTTACGGGGGTTTCCAAGCATATCCATCACTCCATCTGCTTCATCAGCATCACAATTATCGATGACCTAATTCAGATCTTCAGCAGCCTTGAATAATTCTTCAAAAAGTTTTCTGGCTTTGGGTGGGTTCTTGGCTTTTTTAGCCTGCTCAGTATTTTGAGGAGTTCCCACTGAAATCAGAGCAACCATTCCCATAGGATAGTGTGGGCTGCATTTGACGCCGTAAAATCCCTCCTCCTTGGCCTCCAGAACAAACTCTTCGTTATAAGCACTCTTAAATTTCTCTACCCCTTCAGGCAGCATTCCTTTGATGGACTGAACATTGTGCCCTTTGTCTGCTGGGATAAACCGGATAACATCACCGACCTCAGCTTTCACAAAGTCCGGCTCAAAAACCATCACTCCTTTTTCACCGCGATTTAGCATTTTTACTTCATATTCTGCTGCTTGAACTGCTGAGATTGTCATTCCGACAACAAGCAATGTGATGATGTACGCGACAATTTTCATTTTGAATTCTCCACATTCCGTTTGTATTGACTGAAACATCAGATACCATCGCGGTCGAACCTGAACTCATAAGAAAGCTATGAAAACCAATTCGTGCCTTCTGAGCCTGATGAATAATATACAGCGTCAACCTGCTGAGACCGGGCAAGCAAACGCTCCCTTTCCGTCGGCGTCATAAGCGACAGGGCTGTAGAATACATGTCGGCTATCATCGCTCGTTTGGATACAACAGATATCGAGCCTTTCGCGCGTGACCACTCACCGGTTTTTGGATTGAGCAGATGATTGGCACCGGTCTTCCCTGCGAATGGGCTGGCATAGGTACCCGAAGTAGCAACCGACTGATCGGTAAGCGGGATAATCAAATTGGAGATACTGTCCCCACCCTCTCCTGCCTCAAGTCCAACACGCCACGGCTTCCTTTCCGATTTTGGTCCAATAGCGGCCACTTCACCCAATGACAGCAGAACGTGTTTAAACCCAGCAGACTGTAAGACTGATTTGATATGATCCGTAATATACCCTTGAGCGATCCCATTTAAGGTGATCGCCATGCCAGGTTTCTTAAAGGCAATCCGGCTTGGGGACAGATCTAGATCCTGATAGCCAACCGTTTTCAGCACTTGCTGAATGTCTTCCTTCAGAGGCTTCTTCTTCCTATTCCCAGATTTAGCGTAATAATCTGCATAAAACTGCCAAAGTGGTTGCACTGTAACATCAAACACTCCATCGGTTTGCTGAGCGAATGATTGTGCAGATGACAGAAGTTCCAGAAACTGGAAATCCGGGTTCTCGAGTGCCCCTGTTTCATTCAAACGGCTCAGTGCCGAGTGAGGCCGATAGAGACTAAACAGGTTTTCTAATCGCTCAATTTCCTGTTCGCAATGCAAGAGTACTGAGCGAGCCTTTTCCGGATCTGTGTGGTGCAACTGAATTACACCCTCAGCACCAAGTGCCGACCCAGTCCAGCGAACAGTCTGCTCTTTCGCCGCCGCACTAGAAAAGGGCAATAGAGAAGTCGCACAAGAAGCCGACGCCATAATCAGAAACGACCTTCGAGAGGCCTTACTTGTGATGTGTGATTGCATGTCTTAGGCTCCTCTTACTCACGAGTTAGGGCGACAGGGGGCATATGCGCCAAGTCCAAGTCTTCGTTGGTAATTTCCCCAAGCCGAACAACCCGGCCGCCATATTGATCAGCAAAGTTCTCGGCGGGTTCCAGCTCGCTGAATGGGACAAACTCGGGCATTCCCATCCCCCCAGGCTTACGGCTTCCAACCACAAAAAATGCTTCCTGTATGTCGATCCAAATCCCAACATTCTGGGGTTTCTCCCAGCTTTCGGCTTTCCCCATGTCATGGACATATGTCACAACGGCATCTTGGGCCTCACCCGGTAAGGTTAGATATGTAATCGCATCTTTTACAGAACTGAACCATTGCGGTTTTGATCTATGCTTCTCAAAAACCTGGGCTTTTGGGCCTGAATGCTCTGCAAGCAGCATTCCGCAATAAGTCCCAACAGTTTCATTCGTCAGCGCCAGAGGCTCTGGCAAAACTTCCAGGTTCTCCTGGCAAGCGCTTAAGGAGAAGCCAAAAATCATAGAAATGATTACTATAAGTGACTTCCCTCTCCGATCCATGTGCATGTAGGCACCAAAAATTTCCTCAAGGCTTGGGTCAGTTATCCGAATATCATTGAGCTGAATACCAAGCGCATAGATGCTGTTTAATATTGGGATCTTACGGGCCTGCTCACAATGTATGACCAGATGTCTCTGGGTTGTTCTTTGAACATTCAGGTCATGGGCAAAAACGGTTTTGATTTGATCACAGGCTTCAGGCGTTGCCTCAATAACGATTTTTGAATGAACGGCTAGCTGTTGAGTCAGACCCGCCATGGTGCCATCTCCAACAACACGACCAGAATTAAGGATCACCGCCCGGTCAACGCGATCATCAATCTCAGTAAGAACATGTGAGGAAATCAAAATAGATGTTCCTTTTTGCTTTTCTTCCCCAAGAATATGATAAATTTTTTGCCGAGCCATAGGATCCAGACCAGAGGTTGGCTCGTCCAAGATGAGGAACTCCGGCTCACCCAGCAAGGCTTGAGCCAATCCAAGTTTTTGCCGCATTCCCTTCGAATAAGTTGAAATTCGGTAGTCAGCCGCGGCTTCAAGTTCAAATTTCTCAAAGAGCTCGTTTACTTGAGCTTGGGGTGCATCTTTTAGCTTGGCATAAAAAAGTAGCACTTCTCTTCCTGTCATGTTTTTCTGAAAGAGAATTTGTTCCGGTAAAAATCCGATATGCTGTCGCGACTTCTTAAAGTGGCGTTTTTGAACATCGGCACCCATAACATGAACCATGCCGCGTGTTGGGGATATCAGCCCCAACAAAATCTTGATCAGGGTACTTTTTCCGGCACCATTATGACCGACCAGAGCTAAGCACTCTCCCCGGTTCAAAGTTAAGGTTACATCCTGCAACGCTTTAAGATCACCAAAGTTCTTTGAAATTCCAAGAGGCCATGCAACCTTCATTTTCTCACCATCAACCGCGGAAAATACAGCGTGATATTTTGACGGATCATCTAAAACAGAGCCATCGTTCGGCAGCGGCACCCGATGTTCGCCGTTAGCGAAAATATACTTGGTTTTCGGGTATTTTTGTGGCCGCATTCCGTGAATATCGGCTGCATTGGGGATAGAAATAATTTTGTCTACCTTCATAATATCACAGCGGATTCGAGCAATCCGGGTATTCGCTTTATCATTGACCCAGATATAACGGCCATCATAGGTTCCGTTCGTAAAAGACATATGAGGATGATGAGTATCGCCATTAAGCGGAAAACCGCCTTTGTCCTTCCAGAATTCCTTTTCCTTAGGAAGCATATTCTCGGTGAGGATCTTTATACTTTCATCTGTCTGACCCCAACCAGTTGCACTACAGCGATTAAAAACAGGGATCCTCATCAATTCCCGCATGGAGGGTATACCTAAAATCCGTACTTCGCCGGACTGCCCTCCACTCCAAAAACCGTAATATTCGTCAAGATCACCAGGTGCTACTTCTGCATTTCCCTTAGCAGCGTGGGCAATACGCGGCGAAGCCATAAAGGCCGTCGTCCCTCCAAGCGCCCCCAGACCCGCAACAGCGGCTGAACCACTCAATAATGAACGC
This sequence comes from Sneathiella limimaris, assembly GCF_012932565.1. Taxonomy (NCBI): domain Bacteria; kingdom Pseudomonadati; phylum Pseudomonadota; class Alphaproteobacteria; order Sneathiellales; family Sneathiellaceae; genus Sneathiella; species Sneathiella limimaris. The sequence goes on from NZ_JABBYJ010000001.1 coordinate 504,660, forward strand.
CGGGAGACGTCTGCAATTTTCTCTGAATCGTCTTTCATTTTCTTTCTCCTAATAAGAAACAGTCGGATAAACAATGTCATCCTAATAAATCCCATTTACCAAGTTAATTTGAACAGCGCATACCCCTGAATTTTCGGAAGGAGTATTTCGCTTATTAAAATTTTGTTGGAATGGACCTTAGTCGGGATCTGAACATCGTTATTTGCGCTTTCGCAAACTCCCAGTGGATTTCCAGCCATGAAATCATAGGAGGTGAAGCGAGTCATTTAGAGGAAAACATTATGCTGTTTTGCTCCGTATGGAAAAGTTCTGATTGACCTTTCCGTGCGCTCCTCACCCTAGTCTACAATAACAAAACGTAAAAACCCGGCAATTGACGGGTTTTTACGTTTTGGATGCGGGGGTGCGCAAGCAACGACAGTCAATAAAAATATCGGTCAAAATAGTGGGGGTAAACAGCCATTCCAGGCCTATTTGTATTCCTCCAAAACAGATATCCAGAAATATTTTTTACTAAATTTACTTAAACGGAAGTAAGGGGGACTTTGCAGCCAATAAGTAAGTTCACATAAGCACGACAAAAAGAACATGGCATGCCATATAAACCACAACTCCCGAACCAATTGTGTAAAATGTCGCACGAACTTCGTGTGATCTTTCTGTTGAATAAGCCCAGAAATGTCCAAGGCGTGCTATCACAAATCCATACATCAGGATCTGCGCCAGCAGAACTGATGGATTAACCACAACAAAAAGCAGACCAGCTATCCAGAATGACGGAATATTTTCAAGATCGTTCCTATGTATTCTTCGAGATCGGTCGACGTATTCATTAACTTCAAGCTGAGTAGGATCAGGAGTTTTATTGATAAGACCCTGTTTCAAATCCTCACGGCTGGCGTAACCAGATCCAACTTTCAGCATCCTGTAAACTGTCACCCACCCTTGTCCCATTACTTTGATTACCATGATTGCGGATGCTATCAAATAGGTCACGAAAACAGGGTTTTCCAAATTCATGGCATCCATACGGAGACCTCATCTAAAATTGCAACGGGGTTCTGTTTCACCTTTACTTACCAATGGTAAATGATGTAACTTACCATGGGTAATTAGTCAAGGGCAAACAACATGGCGCAACAAAACACCAAAGATCAAATCATAGAAGTTACACGCGAGATTCTTACTTCAGACGGACTTGCTGCAGTTTCCTTTGATGCCATAGCCCGCCGACTCGGCCGCACAAAACAAGCCGTGCTTTACTGGTATCCCACAAAGCACGATCTTTTAGCGGCAATGTTCCTCCCTTGGCTGGAAGCAGAGGCGAACACAGCCATCCAATCAATCTCATATACGGCCACCCGAGACGCTGCAATAGAAGCGTTCGTGGGGACCGTTGCAAATTTCCATTTTGCAGATCTCGACCGTTTTCGGATGATGTATTTGTTGCCACAGACCATCCGACCGAACGCAGAAGTTACTCACAGTTTAGCCTTACTGGACAAGGTGCATCCAATCACCGATAGAATGTACAGTGCTCTTGCGGATAAACTTGGCTGTGGTTCCATCACTGAACGTCAGGAAGCTTTTGCAATCCACTCAGCGGTATTGGGATTGGTCGTCATGTTTGGACTTGCCGACAGTGCAAATGATCCATTAAAGCATTCTACTTCCGAAATGGTACAGGCATTAACGACAGCGCTTCAATCGAAGTAGCGGCTAAGATTGATCAATCTATCATAGAACTGCCTCTTTGTAACACAACCCATCTTATGATTTGGTTTACAGTATGGTCGCAGCCCTATTTGAACCTATGACCTAAGCCACTATTATAGCTAATATATTTCTTGATATTTTGGTTTTTTGGTTATGATTTTGCTCGGGGCGTTACCCCTCCCTGTACCTGCGCAGCATTGACTGCTTGTTGTGAACCTACAGTCTTCAGGCTATGAGCTTTATTAGACCAAAATCAAATAATCAAAATAGATAATTTTTAAAGAGCAACCTGTCTACCCACCATGTCCGAAGAACTCCAATCCTTGACGGAAACGGGTACATGCCCTAAATATAATGACGCAATTACAACATGGCTGATAATATTGTAGCTATTACATCTTTTTTATGTGAGAGCAGCGTTATGACACGACAGCAGCAGGCAGTAGACATGGATGATAAAGCCATCCTCGCCAAAGCCGCCAAGAATGCAGCCTCCAATCTGGGGATCCCACTTGAGGAACTGGCCAAGATCATTGGACGGGACCGGACAGCCATCAATCGCGGTATTGACCCTGCAACCAAGGCTGGGGAGCTGGCTCTTCTCTTTGTCCGCTGCTATCGCGCCCTGCATACCCTGGTCGGTGGGGATCCGAAAAACATGAAACACTGGTTTGGAACACGCAACAAGCATCTGAACGGTGTTCCAAGAGAGCTTGTAAAGTCCGTACAAGGACTGAATAGCGTCCTCATTTACCTGGACGGCATGCGTGGAAAGATCTGAGTGGAAAGAGGTTCTGAGCCAAGCTCAACCCGAAACCCTCAGGGGCCTCTTGTGGCGGGTTGTTGAGGACCAGTCAGAGATCGCCACCATGGAGCTGGTTGAAACTCTCGATGAGCAAATGCGGCTTGAAGAGTTACTGGATGCGACCAAACCTTCCTATCCAGAAACGGCGCCGGATGATTACTTACTGGCCACCCCATTCAGATACCCTCCCTTAAAATGGGGATCGCGTTTTGGGGCCCGACATGAAATGTCCATCTTCTATGGATCTCTCCTGCAGGAAACAGCGGCGGCAGAACTGGCCTATTATCGGTTCGTATTTTTAGAAGGAGTTGAGGAGGCGTTCCCCAATCCGGTGATCCGGGCAAGCTATGATCTCTTTTCGGCCCGATTCAAGTGTGAGCCTGGTCTCGATCTGACCAAAGAGCCCTTTACCGCCTATGCAGACACCCTGCAACACAAAGCCAACTATCAGCCAACCAAGGCGCTCGGCAGTGAGCTAAGAGCAGCCGAGATCCAGGGGATTAGCTATCAGTCCGCGCGCTGCCCCAAAGCCGGGTTAAATGTCGCCATTTTTGAGCCAGCAGGGTTAATCTCCAAAAAGCCTGTTCAACTGCTCAAATGCTATTGTGAGGCCACACGAAGCCGGGTGGGCCTTAAACTTGATCGAACCCAATTCCTGGAATTTCCACGGGATCTGTTTTTGCTGGATGGAAACCTTCCTGAACCAGCTTGAGCTCACGCTGTCTTCTCTTGAAAATCCCGATCCAAGGTTTTTTATCAAGATCGGATAAACGCAAATCCAACGTATTTGATTTCTAGATTACAAAGCCCTCTATCGCATGGCTGTGCATAGAGGGTTTTTTATGTGGGGATATAACAGCCCAGCAAACAAGACCCCGGTTGAGCCTTTAAGGAGATGACCCGCTAAAAACCCGGATCAGGCAAACACGCCGGCATCAACGGCCTCCAGATATAAATAGAGTTCCTCGATCCTTCCTGCCTGAACCAGCTGCATGGCCGTCCACCCCGCAAAACCGGCGAGAGGTTCTGATCTGTACCAGGCATTAGCCATAAGGGGCGAGCCACTGAAATTGGCTTTGCCCATAGCAACCTCCTAACCTCATAATGAGCAAAAAGGTGTCTACAAATCGAGGAGCATCTCAATCTCCGTCTGGATGGCGAACAGAACGGTACAAAAGCCCACGGCTCCCCAGACCTCTCAAGGCGTTGTCTAAGCTGCAATGGCCGTTCATTAAACGGCAAAACCCGCCCGGGTTCTCTTGAGTAAATCTACCACCATATCTGCGCCTGCACTTGAAGAGAGTGCTAATTGTAACGGGGATTTTCCATCCAGCATTGGGTGCGGTTTGTTGAGAAAGTACTTTGATTTTTCAACATCATCTGCATAAATTTTTCTAGTCTCTACAGCTACTTTCCATGCAGCATATAAATTTTCACTAGTTTCTTTGGATACCCGCTTTGTTGGAGCCCGCTTTAATCGGTCAACAGTAGAACGAGAGACAAGGCTTTCAACTGATTTAGAGTTGTCTTCTAGAAGGCAATATCGAGCAATTGCTTTGATGTTACTCAGAGTAAAGCCGGTCTCTACGGCTTTTACAATATCAATCGGTCTAGGGTTAAGGCTACGCAATCCAAGAGACCTGTAAGGATTTTCAATGTTCATGAATGCATGGGTAGACACTCAAAATGCTCCTTTATTGCGTCATTTGGTGCATGAAAATATATCATGTGAAGCCGTTTGTTCAATTCATATAAATATTTTGATAGATAGCTAAGACGTCTTTGGGGGCCTGGAGCGTGTAGGGAAGATCGGCGTTTCAAGGCACTCTCATCAAGTTCAATCGTCCAAGCAATCTCTTCTGCGTCGATCCGCAGGAGTTTTGCCAGTTTGCCGGGGACGACCAGCTCTCCCTCTGTAACCTCCTCAAGCTGCATTTCACCCTGTCCTTGCAAATACAAAATGAATATAGTGCTCCTCTTCCAAAAGAGCAGGGAAAATCGACAGTCAGGAACCGACAAACGGCTGCAACAGAGGCGATCCGTGCCCCCACGCTTGACTTCTGGTGGGGCCGCTCTAGGTGAAGCCTCAAAGGAAGGTTCCGATGCCTAAAGACCGCATCCAGAAGGGGGAGCCAACCGCACCCGAGCCCAAGGGGTGCCGTCCCGCTCTTGCGGCCCTTCCGCCCTCGCTCGAGCCCGCCTTGAAGCGCGCCCGCCGCTATCTGAAAGCGGCCCATGCGGATACCACCCAACAAGCCTATCACGAGGACTGGACGGCTTACGAGGCCTGGTGTGCGGCGCAAGGCCTGGCGCCGATTTCCGACGGGCCCGGCGAGCCGCTGGTCGGGCTGTATCTCTCGGACGCCGCCGACCATCTGGCGCCAACCACCCTCAACCGCCGCATCTTTGGCATTGCCGATGGCTTTTACGCCCGCGGCCGCTCCTTTGATCCGCATCATCCGCTGCTCCGCCAGGTCATGGACGGGATCTACCGCCTCGAGGGTCGCCCGGTAGCGGCGCGGAGCCCGCTCTCTTATGAGGAGCTCGCCGCCATGGTGGGTACTCTTAAGACCAACCTTCGGGATCGCCGCGATGCCGCGATATTATTGGTCGGCTTCTTTGGCGCCTTTCGCCGCAGTGAACTCTCGGCTCTCGCCGTCGCCGATCTCAGCTTTCGAGCGGAGTCTCTAAAAATCGTCATCCGCCGCGCCAAGAACGATGCCAAGCGCCTCGGCCAGACCAAGATCCTGCCGCGCGAGACAGATCCCGCGCTCTGTCCGGTTTCCGCATTGGACATTTGGCTGAAAGACGCCCAGATTGACGAGGGGGCCGTCTTTAGAGGTATCGATCGCTTTGAGCGGGTCGCCAAGACGGCCCTCACCCCCCGCTCCATCGCCCGCCTGGTCAAAAGCCGCTACCAGGCGATGCTGAAAGCAAAAGGTCATCCGGACGCTGATATTGCCGAAAGGAGCCAGCTGATCAGCGCCCATAGCCTTAGAAGCGGCTATATCACCCGGGCCGGCCTCAAGGGCGACAGCCTCTGGCAAATCCGCGCCCGATCCGGCCATAAAACCCTAGAAGGAGTATCGCGCTATATCCATATAACCGACTGACTGACAGCCCCCGTCCCGGCACTTGTCAATTTTGGGTGGTTTTTTCCACGAGTCCGCTAATCCTATTTATCGGACTCGTGCCCCCAAAACCGGCAGAATTCCAGACCCTTCCGACGATGCGCCTTTACCGCACCGGGAGGGCAAAACCACCTGATTTTTCATCTGCGGGGCTCCCGGGTTTCGGAGCCATCTAATCTTAACTTCCACATACAAAAAAACCCGCCCCCAGCGGGACGGGTTATTTGGTGCTTTCCAAAGGTTTATTGGAATTTCTCTGGCCATAAAAGAGTTGCAATCGACAGGGCGCTCAATTGATCGGTGGCTTCCAAAAGTCCCGTCGGTCGGTGGGACGGCAAAGGCAATTCACCGTCCCGAGCCTTTACCGGTCGCACCCAGATTGCAGAATTCTCTACCGGGACATGATCCCAAAGCGGCTGACGACGCTTTGGTGGTTTGGTAGGAATGCGCCCAAACGCCAAGCGGGCCTCATAGCTATGTTCTGCCCTCGCCCGCTCAATCAAGTCCTCCAAGGTCCGAACACCGCCTACAGCAACAATTTCCTTGATGCGCCGGTTATACGCTTCTGCGGGCGCGTTGGTCAGGCGACAGGGGAAATAGGCACAGATCAAATCCAGATATTTTTTTACGGTCCGACCAACCGACCGAAACGCGGTCCCAACCGGTCCTTTTACCGGCAGAAAATCCAGCCACCGCAGCAGGGCCCGGCGCGCGTCCTGTGGTGAGAGGTCCATTTCAAACAGTTCAAAAAAGACCCGTCTGAGCTCATAGGCCTGATGTAGATCCGGGAAGCGGACAAGCCATTCCACCATCTCGCGTTTTTCTGAATCATTCAGGTTTTTAGGCGGTCGTTTCATATAGTTTCGAGCACGATGAAAACTCTGCCGCTCTTTGCGAAGTTTAAAACGTTGGTCAATTGCGACTTTTTCAAAAGCAGCTGTCACCAAATTAAGCACATGGAATTTGTCAGCAACCACAACAGCGTTAGGGCACGCCTGATAAGCCGCGCTAATCAGGGTCTGTGATAAATCCAGCGTCACATATTGCACCGCGTCACAATCAAGAGTCTGGCGAAACAGTCGAACCGCATCTGCCCGCGTTGTCCCCGCCACCATATTCAGAAATCCGGTATCTCGTATTCCTCGCTGAAAGGCATCTTCAGTGTATCCTTCCCCCGATAAAACCAAATGCCCCTTTAAAGCTTTACGGCCCTTTTCAACCTCGTAGGTACGCGTAGCTGAGAGATCATCGATCCGAACAATCCTTGGATTGAGCCGTCTCGGCTCGTCAAAGGACTGACTGGATTGTACTGAGTTCTCGATGGATTTCAGCCGATGACGCGACACGCCTGTCATGTTACTCAAAACTGTCAAGCCGACCAAATGCCGATATTTGCCAACAAACTCGGCCAGTGTATTGGTGCAGCTCAGCTCGCTGGAAATTCCGGGAACTTTTGCTTTTGCATAATGAGTAAACTGATCAATGGACATTCTGTGCTCCTTTGCTCAGACAATTGCAACGGAAACCATGCCATTTCACCTGGAGTTCAGCAGGGTAAGCGCCAATCGGCATATCGTTAATGGTTCTCGGTCGCCAACGATGTTTGTGCATGGGACGTTCGCAATTGGGACAGTCGGGCCAATGGGTGGTCTCGGCCTCGTAGATCCAGACCTTTCTGGAATGATCAAACTCAGGGCCAGGCGCATATCTCAATCCAGAGATTGAGTGTTGATTTTCAATTACATTAAAACGCATATCAATTTAAACTTTTTTAGATCTTGATTTTTCACGATTGAAAAATCTTCTGCAGATCTATCTATGCAAAACGACAAAAAACACTCCTAGATTTGTAAAAAATTTTGAGGCCCTTACTTCATAAATAAAAATTTAATTTAATCAATGGTTGTGGCTCTAGAATAAGAAAACAACAGAAAACTTACTCTGATTCTACAATCCTTACACACCAAATTATCTTAAAATCAACTCTTGTGTGCAGCGAAAAAATATACCAAACTGCCAAATAGTAGATTTGTGACAACGACTAATCTCCATCAAACAAATATAGTTGAGTGCTGAATAGGACCCACGTTAAAAAGATGAAGTAGAGTTTTGGGAGATACCCATTAATGACCCTCCGCCTGATACACACGTCTGATTGGCAGATTGGCAAGGTTTTTCGCTTTGTCAGTAACGGAACTATGGGATTACTTCAAGAGGCACGTCTGGCGGCGATAACCCGATTGGGTGAACAGGCGGTAGAGCACGGTGCCTGTCATGTTCTCGTTGCTGGTGATGTTTACGACATGGAGGCATTGTCGCCGCGCTCTCTCAATCAGCCGCTCGAACGCATGCGGAAATTTGAGAAGGTGATGTGGCATCTAATGCCCGGAAACCATGACCCCAACCGTCCGCACGGTCTTTGGGATCAGCTCTTGCGTAGGGGCGTGCCGGACAATGTGATTGTTCACGTTGACTCAGAGCCACGGATTTTCGAAAGCGACGGCTTTGCCGTGCTTCCGGCTCCGCTCCAATATAAGCGCACGCTTCAGGACCCTACGGCGTACATGGATGAGGTAGATGTCCCTGACGGGTTTATCCGCATCGGGCTCGCGCATGGGACGGTCACTGGTTTCGGTTCTGATGACAAGGACGTTCCGAACTACATCAACCCGGACAGGCCGCAATCGGCAGGGCTTGCGTATCTGGCTCTGGGCGATTGGCACGGGCAAAAAAAGATCAACAATAGGGTTTGGTATAGCGGCACACACGAGACTGATGCGTTTGATGTCGATGGCGGCGGACAGGCGCTTCTTGTCGAGATTGAGAATGCTGCTGCCCTCCCAGTCGTTAGCCCGTTAGACACCGGTCATTATCGGTGGAAGACCTACCGCAAGCAGATTAACACCCGCGAGGATATCAACGCCCTTGCCACGACCCTGCGCGGCAGTGGCGATGACTTGAACCGGATTCTGGTACGCCTTTACGTCGAGGGGGCGGTCTCGCTTCAGGATCGGCAATATTTTGAAGAGCAGATAGTAGAGCAGGTCTCTGCTGCCTTCTGTTATCTCAGAGTGGATGATACCCGTCTTTTCCCAAGCCCGAGCGAAGAGGATCTAGATCAGATCGATCGGGGCGGGTTTGTACGAGCCGCCGCCGATGCTCTGAAGCAGAAGTCCGATGATACAAGCGATCCGGATCGCGAGATTGCCGCGCTGGCGCTCCAGAGGCTGTATGTCGAGCACATGAAATTGCAGACGAGGAGCCAATGAAAATTCGCTCCATCGCTGTTAATCAGTTCAAGAAGTTCACGACGCCGATGTGTCTTGATGATATCGGCGACGGATTGAATGTCATTGTTGGCCCCAATGAGATGGGGAAGTCAACGCTGCTTGACGCGCTGCGTGCCTCGCTATTTGAGAAGTACAGCTCGAAGGCGCAACCGATTACGGCACTACAGAATGACCGAAACCAGGCCGCGCCCGTCGTCGAGCTGGCGTTTGAGGTCGATGACGGAATTTATCGGATCAGAAAGCGCTTCGTTAAAAAGCCGTACGCTCATCTGTTCTGTCCGGACGGGCGAAAGCTGGAGGGCGATGAAGCAGAGGACACACTTCGTGACCTTCTCGGGTTCGATGAGCCCGGTAAGTCGGGCGCCAAACCCGAAACCCTGGGCATGTGGAATGTGCTCTGGGTTCAGCAAGGCCAATCCTTCGGCGCGCTCGATCTTCCCGATAGCGCGCGTTCAAACCTCCACAGCGCATTGGAATCGGAAGTCGGTGAGGTTCTGGGGGGCAGGCGCGGCAGAGCCTTACCCGACGCGGTAGACAAGCAGCTCTCCGAGCTTGTCACCTTAACTGGCAGGCCACGAGGTGACTATAAGGAACTGATCGATGGAATTGATTCCCTGCGCGCCGAACTTGAAGGGCTGCGAACCCGCCGAAGCGATCTTTCGACCACCTTGGAGAACCTCGAAGCAGCGCAGGAGACACTCGCCCGCCTTTCGTCGGGAGAACACGATCAGACGGACAAGGAGAACCTCGACGCGGCTCGAACCCGGCATGCCGAACTCGCCAAATTAGAATCTCGTATCGATGCAGCGGTGACCGAAGTTGAGCTGAAAAAGCGAAATCTGGAACAGGCCGAGCAGGTCCTCACTGCGCGCCGCGATCTCAAGAAACAAATCGAAATGGAAAGCGAAGCCGTCGAGGCGGCGAAGAAAAAGCTCGACGAGGTACGCCAAACCGAACAGGACTTGCGAAAGCAGGTCGAAAAGCTTCGTAACGCTACGAAGGATGCAGAGAATGCTGTAACCGAGGCAGACAATGCCGTCTCACAGGCACGCCGCGTTCTCAACGTCGTCCAACGCGACTCTCGAATTCGCGAACTTCAGGGGCGCTACGACAAAGCGCACGCGGCTGAAAAAAAACAACGGGCTGCGCTACAGGGTGCGGCAGCCATTCTCGTAACAGACGAGAATCTCAAAGCGATACGAGATGCAGCCAAGGAACTCGAAACTGCTCGTTCGCGCCTCTCCGCTGCTGCGACACTCGTTACGTTCGATATGGCTTCCGACCCATTGTCCAAAATCGAAGTCAATGATGCTCCGCTTACCGCCGACCAGGCTTCGGTTGAAGCGGTCGAGCCGACGACGATCACTATCCCAGACTACGGGAGTATTACTGTTCAGCCCGCTATCAAGGACCGCGACAAGCTGATCGAACAGCAGCGCGCGGGGAATCAAGCTCTCAAGGCTGCGCTTGAAGACTGCGGCGTCAAGTCGGTCGATGAAGCCGAGAAGGAGCTTACCAAGCGCGAAAAGCTGCTTCGGGATGCCGAACTTGCAAAGCAGGAAGCTGAGCTGCACGCGCCGGCAACAGACGACTACGACGCCGGCGCGGAACCTCTTGCCGACCACATTGCGGGCATGAAGGCAATCCTTGAAAGGGAGCTCAACGATCTTGGGATCGATGCCTTACCGACGGAGAAGGAGGCGGAGCATGCCCTAACTTCTGCTCAGGATGCTGCGCAGGAAGCAAGAGACACGCTCACCGCCGCCCGTGCGAGCCTTGTCGGCCCAGAAGAAGAGATTGGCCGTATCCAGACCGACTTGGGTAGCGTCAGGACGCGATATGAAGACGGGAAGGAACGTCTCGAAAGACTGAAGAACGATCTGACCGAAGCCGAAAAACAGACTTCCGACGACGATCTGGATTCCGCCATATCCGAAGCTCGAAAGGCCCTGGCCGATCAGGAAAATGCGGTCTCCTCGCTTGAAGAACAGCGCGAGGGCGAGACATTGCCACAACTGGAGGCGCGCATCTCAAGGCTGGAAAAGGCGCTCCAGGAGAGGCGTGACAAGCGCACCGATTTGAAAGAGAACATTGCCGGATTCCGGTCACATATTGAAGCCCTTGAGGGAGCCGGTCTCGACGAGGCCATCCAGCAGCAAGAACGCGAGTTAGAACTGGCCGAAGAACAGCTTCGACGCTACGAGCGTGAGGTCGCTATCCTCTCACTCCTTTTAACGACTCTACGTTCTGCCGAAACTGAAGCAAAAGAGCGCTATCTTTCCCCAGTGTTGAAGCGGGTTCGTCCATACCTGCAGCTCCTGTTCCCCGGCGCGGAGATCACCATCGACGAAAACCTACATATCGTCGGTGTTGTTCGGCAAGACGGTTATGAAGAGTCTTTCCAGCACCTTAGTATGGGAACGCAGGAGCAGATCGCCGTCCTCGTGCGTCTCGCCTTTGCAGAGATGCTTGTTGAACAGGGACATCCTGCAACCGTCGTTTTGGATGACGCGCTGGTATTTTCGGATGATCGCAGGATGGACCGCATGTTTGACATTCTGAACATGGTGGGGCAGCAAGTTCAGATTATTGTACTGACGTGTCGTGAGCAGTTGTTTGAAGGCGTCGGAGGTAAACACCTTTCGCTGAAAGCCGTAAACACAGAAGAGCTAGTTTCAGCTTGATCAAAATTCGGAAAATGAGCTGTTCGCAAATTATGACTTAAACCAATCTCGAAAGTTCGTGGTGAAAGCAATGGCAACATTCTCAAGAACGCCCTTTAAAATACTAAGGCGGTCGAAATGAGTACTCCTCCGAACCCAGCCTTCGCGATCAAGGCTACTTACTTGGGACCGATATTCTCCATAGACGGAGAGCTCTCTAAGAATGCTCAAAATCTAGTCTTCGCTCGAAACGGCACCGGTAAATCCTTTCTTTCCCGAGCGTTCCGCTATCTCGATTGGCAGGGGCAAGACAAAGATGTTTCTGAAGCAGCCTTCACTCTAGTTTCAGACGAGTCGCCAGATGCTAAAGGTTCATTTTCGTTCTCGCGTGGAACGAATGTTCTGGGAGCGCTTCAGCTAGAGAAGCCTGGCGACAAAGTCACCGCCAATGTCGCTGACACTATCTTCCACGTCTTCTCTGAAGATTTTGTTCATGAGGAACTAAGGGATCGTCAGTACGAAATTGATGGTGAGATCGAGAATCAGATCGCCGTCGATAGTGCAAACATTGAACTCAAGGACACGCAGGAGGCGTTGCAAAAGGCGCGTGAAGCAGAGCAACAAGCCGGCTCGGCTCTTCGAACGAAACACGATACGGCCAAAATCCAAGACCTCGTAGACAAAGCGGGGATCAATAAGAATCTATCGGAATATAAGCGTCTGAATCTCGAAAGCCTTCTGGAGCGTTTTCCCGACAAGCCCGATGCACCGAAGCAGAGTTTTGCCGGTATTCTCTCTGACTTAGATAGCCTGAGGGCCATTCCAGCAGAGCCTGTCTATCCGGGAACCGTAGACGCCGTTGGAAGCGACGACATCGACTTGGATGCTCTCGAAGCGTCGCTCCAGAAGGTGACATCACCATCCAGCGTATCCGATGAGATCAAAAAGAAGATCGATGCCCATCACAGTTTCTATGAAACTGGCATTCAGCTTGTTCAGGAAGAGCATCGCACCACGTGCCCCTTCTGCGAACAAGGAATCACAGCCCCTGATCCGAAGGCCATCATTGATGCCTATGTCAGCTACTTCGCCGACGAGGAGGAGAAACACAAAAGGGAGCTGAGAGACTACTCCCGCAAGCTCAAACAAAACGAAGCGAGACTCAAAGATATTGAGACACAGCTCACACGGCAGAAGTTGCGCTTCGACGATCTAAAGCACCATGTGCCTTCAAAGAAGGATGTCGAAGTCGCTGATGGTGAGACTGCTCTAAAAGATGCGCGCACCGCAATTTCCGCACTCAAAACGTCGTTAGAACAAAAAACACAGGCACTTGCTTCAGCACATTCGCTGTCTACTGATAATCTCGCCGTTCACATCGCTGCGCTCAAAGGGATTATCGAGGACAACAATACCAAGGTTGCTGAACTCACTAAGGCCGTAGAAAAAGCGGACGATGAGCGCAAGGCGCTACAGCGAAAAGCCTGTACCGTCTTTGAGCAAGAGTTTGCCCTCAATAGCTGGTCCGACATCGAAGCCCTGAGGAACCTCAACAAGGCCACCCAAGCCAAACAGAAGGAACTAAGCGAGCTTGAAAAGGCAGCTCCTTCAACGAATGCGAAAGAGCGCGTAGCGGAGACCTTTGCGCTGCTCCTGAAAGAGTTTTTTGCCGATAAATATGTCTTTGATCGCGAGAACTTCATCCTGAAACGGGGTGATAAGGAAATGGAAAGGGGGCCGCATCGCACACTCAGCGACGGCGAAAAAACAGCCATAGCATTTTGCTATTTTGTGGCCTGTATACACCGCAAGGTCGCATCAGACAGTGACTATAGAAAACTGTTCCTCGTCTTCGACGACCCGGTGACTTCGATGTCCTATGACTTCGTGTTCTCAATCGCTCAAACGCTTAAAAACCTGAGCATTTCAGATCAGGGAGAGGTGTCGATCAACCCAGCCAAAATAGATGGCAATAAAAACAAGAGGCCAAACCTGTTGGTGCTCACACACAGTAGCTATTTCTTCAATATATCGCGGACCAACAGCGTCATTAAAAAGGACGCGACATTCTCAATATACAAAGATGGAATTACGCATAAATTAATTCATTTACACAGCTATGTTGCCCCCTTTGAGCAACAGCTTGAACACGTATATCAAGTTGCGAACGGTGATAACCCCGATCACAGCACTGGGAATGCTATTAGACAAGTATTGGAGGCTGTTGGCCGTTTTTGCAGGCCAGATAAATCGCATGATTTACAGAATTTTATTTCATTTTTGGCAGGAGACGAAGGTTTTAAGATCAAGAGCGTTTTGATCAATTCCTTGAGCCACGGAACCTACTATGACGAAACTCCCTCACCGGAAGACCTAAAGCTCGCTTGTGAAGAGGCAATCGCTGTTGTTGAACATTTCGCCATAGGTCAGATAAACTTGATTAAAACTTAAAAAGCTACACTCACAAACTGATTGCCCTTAAACCATATATATTTTTTTAAGTATGTAAGTTATATTGTCTTCACAGTGATATTCAACTAACCCAACGCTAAAACCCAAACTTCTCAAGTTGAAAACTTCAACCCCATACTTAAATAATTTTCTCACTCAGGAGTATTTTTTTTCAACCAGCATATATGTAGATCAACCGCTAAACTAATATGTGTTATCTATGTATTTTTACTTTTTAAAAGTCTCTCGTCATACTTCTTTAATACTCAAATGGTCATTTGAGATTTTAAGAACAAACCTTCCAAACAGAGAACCTGATTGGAGGTTTCATGGTTAGAAAACTCTCACTCTCTGAATATCCAGATTGGCCGCGCATGATGAGTAAATCCACCGCAGCAGCTTATCTGGATGTTTCCATCGCAACTTTTGAGAAATATGTTCCGGTTGAAAGCCTGCCTTTTGGCTCCCGCGCTCTATATGACAGGGAAGAGCTGGATCAATTCGTATCCGGATTGACTAATCGCGGACCCCTTGATCTGGTAGCCACTTATATGGAGCACTGATCATGGACGTCAAAATCCGCGGAATTAAGGCATACTGGTCAAACGGCACAAAATATTATTACCACCGTAAATCTGGCATTCGAATTAAAGAGAAGTACGGAACTCTTCGCTTTGCGCTCAAAGTAGAAGAACTCAATCACCTTTATGAGCCAGAAAAATTTAGTTCCATACCCGGAACGTGGGGAGAGCTAGTCGAAAGGTATCGTGGAAGTGAAGAGTTCCGTCGCTTGGCACCAAGAACTAAGTCAGACTACCAAAAAATATTCAGTTATCTCAGCAGTACAAGGATGGCACGCCTCGAAAGAATAACTCCTGTCTCCTTGGAAAAACTGAAAAACCATGCGCTAAAGGAAAGAAAAAGAGACTTTGCGAACAAGCTTAGGAGCGTTATGTCTCTCACATTTAACTTCGGCGTTCGAAACGATATTTGCAAAAAGAACCCGGCAGAAAAACTCCGAAAAATTCCCAGAGACAAACACAAGCCTCCTGCAAATAGGCCCTGGACCAATGAAGAAATCACAACGGTTCTTGAAAACGCGCAAACGGCTGAAATAGCAGCTGGGATTGGCCTGAGTGCATATACTGCACTTCGAAGTGGTGACATGTTAAGTCTCAAGTGGAGTGATTACCAGAACGGCTTCATACAATGCCAACAATCCAAAACAGGAGATTTTGTGTGGGTGCCTGTAATCGCGGAGCTCAAAGCGATACTGGATAAAATGGATAGAAAATCGCCATGGATTGTCCTTAACACACGCGGCAAGCCATACACATCTAGCGGTTTTCAAACTCAGTTTCAAAAACTGAAGCGCTCTCTTATTAAACAAGGAAAAATAGGCGAGGGGCTTACCTTTCATGGCCTTCGCGTTACTGTGGCTACGCGATTGGCAGAAGCGGGATGCACAATCAACGAGATCAGAGCCGTCACAGGTCATACCACAAATGACTCCGTTGAAAGGTATGTCAGAACGGTTGATCAAAAGCGGCAGGCTCAGACAGCTATGCAGAAATTGGAACAAAGCAAATACAAAAGTGTCTAAAACACCGTCTAAAGGTGTCTAAAAAAAATGCATGCTCTCGGCTAAGTCATTGATTTTATGGTGCCGCTGGCGTGACTCGAACACGCGACCTACGCATTACGAATGCGGTGCTCTACCAGCTGAGCTACAGCGGCACTTGCGGGTATTTATACTTGTCACGGAAGACCGTGACAAGTAGTTGTAATCAGCCGTAGACCAAGCTTGGCAACCAAGTAATAATCTCTGGAAAATACATACAGAGAGCGAGGCCCAGAAACTGCAATCCCAAAAATGGAAGTGCTGCCTTAAAGATATCGGACATGGGAATAGAGCTTGGTGCAACACCTCTCAGATAAAACAGTGCATATCCAAATGGAGGCGATAGAAAACTCATCTGCATGTTCACCAGATAGAGAACCCCGAACCACAAGACCAGATCGCCCGAACTATCCAAGCCAAAAGCGGCAGCCCCTAGTCCTTTAATAATAGGCACAAAAATTGGAACGCAGAGAAGCAAAATTCCAACCCAGTCCAGAAACATACCCAGAATTATAAGCAGGATTTGCATCAGGATTAAAATGCCCCATGGTCCCAACCCGGTTGCTGCCAGGGATTCCGTTACAAAGGTCTGTCCCCCTTGCAACACATACAGGCCAACAAAGATTGTCGCGCCGAACATGATCCAAATCACCATGGAGGAGGCTTTGAGTGTCGTTATGACCGCTTCTCGCGCTGTTTTCCAATTTAATTGCCGATGAAGAGCCGCGACGATGAAAGCCCCAAATGTTCCGATGCCTGCAGCCTCAACCGGTGTCGCAGCACCTGAAAAGAGGACAGAGAAAACAACCAGGATCAAAATTATGGGTGCAGCCATTTGCCTCAAAAGCAAAAACTTTTCCCTAACACTGATCCGCTCCTCAACAGGGATTGGAGGGCCTTTTGCAGGATCCAGGAACGACATGACCGACACATAAAGGATATAGAACCCGGACAGCATCAAGCCGGGGATTACGGCCCCGATAAACAGCTCTCCAACAGATTGCTCAGCAACTACCGCATAAATAATGGCCAAAATCGAAGGCGGGATCAAAATACCAAGCGTGCCGCCGGCCATAATAGAGCCCATCGCTATCTTGGTATCATAATTTCTAGCCAACATAGCTGGCAGCGCAATAATTCCCATGGTGACAACAGCTGCCCCAATCACGCCAACCATGGCCGCAAGGATTGTAGAGGCAATAATTGTTGCGGACGCAAGGCCACCCTTCAACCCTCCAAGAAGCTTGTAGATAACATCAAACATCTCCTTGATTAGTCCGGCTCTCTCCAGCATGGCAGCCATAAAGATGAACAAGGGGATCGCAGAAAGCTGATAATCCGTCATCAATGGGAAAATACGACTGGGCACTATGTTGAGCGTCTGAGCATCACCCAGAACAAACAAAAAGACACAGGCTAAGCCACCGGTAACAAAGGCAAGAGGTAACCCTGCCGCAAGAAGCAGCAACAAGCTGCCAAACATGATCAGGGTGAGCCAACCAATTTCAATTTCAAGACCCATCAGACAGCTCCCCCACTTGATACATTTTCAGGATTGATCAGGGTTCGGATATCTTTGAGAACCAATGATATGCCTTGCAAAATCAGCAACAAGCTACCCACTATCATCACACATTTAACAGGCCAGTACTGAATGGCCCATTCCGTGAAGGAAACCTCATTTTGACCAATTGCGTCGACTGAGAAGATGTAGCTTGTAACGAGGAGCGTTCCCGCAAAGATAAAGAAGAAAACGGATGTCAACAAATCGACAAAGGCTTTACCCCTCATCGAGAATTTTGCGTAAAAAATATCAACACGAACATGACTTCCAGTCAGCATGGCGTAGGCTCCTGCCACCAGATACTGCATACCAAACATGAGAAACATGCTTTCATGCGCCCAATTGGTCGGACTGTTAAAAACATACCGGACAACGACTTCGTAGTAATAAACGAAAACAGCGATAATCGACCAAAAAGCTACAAATTCACCGGAATAAAGAGAAATACGATCCAGAATTCCTGCTACACCGGTTCCCACGAACCGGCTGTCTTCTTCAACCTGATCACGAACAATCTCTCCTTCCGGATTTTCTGCGAGGTTCCGTTCCGCCTTTTTCATCAGTGACGGAATAAGAAACAGATCCACCAGCAAGAAAACCCCTATCAACGAGACTGCATAAAAGGCAAAATTACTCCAGTTTTCCCGTCTACTTTCAGCTGCCGCTGCCTTATCCTTTAGCCCAGCGACTTCTGATTTGATCTGCCGAATATCTGTCTGGTTATCTTCAATCTTGGCTGTTTCTTTCTCAATACGGCTTTCATAACGTTTGTAGGAACTTGAACCGCTTTCAGCCGTCTCCAACCTTTTTCTGGAGTCTTCAATCCGATCCTGTGATTTGAGAATTGCTTTTTCTTTTCGCTCTATTGTTTTATCGACAACCTCAAGCGACGCTGTAGCATCTGAGTATACCACCCTGGCATCTCGTTCCACGGAAGACGCATAGAGAATAAGAGCAAAAAGGGGCCAAAAAACTAACCCCAACAAGTTTCTCAGATACAAACGATGCAGCCCGAGAAAACCACCTACTAACCAAACAAAATAAGCAGTTCCTAGTGAATATTTATTTGCTGATCCAGACTTGCCTGACCGTCTGGACAGCACCATTGCTATTAATGGGAATATGATAAGCCCTGACCAATACAGCCAATGGGGCAAAACGAAGTCGACGCTTGGCATCTCTCCGTACTCCTACTTTAGATATACAGAAAACTGAAAGGATCCGCCATTCAGCGGACCCTCTCGAATATGTGGATTGGATCAGTATTTTAGACTGTAGTTCTCAATCATTTCCGGTGTGACATAACCCAGAGAACCAGACATCATATAGTCCAACTGAACCTTAAAGACTTTAGCTGCATCTGCATCCTTATTCGCCCAAGCGAACCAACGCTCCACCGCAACTTCAGTCAAGGCCTCGATGTCATCTTGAGAAAGACGTGTGACTTCTGTTCCTTCTTCCTCAAACTTTTTCCAAGCTTCCTGATCAGCTTTCTGAATTTTGGCATGATGTTCAATTGAATATGATTTTACTTCCATTTCAACGAACTGTTTCATAGCAGGACTCAACGCATTCCACGCATCCATTCCAACAGTCAGATCCATAACATCAACAGGCTGGTACACAGACATGAAGCCTGGAGGACCCATTGAAATATATTTCGTAACCTGACCAAACCCGAGAGCATGGTTAATCGCAGGACCAACATAGTCTGCTACGTCAATTGTCCCTTTTTCAAGTGCCGGGAAAATTTCCGAACCGGGAAGAAGTGTAGTTTTAGCTCCAATCGCCTGGAACACTTCTGCAACCATGCCACCTGGCAATCTCATCTTCCGCCCGCGGAAATCATCAATAGATCTGATCGGAACCTTTGAATGAATAATGTTCGGGCCATGGTGGATCGGGCCAACGTAATACATTCCCTGCTTAGCAAAGATATCCCGAGCCATTTGCAGGCCACCAAGCCCATAGAAAAACACATCCCATTCATGAGGGTTTCTAAGACCAAGCGGATATGATGATAAGAACACAGCCGCCGGAATACGTCCTGCCCAGTAAAGAGTAAAAGGGTTCATCGCCTGCAGAACACCGTTCTTAACCGCGTCAAACAACTGAAAATCGCCAACTACGTCTTTCGCGCCAAAGGGAATAAATTCCAGTTCCCCGCCAGACTTTTCCTTAATGGAAGCACACCATTCTTTAAAGATATTGAGACCAATACCTCCTGGCCAAGAGGTTTGAACTTTCCAACTGGTAGTTTCACCGGCTGCTGTGGCAATTGATGGAGCCGCGATCGCAGCGGCACCCGCTGCGGCAGATCCTGCCAATATTTTTCGCCTGCTGAGTTTTTGATCTTTCATCATTTCTTCCCAATTATGGTTTTTGCGCCCCTGTCTCCTATTTTTTTATTTTAGTTTTTTCTTATTTTTTTAAGCCTACATCAGCTCATCAAAAATTTGAAATTTCAAATGACCAGAATGGAAGATTTTCCATATTATGGAATGCAATAAACTAAAAAAAAGCCCCTCTCCGAAAGGAGAGAAGCTTTTAAATTCAATAATTTAGATTAAATTGGCTTAAGAACTTACAGGCAATTCAGTTACCACCTCTGCTTCAATCAGATCCGGAGTACCGCCCCGCTCCAGAGATCGCCAAACATAACCATCAAATTTATGGCAGGTAGGACAGGTTGGCTGCCAACTCGCCTCCTGACGGCCACATCCATTACAATGCCAGGCAGGATCCGGTTTTGCTTCCACACTTTTCTGAATCCATTTTCTAGCCGCCGCCGCATCAGCGTTTGCCCGCTCCTCAAGATCTGCAAGAAGTCTGTACACTTCGGCCGTCGGATCTGTATCCACCAATTTTATAAGATAAGCTCTAGCCTCTCCCCATTCTCTCGCAGCAAGAGCCGCTTTGGCTAACGCTAAAAGGCTATCCCGATGGCCCGGGTTCACGTGATCAAACAAACGCTTCGCCCTGGCAAGCCAGTCGCCTTCACTCTCCACAGGAACTAGCTTCTGAATAGCGTCCACCACCTCTGGGTGAGGGCATTCTGTCCAAATTGCAGAAATCAGTTTTTCACGCTTGCGATCCTCACTTGCGAGCTGAATAGTTTTTACAGCTGCTGGGACAAATGTTTTATCCGCATTTCGCGATTGCTGAAGATATTGGCGGGCTATATCAATCTTACCAGCTTGAACCTGTTCCAATGCCAATTCATAGGTAAGTATTGCCCGCATTCTCTGAAATTCAGAAGTTCGAGACGCTTTACCTTTAAAGTGACTATCCAGCGCCTGGAGAGCGTCTTCGTATTTTTTCAACTGAATATTCAGAAGCAACAAATCCTGGGTTACCCATTCAGTACCTGGTTTTAAACGATCGGCCCGTTTCACCAAATCCAGTGCTTTAGGTAAATCATTATTTCGCTTAGCCTGAGAAATTAACCCACGAAGTCCGAGTAGCTCTGTTTCAGGCTGCTCAGTCATCCTGCTGTAGTAAACTTCGGTTGCTCTTTCATCCTTATTCAACTCAGCGGCCTGGGCAGCCAAAAGCAAGGTGAGAGGTTCTCCTTTAAGGTGTTTCTCAGCATCAATAGCTGCTCGCCGTGCTGCATCCGGATTTCCAGAAGCAATTGCAACCATTCCATGGCTGATAGCGTCCATTCCCTTGCTTCGCTTTCGGCTAGCAAATAGTCCACCTATCCGTCCGGGACTTGACCGAATCCATCGATAAACCAAAATCAGAAGGGATATAACAAGCGCTAAAACTGCGGCAAGCCCAACAAGGACCACCATGCTTGTTTCAACTACATAGTTCCCCCATCGCAAATTGACAGCACCTGGATTGTCTGCAAGCCAGACCCCAGCAGCAGACAAAATGGCAATGACGATGAATAAGTAAACAGCTCTAATCATCTGTACCCCTAGTTCTCATTGCCTGTTTTATCGAGTGCCGCAGTGGATGCCTTACTAATCAAGTCGCCAAGACTTTTATCAACCAGAAGCCTTGCTTCCGCCCCTTTGAGCCATGACGCCATCACCTTTGCTGGCTCACCTTGGAGCCCTTTTACAACATTAACCGCTGTAGCTAGGTCACCATCAAACAGAGCCATTTCCGCTTTAGTGACTTGAAAATCAACACTATCAGCCTCTGCTCCATCGACACGGCGGAACTTCACAAGAGATGCAAGATTATGGAGAGTTTTTCCATACCAAGTTTCACTCTCGGGCAGTCGCGATGCCTGAACAGCGTCGGTTGCGAGAGAGCCAAACCCCTCTGTCAAATCACGGTAGGTTGGCGCTCCTGTCTTCGCAACATCAGAAAGAAGAGCCAAATCTGGCTGTAGTTTAGCTGGCAGCACAGCCATGGCTTGTTGCCAGGCGCCGTCGAAAGGCTGAGCTGTTTGGCTTTTCCGCTGAAGCTGCCCAAGTGCCAAGAGTGACAACGCATCACCACTATTTACTTCACTGGACCGCGATTCTTTCACTGTTTCTTCCAGCGCGGCAGATAGTGTTTCCAGTTGTGACTTCTGCGAAGCCAAATCCGTAATCGATGCCGCCTGTTCTTCTTTTAGAGATCGAATCTGTCCTGTAAGATTTTCAAGTGCACTTCTGAGTGCCGTAAGTTCGGCGACCGCCGCAGCATTCGCTGGTACCTCTCCTTCAGTCTCTCCACCAGAACCCATCAATGATATGGACGCAACATTCTCTTGTACCCCTTTAACAGCCACATCCAACTCCTGAAGCCGCATTTCCAAGGTATCCAAACGATCTTCCAAACCTTCAGGTGCATTTGAGGTTTGGGACTTCAAGCTATTGACTTCATCTTTTAAGAGAGGAATCTCTGCAAGGGCTGCCGTCACATTCTCTGGCACCACAACCTCAGTCGTTTTTGGCAAGGCTGCTATTTTTTGATCCAACTCTGACAATCGCTGCGCCAGAACCTTTTCAAGCTCATTGGAGCTACCTTGCCCACTCAGAATTGCGCGGGTTTCTTCTGGCAGATACTTGGAGACAGAAGGATAAAGAAGTGGCCAAGCTGCCATCCCGAGGCAAAATACAAAAAATAGTCCAACGAGAGTCCAAAGAACCCGAGAGCCACCTGATTTCTTTTCTGAAACTGGTGTAGTTGCTGATCCCTTGGGTGAACTGGGTGATCCGTTTGTAACTTTAGAAGATGAACCCGAGCTTGAAGTGGATTTTGCAGCATCGCTTGGTGGTACCGCAGTTTTTGAAGCTGATTTTGAATCTACGGATGACTTTTCAGTATCTTTTTTTACCTGCGGGTCTTTATCCCCGGTATTTGACTTCTCTGACACGGTGTGCTCCCTGGTCCCCTTCTGCTCAGCTTCTCTTTGCTGGGCGCTTTGACCAATCTTCTCATTGATCAGGTTCAGTAATGACTTTTCTTTCGGCTGACTAGCAACATGAATTCCATGGAACCCAAGTCCGTCCAATCTATTGGCAACATTTTCGCTCAAACACCAGGCATCCATATGTGCCAACTGTGATTGAAGACCAGCCGACTGTACCAACTCACAGAATACTTCCGCTGTATAAGGGGAGAATAACAAGACTCCCTGTAATTTACCATGCCTGAATGCATCCAAGGCTTCGCTTGTAAAGCCTTCTACCTTTGCAGCATCATAAAGGATCTCACGGCGGTAAAAATAACCCGCTTTTTCCAAAACACCCTGTAAATCACCTGCTAAGCGCTTCCCGCCAACATGCAACAAAACACCTTGAGTGGGATCTACAGAATTCTGGATTAATTTTGCAAGATCGTCGATATTTCCATCAGCTGACTTAACAGTTTCAAATCCACCCAGAATAGCCGCTTCAGCAGTCTTGTTGCCGACGCAATATATAGGCAGAGATCGGTTTTGAATCAAAGGCAGTAGATTGTCTAACCCGTTGATACTGGTAACGATCAACGCCTGAACCCCTTTCAGATCAAGTGATTTCCGATCCACTGGTCTGATTTCAAGAAGCGGGGACGAAACGACAGTATGGCCCTCAGCTTCCAACTTGGCTGTCAGGGATTTTGAAACAGATATTGGTCGGGTGATCAGGAATTGCATGTCTAATGACTAAATTTGAAATGCGGCGAAATCCGGACCAGCCATCCCACGAAGTTTTTGCCCCAGCTCCTGGCCAAGAGCGACACCGTCATCCACTTGACTTTCGCCCATGACATCAAATCGATCCTTTCCGTCAGGAGAAAGAAGGCTTGCCCTAAGAACCAGTTTATTTTCCGAAGTGATTTCAGCATAACCTGCTATGGGTGTGCGGCACGAACCATCGAGAACAGCAAGCATTGCCCGCTCAGCACTAATCCGAATATTGCTGATGGGATCGTCAATTGCAGACAGCAGCACGCGAAGATCCGAATCGTCCGCGCGACATTCAATCCCAATGGCACCTTGAGCTACAGCGGGAAGCATTTGTTCTTTCTCGAGAGCTTGAGTAATCACATTCAGTTTATCCAAGCGTTTCAAGCCAGCCATTGCCAGTAACGTCGCATCAGCCTCTCCTTCTCTCAATTTTCGAAGGCGGGTATCTACAGCGCCTCTGAAAATACAAACCTTCAAGTCTGGGCGGCGATTCAAGATCTGGGCCTGACGCCGCAAACTTGAAGTACCAACAACAGAGCCCTCAGGCAGTTCGTCCAAGGTCTTTCCCGTTGCAGAAATAAAGGCATCCCGCGGATCTTCTCGGGGCAGAATACAGTCAATCACAAGACCATCTGGTAAAGTGGTTTCCATGTCTTTCATGGAATGAACTGCCATATCAATATCTTTGCGATACAGGGCTTCCTCAATCTCTTTGACGAATAATCCTTTACCGCCAACTTCGCTCAACGCCCGATCCTGGATTTTGTCGCCCATTGTCTTGATAACAACAATTTCCATATCATTTTCAGAGAGCCGATCAGGATGAGCTGCCAGCAACCGATCACGAGTTTCATAAGCCTGAGCCAATGCAAGTGGACTTCCCCGTGTTCCAATTTTTAACTTTTTCTCGGTCGTCATATTGCGAGTTATCCTATTCAGTGATACAGCCATAGCCAATTTGCACCGCATTCAAACAGAATTCAAATGATTGTCCTAGGTCTTGAAAGTAGCTGCGATGAAACTGCTGCCGCAGTCGTTACGGCAGATGGCAAGATCTTGTCAAATGTCGTTTTGTCGCAGATTGAAGAACACGCCCCTTTTGGAGGCGTGGTTCCTGAGATTGCGGCCAGAGCCCATGTCACCCAAATGGACAAACTGGCCCGTCAAGCTGTCGAAGAAGCAGGCATAAGTTTTCAGGATCTAGATGGTGTTGCCGCAACCGCCGGACCCGGTTTGATCGGTGGAGTTTTGGTCGGACTAATGACAGCCAAGTCAATCAGTGCGGTTTGTGATATCCCGCTTATTGGTGTGAACCACTTGGAAGGACATGCGCTT
Source organism: Sneathiella limimaris (assembly GCF_012932565.1). Lineage (NCBI taxonomy): Bacteria > Pseudomonadati > Pseudomonadota > Alphaproteobacteria > Sneathiellales > Sneathiellaceae > Sneathiella > Sneathiella limimaris. Next base: position 529,351 of record NZ_JABBYJ010000001.1, read on the forward strand.
ACCGTTCGAATGACAGACAATGTTGCCTTCCCCTACCTCCTGTTACTTGTCTCTGGCGGCCACTCCCAAATCCTCGTTGTCGAGGGTGTTGGACAGTTCAGGCGCCTTGGAACGACTATTGATGACGCCGTAGGAGAAGCATTTGATAAAACTGCCAAAATGCTGGGCCTCGGTTTTCCCGGAGGGCCGGCCGTTGAAAAGGCATCGAAAGAAGGCAATGCAGATAGGTTTGATTTACCCCGGCCGATGAAGGGGAAACCTGGCTGTGATTTCTCATTCTCCGGACTTAAAACAGCGGTTCGACATTCTTTAGAATCTCTTCCAGAACCTGTTTCTGATCAGGATAAAGCTGATTTGGCGGCCAGTTTTCAAAAAGCTGCCACCGAAGCTCTAATCAGTCGGGTTCAACAAGCTGTCAAAATATTTAAGGCTGATTATCCAGATGCCGATACATTGGTTGTAGCTGGCGGCGTAGCTGCAAATCAGGCCTTGCGGCACAAATTGAACGAACTTGCAGATAAACACCAATTGAAATTAACCGTTCCACCACCTGCTCTTTGCACTGACAATGGCGCTATGATCGCTTGGGCAGGCGTCGAACATTTAAAATTAGGGCAAACTAGTCCTCTGGATCTTGCTGCTCGCGCAAGATGGCCTCTCGACCCAGATGCAGAACCCGCCCCCTTCGCCGGACATAAGGCTTGAGCTAGGAAAAGAAATGACAGAAGACGAACAAAAACTTGCGGCGGCTAAAGAAGCCGTCACTCATATTACAGATGGAATGGTTGTTGGTCTTGGAACTGGCTCCACAGCAGCCAAGATGGTTGATCTCGTCGGTGAAAAAGTCAAAAACGGACTGGATATTATTGCTGTTCCAACTTCTGAAGCGACGGCGAGCCAGGCTAAAAAACTTGGAATTAAAGTTGTTGGCCTTGATGAAGTATCTGTCATTGATTTGACTATTGATGGAACTGATGAAGTTGACCCCCAGATGCGCCTCATTAAGGGGGGCGGCGGTGCACACCTTAGGGAGAAGATTGTCGCATCCCTCTCCGACAAAATGATCGTAATTGCCGAAAACAAAAAAATGGTCGAAAAACTTGGCAAGTTTAAATTGCCAGTCGAGGTCATTCCCTTTGCTTCAGGTGCGTTATTGCCAAAAATGGAAGCCTTAGGCTGTCAACCATCCCTCCGCATGCAGGGAGATAAACTTTTTTACACTGACGAAAATAATCTAATTATTGACTGTGCATTTGAACAGATTGAGGATCCGGAAGAGCTCGCATTAACATTGAGTACTATCCCCGGCGTCGTCGAACACGGCTTATTTATCGACTATGCGGACCTTGTTCTCATTGGAACCGACGAGGGCGTCAAACAGTTCGAAAGATCATAAGAATAAGTTCCATGCCAGAAATCACTTCAAAACGATTAAATTACCAAAATCCAGAAGACGCTATGATTTTGGTAGAGCTGTTAGATGCCTATGCTCAGGATCCAATGGGCGGAGGAGAGCCTCTTCCGCACCAAACGGTTAAAACACTTGCAGCGAAATTGGCCGAATTGCCTAATGCGCTTTCCCTCGCGGTTTTTGTTGATGGCAAACCAGCTGGCCTTGCCAACTGCTTCTTTGGATTTTCTACCTTTGCAGCGGCGCCCTTAATTAATATTCATGATCTTGCCGTGCTTTCGAAATATCGAGGTCTTGGTCTTTCTCAACGATTGCTTCAAGAGGTTGAAAAAGTCGCCCTCGAGAAAGGCTGCTGTAAAGTAACATTGGAAGTTTTGTCGGCAAATAATGTGGCGAAAAAGGCTTATTTAAAATTTGGATTTGCGCCTTACAGCTTGGATCCTGAGGCTGGTGAAGCACTTTTCTGGCAAAAATCAATTCAACAATAAAAAATTTGAATTTTTATTTTTCATAAAAAACAATAAGTTACGCAATTTTTTTACCCCAATTTTCCATTTTTTTATCATTTGCAGTTAAGAATGAGTTGCAATTGCAAAATACGGCGTTATGATGGGTCTCGAGAATAAGCAGTGCTTATCCTCTCTAGCTCAGACCTAGCCCTCCGCTTTCCCGGCGGAGGGCTCTTTTTTTATCAGTACTCCTTCCAGCATTAAGCTCATTACATCATTCAGCTTTTGTTTCAGATCAGGAAAATCCTTACCTTTCGTAACAAACTCATTTCGAAAGGCATGTGTCGCGAGATGAAGAGTTTCTGCTACCCAAAACGGATCCTGCCGCACGACTTCTCCGCGAGCCATTGCATGATCTAAATAGAGAGACAGTGGGCGTAAATATCTTCTCTGGGCCCGGGCGAAGGAACGCTCTCTCTTTTTGAGTACTATCTCCATCAACGGCACATAACCCGGATACATTTTTGCAGCCTCGATTGTGAGCTCTATTTCCTGCTCAAAGCAGTTTTGTAGTACCTCTTTTGCACTTCCCTCCTGATCCAAAACTTCAGCAAGTTTTGACTGCCATTCCTCAAGGATAGACACGGCGACAGCTTCAGCTAAATCCAGTTTGCTCTTATAAAAATTATAAAGATGAGGCGCTGTAATTCCGCAGTCTTCTGCGACTTCTTCGAGGGTCGTCTTTCTGGGTGATTGCGTTAAATATCGGTGACGGGCTGCCTTTAAAATGGCGGCGCGTAATTGATTTTGACGCTCTGGATGGACTTTAGGCATGGCACATCCTTAATAATGAAATAAATTATAATTATTAAATATATATCCTAATTTGCTCGATTTGTCCTCATTTTCCATAGCTCCCCTATTTTTAAATAAAAGACTTCGTGCTAGTAACACTCAAAGACAGTAAGGCGCCGATTTCATTCGGTTTAGGATACAAGGTGGGATGAGCTTGCAAAGAATTTCAGTGTTAGGTGCTGGGGCATGGGGAACTGCCCTAGCCATATCTATTGCACAGAAAGGGGACAAAGTCTGTCTCTGGTCTCGTCGCACTGAACTTGCTGCTAAACTCACAGGTGAGCGAGAAAACAAAACCTACTTGCCGGGGATACCCTTCCCAGAGACTTTAGAAGTCACACATGACCTTAAAAGCGCAGTAGATGCCGACATAATCCTAAACGTTACTCCTGCTCAACATTTACGTCAGAATTTAGAACAGCTAAGGCAATTCTTGAAAGAGGATGTACCACTCATCATCTGTTCAAAAGGCGTGGAGAGCCAAACAGGAAACCTGATGAGCGAAGTGATGGAAACCAGTTTGCCAGGTCAACCTTACGCTATTTTATCAGGACCAAACTTTGCATCAGAGGTAGCAAGGGGTCTTCCTTCTGCCACAACCCTCGCAACCCAAGACGAACAGCTAGGTCTTTCATTAGCCAAGGCAATCGGAAAAAGCACCTTCCGGCCTTATGTGACAACAGACGTAATCGGAGCGCAAATGGGCGGTGCGATTAAAAATGTCCTGGCTATCGCCTGTGGGATCGTTGCAGGAGCCAATCTGGGTGAAAATGCGCGGGCGGCCCTGATAACCCGAGGCATGGCGGAGATACTCAGGCTTGGCGAAAAGATGGGCGGCCGAGCAGAGACGCTAATGGGGCTTTCGGGTCTTGGGGACCTGGTGCTGACCTGCTCCTCCACCTCTTCTCGGAACTTTTCCCTTGGGGAAGCTCTAGGGCGCGGTGAAAAACTTCAAGATATTCTAGAACGTCGTGTCACAGTGACAGAAGGCGTCCATACCGCTGCCGCTCTCAGTAAACTGAGCGCAGACCTTAAAATTGAGATGCCAATTTGCCAAGCAGTCCATAAACTGCTGAATGGCGGCGCTACTGTAACTGAAATGGTCGAGGAATTGCTGGCACGACCATTTCGGGATGAAAAACTGGCTGGCTTTGACTGAAGGAATGGAAACGAAAATGCTCTTCATAGCCTATTGCATCGATAAAAAAGATCATCTGCAAGTCCGTATGGATAACCGCCCCGCCCACCTGGAATTTCTCAAAGCTAAAGGGGATGAGCTTAAAGCCGCAGGACCCACAACTACTGAAGATGGTAGTGGTATGACGGGATCTTTGCTGATCTTTGAAGCAGAAAGCCTGGAAGCCGCTCAAGAATGGGCTGCGCAGGATCCTTACGGAAAAGCAGGTCTGTTTGAACGGGTTGATGTAAAACCCTGGAAACATGTTTTGGGATCAGGTTTATCATCATGAATTATTGGCTGATCAAATCAGAACCTAGTTCCTGGTCCTGGGATGATCAGGTCAAAGCTGGTGAAGCAGGAACCTATTGGGACGGGGTTCGCAACTATCAGGCTTCCAACAACATGAAAGCTATGAAAGTTGGAGATCAATGTTTTTTCTATCATTCCGTGAAGGAAAAACAGATCGTCGGCATCGTGGAAGTCATAAAGGAATACTATCCAGATCACACGGACCCAAAAGGTCGGTTCGGTATGGTTGACGTCAAAGCCGTAAAAGACATGCCAGCCCCTGTCACCCTTGCAGACATTAAGGCGGATGAAAGGCTTGCTAATCTGGCATTGATCCGCCAAAGTCGCCTATCCGTTGTTCCTGTAGACGAAACCTGCTGGAACATAATCTGCAAAATGGGTGGCCTCTAGCACCCGAAATCACATCCAAGGTTTCCGGCATGTCTGGTTTTCCCCTTTTCTCCGCCCTTGGGCCGAGTACACGCGCCTATATATTGCTGACCCTGACCACCATGTGTTGGGGTGGAAATGCTGTGTTCAGTCGCATGGCAGTGGGTGAGGTATCACCGCTCACTCTAGTCACCTTACGGTGGGCGAGCGTCATGGTCCTTTTACTGCTGTTTGCGCAAAAAGACCTGAAGCGGGATTGGCATGTGCTGAAACCAAGGCTGTTTTATGTGGTTTGTATGGGCGCCATCGGGTTTACAGGATTTAACGCCCTATTTTACATCTCTGCTTACTACACCACAGCTGTGAATATTGGAATTTTGCAGGGGACAATCCCAATCTTTGTGCTGTTAGGGGCATTTATTGTCTACAGAATGCCAGTAAGCATTCAACAGATCTCAGGCGTGTGCTTGACTGTCTTTGGGGTTATCGTTGTCACGTCTGGCGGCAGCCTTGAAAAACTGGCCGATCTTGCATTTAACCGGGGAGATTTGCTGCTAGTTATTGCCTGCATGTGCTACGGCGGTTACACACTTGCCCTTCGAAATAAACCTGATGTCGGCGCTCTTGCTTTCTTCTCAGGTCTCGCGATTGCTGCTTTCATTTCCTGTCTTCCGCTCCTCACATACGAACTGGTTACGGGAACCGCGCAGGCACCCACCTTGAAAGGGTGGATCCTGATTGCTGCAATTGCAATCCTGCCCTCTTTCCTTGCTCAGCTTTTCTTTATCAACGGAGTGGCCTTGATAGGGCCGGGCCGGGCCGGGATTTTTGTAAATCTGGTCCCGATTTTCGCATCTATTATGGCAGTGTTATTTCTAGGTGAACCTTTCCACCTGTACCATGCAACTGCATTGGCACTCGTTCTCGGCGGAATCTGGCTGGCGGAGCGAAAAGGGAAAACTATCTAAAAGTCGCTCACAATACCTTTACGCTCCCAGTCACCGTAGCGCGTGGGTTCCAGTCCAGCCGGACCACCAATTTCACCGTCAGCCTGCTTTAGCTTATGAGCTGGTTTAGCTGCTTCGGTTTTTTCGACTTTATCTGCATCCGCATCAGTGCTTGGGATATTTGAGGGTTTTTTCTCTTCCATCTTAACCTCGGTTATGAAATTCAGCTTTTTCCTATCATAATCCTCTAAAGAGCGCTATAGACCGCCATCAACTTTTGCCTTAGATAGCCCCAATGACCGACAAAAAGCCCAACGCCCGACTTCGCGCTGTCACCATGCTGGCCCAGGTGCTGGATAAGAACCAGCTTCTGGAAGATATTCTTTTTGAGAATTTGAAAGGACTAAGCGATCGTGACCGATCCCTAGCCCGGGCGCTTGTCTCAACCACACTACGTCATCTCGGCATAATTGATGCCTTGATCGACAAAATGCTGGATCGACCCTTACCAAAATCCGTAAAGAACATCCGCCATATCCTTCGGGTTGGAATAACCCAGATCCTGTTCATGGATATCGCGGTCCATGCCGCTATTCATGACACCGTTGAACTTGTTCCAGCTAACAGTAAGTTCCGGGGGCTAGTAAACGCCCTTTTGAGAAGAACAGATCGGCAAGGACAAAAGCTGCTAACCAAAATGAACCAAAGCAAGGCCAACCTTCCTGCTTGGCTTTGGAAAAGCTGGTCCGAGTTTTATGGTGTGGAATTAACTCAACAAATTTCAGATGCCCTTCGTAAAGAGGCGCCGTTGGATATTACCCTCAAATCCAATGAAGATCCTGAGGAAGTAAAACAATGGGCTGAAAAACTGGAAGCCATCATCTTGCCCGGAGAACAATTACGGCGCTCTGCCGGTGGGTCAGTTACATCCCTTGCTGGATTTCAGGATGGGGACTGGTGGATCCAGGATTATTCGGCAAGTCTGCCAGTGCGCCTCTTCGGTAACATAAAAGGCAAACGGGCTCTTGATCTCTGCGCTGCGCCGGGTGGAAAAACGGCTCAACTAATTGCAAAAGGTGCCGAAGTTACAGCTCTGGATCGCTCAAAAGCTCGACTTCGGCGGTTAGAAGAAAACCTGGAGCGGCTTTCATTCAATGCAACCATTGTTGTCTCAGACGCTGCGACCTTCAAGCCAGAAGAGTTGTTCGATATTATTTTGCTTGATGCACCTTGTTCCAGTACCGGAACAATTCGCCGTCACCCAGACGTTGCCTGGCTGAAAACTCAAGAAGATGTAAAAAAACTGGCAGAGCTGCAAGAACGCCTTCTGGATGCCACAATTTCTCAGTTAAAATCCGGCGGAACACTTGTTTATAGTACCTGCTCACTCCAACCAGAAGAAGGGGAATGGCAAATCGCTAAATTCCTGGAAAAACATCCAGAAATGAAACGAAACGCCATAACACCAAAGGAACTCAATGGCCTCGAAGATGTCGTGACCAAAGAAGGTGACCTAAGGTGCCTTCCCTGTCATCTTGATGGATTAAGCGAAAACGGTTTGGGTGGTATGGATGGTTTCTTTGCTGCGCGGTTAGTTAAGGACTAAACTGCATTTGAAGTTGATGTATATTAAATAGTGCATGTCAAAGCACATGAGGATTGGAATGCGTAAACCTGTAAGAATTGCCCCCTCCATTCTGGCGGCAGATTTTGCCAATTTGGGACCCGAAATTGCTGCTATTACAGAAGCTGGGGCTGATTTTATCCATGTGGATATTATGGATGGACATTTTGTCCCCAATATCAGCTTTGGTCCCGCGGTCACCAAATCCGTCCGTAACTTTAGTGACAAGCCTTTCGATTGCCACCTCATGATTTCACCAGTTGATATCTATATACCCGAATTTGTTGATGCTGGCGCTGACATCATTACGGTCCACCAGGAAGCAGGTCCTCATCTTCATCGAACTCTGCAGGTTATTAAATCCCATGGAAAGAAGGCTGGTGTGTCACTCAATCCGTCAACACCTGCTTCAACTCTTGAGCATGTTATGGATGAGGTTGATCTTATTCTGGTGATGAGCGTCAATCCAGGCTTTGGCGGTCAAAAATTCATCCATTCGCAGCTCGATAAAATTCGTACCCTTCGCGCCATGATTGACGCTAGTGGGCGGGACATTGATCTTGAAGTGGACGGTGGCATTAACGCGGAGACTGCAAAGTTGGTTATCGAAGCTGGCGCTGACATGCTAGTTGCCGGCAGTGCCGTCTTCAAAGGTGGGCCTGAGCATTATAAAGCCAATATCGACGCTTTAAGAGGGTAATGATGACTAAATCTGGAGGAATTATGTCCAATAAACCGTCCCCTAAACGGACGATCAAAGACATGGTTTTTTCAAGTTCCCTTTATTCAAGCAGCCTGAAAATCAGAACACCCAAGCGGCTCCTTCATACACCTGTAGATGTGATACCTGGAGTAGGTGATAAGGCGGATACCCTCTTCAAAGGTTGCTTTTTGCTGGAAGGCGTTGAGAACAAGCTCAACAATAAAGAACCTTGGCTTGCTCAAAAAATGCCGCATCACTGGCATCGTGAACTTCATCGCTTTAACTGGGTGAGGGATTTCTCAGCGAATGGCAGCGATGCCGCAAAACGTCACGTCCGGGCACTTCTAACAAATTGGGTTCACTCTTTTGAAGAATATGAACCGCTTATCTGGGATCCGGATATTATCGCCCGACGCCTGGTCAATTGGATGCAACAAAGCCCCTTCTTGCTAACCAGCAATGATGGAGATTTTAATTACAAGTTCCTGCGCTCCTTGCGCAAACAATTGCAACACCTGCAGAGATACTGCCGATATTTTGCTCGAGAAAAAGACCAGTTTCTGTTTTATCTTGCCCTTTACCTTGGAAATGTCTGCTTTACAGATACACAACCGCAAGCCCACCGCTTGCTTCAGAAGCTTATGGCTGAAATTGAAAAGGTAATCCTAAGCGATGGTTGTCATGTCAGTCGAAACCCTAGTCAGCTTCTGGAAACTCTGGCAGACCTTATTAGCTTAAGAGAAACCCTAAATAGAATGGAAGCGCCGATCCCGGAAGGACTGGAGCAAGCCATTGACCGGGCGACAACCGCAGTTCGGTTTTTCCAGCATGGCGATGGTGATCTCGCCCTCTTCAATGGGTCAAAACTCATGGGGGAGGGAACGTGCGATCAACTGCTAGCAATCAGTAATATTCTCGGCCGTTCTCCTCACAGTATGAAAGAAGGCGGGTTTGAACGACTAAAGGCGGGCCGATCTCTCATCCTTTTTGAAACCGGGCTTGCAGGTCGCCCCCAAAATGCCCTTCCCTATCATGGCGCAGGGAGTTTTGAGTTTAGCTACGGTCGCGACCGTATTATTGTGAATTGTGGAGCTCACCCAGACCCGGAATCACCTTGGCACAAGGCACTTGCAGCAACCGCCGCTCACTCTACCCTATCTGTGGGAGATGCGAACGCGGTCTTTCCCGCCCCAGTGAAGGAAGGAGCTGAAGGACCAATTCAGGTCAGTGTTGAAGAAGAAGGTGGAAGCTTACTTCTTGTCTATCGCAATCCCTGCTTTGAGCAATCAGCAAAAATTCGTCACCTTCGGCGGATATATTTAAGCTCTGATGGACGAGAAATTCGCGGGGAAGATACTGTCGAAACACTAGATCCGGCTGCCGATACAACTGATTTTGCTGTTCGCTTCCATATTCATCCAGACATTAGTATCTCCAAAAGCTTAGGGGGCAGAAGCCTACTGATGATGACACGTCAGGGAACGGGCTGGCAATTCCTCACAAGCCTTTCAGAAGCCGGCTTAGAGGAAAGCATCTACTGCAGCCGTCCTGGTGAAAAACGGCATAACAAGCAAATTGTTCTAAGGGGACGTCTCCATGGCGCAGAAACCCTGACAATAAAATGGGCCCTGCACCAGAAAAGCGACTCAACAAGCGATTCGAAAGGCTAAAGCTGCCAACGCTTGATACCGTTTGAAAAAGTGACATCTCGCCAAATTCCTTTGATGTCAGCGAGAAGACCATTTTCCGTCATCATGCCTTCCAAGGCTGGAACCGACAGGTCCTTATAGACTGAGTGAGCCACTGCACCGATAATGGCATCATACTTGGTCAAGGAGTTCAGGTTTTCCTTGAGATCAATATCCAGAAACTGGCGTGCTTCTTCCGGATCCGCCATTGGGTCATGGACTTCCACAAGATGACCATGCGCCTCGAGTCCTGAGATGATTTCCGTTACCTTGGTGTTTCTAAGGTCGGGCACATTTTCCTTAAATGTCAGACCCAAAACCAATACCTTGCTGGAACTGTCAATTAGGCCACTTATGGTGTTGGCAATAAATTTGCCCATATTTTCGTTAATTCGGCGACCTGTCAGGATCAGATCCGGGTCCTGCCCAACTTCACTTGCTTTGTGGGCGAGATAAAAGGGATCAATACCAATACAATGTCCGCCAACAAGACCAGGTGTGAAGTTCAGGAAGTTCCATTTCGTGCCTGCTGTTTCTAGAACATCGTAAGCAGAAATACCCAATTTTTGAAAGATCATCGTTGCTTCATTAATGAAGGCAATGTTGATATCCCTTTGTGCATTTTCAATAACCTTGGCCGCTTCAGCAGTTTTAATATTCCGCGCTCGAAACGTTCCTCCGGTTGTTGCCGCGCCATAAATTTTTTCAAGTAAATCAGCGACTTCTTCTGTTTGACCAGAAATCACTTTGATAATCTTATCTACAGTGTGAACCTTATCACCTGGATTAATCCGCTCAGGTGAATATCCAAGGAAAAACTCTTCACCACATTTTAAGCCTGAAATCTCTTCCAAAAGCGGGCCACATACATCTTCAGTAACACCTGGGTAAACGGTACTTTCAACCACGACCACAGCACCCTTCTTCAAGATCGGGCCCACGGCACGGCAAGCTGAGCGTAGAGGTTCCAAATCAGGTTTATCGCCCTCGTCAACAGGTGTCGGGACGGTAACGATATGGACATCCGCATCTTTTGTTTCTGAAATATCCGTCGTAAACGTCATGCTACTCGCACGTAGAGCGGGACTATCCAGTTCAAAGGTTCGATCATATCCACCCTTCAACTCTTTTACACGAGAGCCACTAATGTCATATCCAATTACCTTGAACTGTCGTGCTAATGCAACTGCAAGTGGAAGGCCGACGTAGCCAAGCCCTACAACAGAAACAAACAACTCTTGAACAGGTTTGTGAATAGCAAAAACATCTGAAGAGTTAGACATATCTCGATTTTCTTTCTTTAAAATCTGAATTCTAGTGAAGTCCTTTTAGCGCAACTTAGCAATCAATACATATACAATTAGTAAAGATCGTGACTATTTCGCGAAATAAGACAAGTTACCTGTAAATAATTCCTTATGACTGAAAAAATAAATACGGAAAGACGGTTCCTGTTTTGCGCCCATCATGCTATGACGCGCCCAGTCTGAAAGCCCAATTTTCCGCTACAGGATATATGTCAATGTCTGCTTCTGATTTGCAACCTATCACCCGTGCCCTTATTTCCGTTTCTGATAAAACTGGCTTAGTCGAACTTGGCAAAGCCCTGAACGCCCATAATGTGGAAATCCTCTCCACCGGAGGCAGTGCTAAAATGCTGGCTGAGGCCGGTGTTCCAGTGACTGAAGTTGCAGATCACACCAAGTTTCCTGAAATGATGGACGGTCGGGTTAAAACGCTACATCCGATTATTCATGGAGGTATTTTGGCTCTTCGCGACAATGCAAACCATGTTGAAGCTATGAAAACACACAACATTGGCCCCATTGATCTCGTGGTAGTTAATCTCTATCCGTTTGAAGAAACCGTTGCCAAAGGCGCGGATTTCCACACTTGTATCGAAAATATAGATATTGGTGGACCTGCCATGATCCGTTCCGCTGCCAAAAACTATGGCTTTGTGAACGTTGTAACCGATGCCGCAGATTATCAATTGATTATTGATGAACTCTCCGCAAACGATGGAAAGACCTCAATTGAAACCCGAAAGAAACTGGCAGCCAAAGCCTATGCCCGGACCGGTTCATATGATGCTGCAATTTCAGCATGGTATGCAGAACAGCTTGGCGAGGAATTTCCGGATCGTCTGGTTTTAGCAGGAACACGCCAACAAGTACTGCGCTACGGCGAAAACCCTCATCAGTCTGCTGCTTTCTACGCGAACTCAGAGAAGCGAATCGGTGTTGCCTCAGCAACTCAGGTCCAGGGCAAAGAACTTTCCTACAACAACTTTAATGACACAGATGCCGCATTCGAACTGGTAGCCGAGTTTAAACCAGAGGTTAGTGGTCCTGCTTGTGCGATCATTAAACACGCCAACCCTTGTGGTGTCGCCACAGGAAAAACACTGGCAGAAGCCTATCGGTCTGCTTTTGCCTGTGACACAACATCAGCATTTGGCGGCATCATTGCGACCAACCAGACTTTGGATGCGGAAACTGCCGAAGAAATCGTCAAAATCTTCACGGAAGTCATTATTGCCCCTGATGCAACAGACGAAGCAAAAGCATTGATCGCCGCAAAGAAAAATCTGCGGCTTTTACTGACCGGTGGCCTTCCTGATCCAAGTTATGGGGGAAGGCTCGTAAAATCTCTTGCTGGTGGTTACCTGATCCAAGGGCGGGACAACGCGCTGACAGCAACACCGGAGCTGAAAGTTGTCACAAAACGTGCCCCGACCGAACAGGAAATGGCCGACCTGAAATTTGCGTTCACAGTTGGCAAGCATGTTAAATCAAACGCTATTATCTATGCTCGCGATGGTGCGACTGTTGGTATCGGTGCAGGACAAATGAGCCGTGTGGACAGTTCAAAGATTGCAGCCTCTAAATCATTGGAGGCAGCGCAAAATGCGGGCGAAACAGAAGCTTGGGCAAAAGGATCTGTCGTTGCTTCCGACGCATTCTTCCCATTTGCAGATGGTTTGCTTGCTGCAGCAGAAGCTGGAGCGACAGCCGTGATCCAACCCGGTGGTTCCATGCGTGATGATGAGGTCATTCAGGCCGCAGACGAGGCCGGACTTGCAATGGTCTTTACTGGTATGCGTCACTTCCGCCATTAATCCTGAAACTAAAGGGGTCTAGACATGATCGTTACAACAACAGGTTCTATTGAAGGTAAGAAAATCACTCAGTATCACGGCGTTGTTGCGGGTGAAGCCGTAATGGGTGCAAACTTTATTCGGGATTTCTTTGCCCGTGTCACTGACGTATTAGGAGGACGCTCTGGCGCGTATCAGAAAGAACTTCGTAAGGCCCGGGAACTCGCTGTTGAAGAGCTAATGGAAGAAGCTCAGTCCCTCGGAGCCAATGCTGTTGTTGGCATTAGCCTGGATACAGAAGTCATGGGCGAAAGCATGCTGATGATGGTGGCAACCGGGACGGCTGTAACCGTCGAATAAGAAAAATCGCTGAAAAGAAAGAGCCGGGAAATTATCTTTCCCGGCTTTTCTTATTCCTAGTCTGCCTCTGCTTCACGAACAAAGCTCATCAAAGCAGCTCCAATAATCAGCAACAAGAAAATCACAATCATCGCAGGTCGCTGCTGACCGGTGATATCGGTAACCACACCGATCAAAAATGGCGCCACAAAAGCTGTTGCCTTCCCGGAAAATGCGAAAAGCCCAAAAAACTCACCCATCTTGTCGGGCGGAGATAGTCTAGCAACCAGGGTTCGGCTTGCCGCTTGAGCAGGTCCAAAGAAAAAACCCATAATAAATGCAAAACCAATAAAAACGAGCTCTGCAGGACTGGAAAGCATCGCACTGTCTTCTGTAGGCATGGCCGCTGGCAAACCAAACAACACTTCTCCATCGCTGATGGACAAAACCCCCATAGAGGCCACAGCCAAACCCAGAACAGAGATGACAATTGTCGGTTTGGAGCCTAATCGATCATCCAAAGCCCCGCCAACAAACGATCCGGCAATCGCGAAGACATTGATCAGGATCCCAAAGATCCCCAAGGTCATTGTCTCCCAGCCAAAAAGGCCTGCTGCATAAATCCCGGAAAAACCGATCAAAGCAAGAATGCCATCATTATAAAACATGCGGGCAAACAGGAAAAAAAGGATGTTCCGGTAGTCTTTTAAGGATCGGAACGTTGCGATTAGTTGGGAAAGCCCAACCCGAACCGCTTTCCCTTTTGCAATGCCTGAAGGTTTCGCATCTGGCGTAAAAAGCATCATCGGAATGATGAAAATGACAAACCAAACGGCAGATAAGGGCCCTGTAATCCGGTCATGTTCATGAGCGGCCTTATCCAGTCCAAATAGCGGTGTATCCGGCAATGAAAACCCAAGCAGTACAATAAAGAGGGCTGTTAATCCCCCCAGATACCCCATTCCCCAACCCAGACCAGATAAACGGCCTATCCGGTCCCGTGAAGTCAGAGATGGTAACATGGCATTGTTAAACACCAGAGAAAACTCGACCCCAACGGTGCCAACGACCAAGGCTGCAAGGATCAGATAGATACCTGTTGTTTGCCCAGGAACCGCCCACCAAAGCGCAAAACTCCCTAGTGCACAGAGAACTACAAATACTAAAATCCAAGGTTTTCGGGGGCCCCCTGCATCTGCAATTGAGCCAAATACTGGACTTAAAATCGCAATAAGAAACCCTGCTATCGCTTGCGTGTAAGCCCAATAGGCTTGACCCTCAGCCGGATTACCGATCACAACTGACGTGAAATAGGGCGCAAAGATAAAAGTCGTAATGACCGTGAAGTAGGGCTGGTTTGCCCAGTCAAACATGGCCCATGAAAATTTACCGAGTTTAGACGCTTCCTGCATAACTGCGCTCCCCTCCCACGCTTTTCGACAGTCTACGCGAAAAGCGGGAGAGGAGAAGCAAAATTGCAGGACAGTTTTATTAACTAATCATGGATCTAAACTGACGGTTGGCGAATGCCAGTTTGGAAATATCCACTCCGCCACTGGTTTTAAACTCTTCAATCAATTCACGAGATCGCCTGATTGGGCTGGAGTGAATTTCTTCCCAGTGTTCAAGTGCCTTAATGCCCTTATGGCCGTTGGCATCCGCAAATACGGAATTCGTCAATGCTCTCTGTTGACCATAGAGGTCATCAATAATGGCAGTAATTGCCAGACGCTCCCAATGGTTTTCTGGGTCTATGGCTTCCGCTGCGTTCCGCAACCAATCCAGATTCAGATTAGCACCCACGGCATAATAGACTTCACCAACCTCTGCAATTGGTCGCGAAGACAAACGGCCTACTTGCACCACATCCAGCGATGAGCGAAGAGGTGCAAAGGCAGAAATACGGTGCGATAAAACATCTGGCACATTGTTGCTCGTCAGATATTTCACCCGATCCTGATAAAGTTTGCGGCCAGCCTCGCTTAAGAGACCTTCTAGCTCTTTTTCGAGCTCCTTCATTGCCGGGGCCAATTCCTTAATCTGAGTTGAGATATCAAATGGAAGTGGTAAATGGCGAAGACACCAAAGTGTAGCCCGCCGGAGCAACATCTGCGTTGCATCAATCATATGCCCCTGAACAACTGTATCTACTTTATTGTCGTGAGATTCAATCTCTGCCCAAACTTTCTCCAGATCGAACACCTCGACTATCAAGGCATAGGCCCGGGCAACATCATCAACACTAACTCCCTGCTCCTCGACCATCTGCATCACAAAAGTGATCCCAGCCCTGTTGATCAAAGAGTTGATCACGACGGTTGTGATGATTTCCCGACGGAGTCGATGGGTAGAGATATATTTAGCGTATTTCGCCCGAAGTTGGGGTGGAAAATATTCTTTCAACCAACTTTCAAAAAACGGATCGTCCGGCAAATCAGTCTCAAGGATATCTGAATAGAGTGTCATCTTTGCATAGGCTAATAGAACACACATTTCTGGACGTGATAAGCCAACACCAGCGCTAGCGCGGCGATCCAGTTCCTCATCATCAGGAAGGTTTTCAACAGTGCGGTTTAAGCGACCTTGCTTTTCAAGTTCTCTCATAAACCGGATCTGCTCATTAAAATTAGCAATGCTCTGACGAGTGGCGGTTGTTAATGCCTGTGTTTGCAGATAGTTATCCTCCAAAACATGTTCTGCAACATCATCAGTCATATCTGCCAGCAACCGATCTCGCTGCTTGTCGGTCATCTCCCCATCGTCAAGGACGGTGCGAAGCAGGATCTTGATATTAACCTCATGGTCAGAACAATCCACACCGGCAGAATTATCGATGGCATCGGTGTTAAGGCGGCCACCTTTCAACGAATATTCGATACGGCCATTTTGAGTTACCCCGAGATTACCACCCTCTCCAATCACCTTGGCCCGAACTTCCTTACCATCAATCCGGATAGCGTCATTGGCTCTGTCACCCGCAGCACTATGACTTTCATGAGAAGCTTTGATGTAGGTTCCGATACCGCCGAACCATAGAAGGTCAACTTCGGACTGCAGAATAACTGAAATCAATTCGTTAGGAGTTAGCTTGGAGGCCTTTAATCCAAGTAGTTTTTTAATCTCTGGCGTTAATTCTACGGACTTAGCCTGACGGCTAAAAACCCCACCTCCTTTAGAGATCAGTTTAGGATCATAGTCCTCCCACGAAGAGCGCGGCAACTTGAACATCCTTTCCCGCTCTTTAAAAGATTTAGCCGGATCTGGATCAGGATCCAGGAAGATGTTTCGGTGATCAAAAGCTGCGACCAATTTGATATGTTTTGACAGCAGCATACCGTTGCCAAACACATCGCCAGACATATCGCCGATACCAGCGACAGTGAACTCCTCTTCCTGAATGTTTTTGCCAAGCTCTCTAAAATGCCGTTTCACAGATTCCCATGCACCACGGGCAGTGATACCCATTTTCTTATGGTCATAGCCAGCCGCGCCACCAGACGCGAAAGCATCACCGAGCCAAAAGCCATAGCTAATCGCAACTTCATTTGCGATGTCAGAGAAAGTCGCAGTTCCTTTATCTGCAGCAACAACGAGATATGGATCGTCTCCATCATGACGCACCACATCTTTCGGCGGTACGACTGAGCCCGCAACCAAATTGTCAGTTACATCCAACAACCCGGAGATAAAAATTTTATAGCATTCAATGCCTTCCTGCTGCACTTCTTCTCGGGTGCCGCCAACTGGCAGACGTTTCGGATAAAATCCACCTTTAGAGCCCACAGGAACAATCACTGTGTTTTTGACCATCTGGGCTTTCATCAGCCCGAGAACCTCAGTTCGGAAATCTTCACGCCGATCGGACCAACGAAGACCGCCGCGAGCCACCGTGCCACCTCGAAGATGCACACCTTCAACGCGCGGGCTGTAGACAAAAATCTCCACATGAGGTCTTGGCAGAGGTAACTCGTCAATTTTCTGACTGTTAAGCTTAAAGGAGAAGTATGGTTTCTCTTCCTCCCCAACATCTTTTTGATAGAAGTTGGTCCGCAATGTGTTTTCAATCAGATTAAGATACCGTCTCAGAATTCGATCTTCATCCAGGCTCGCGACCTGCTCCAATGCCTCAATGATTGAACCTCTAGTTTCCTTGAAAGCCGCTTTTCGGTCCTTTTTCATTTTGGGGTCGAAACGAATTTCAAAAAGCTTGACCAAAAGCCTGCTAATCTGGGGGTTCGCTGCAAGGGTATTCGCCATATAAGACTGCGAAAATGTAATACCGGCTTGTCGGAGATATTTCGCATAAGCCCTTAGCACAGCAACATTTGACCAGCTTAATCCTGCCAGCATAACAAGCCGGTTAAACCCATCACTCTCAGTTGTTCCTCTCCAGACGCGTAAGAATGTTTCTTCAAACTTGGCCTTGAGTTGATGCAAATCCAGCTCAACCCCACCTGGCTCAATTAACTCAAAATCGTGGATCCAGATGGAGGTATCTAGTTTTTCTCCGTTTACTTGATAAGGGTTCTCCGCCAGTACCTTAAGCCCCATGTTTTCGATCATTGGCAGGCAATCTGAAAGTGGAAGCGGCTCATTTGGACTGTAAACCTTAAAACGGACTTTGCTTTCAGGATCTTCAACCCACCGATAGAGGTTCAAGCCTACCTGCCCATTTTCCAGGACCTCTTCCAATTTAGCAATATCTCGGAGGGCCAGATTGGCATTGAAGCGGGCGCGATATCCCACGGGGAAGGCTTCCCCATACTTTGCGTTCAACTTGAGAGCTTTTTCTTCTCCCCATCGCTCGAGCAGCGCATCGCTCAAGTCATCTGACCATTCACGGGCAGCCGAAACGAGCCGATTTTCCAAAACCGTCTCATCTACATCCGAATTACTGGTTGCTGAAAGCTCAATTAGAAAATGAATACGTGCTAGTGCATCATCCCCGACTTGTGAATAATGAGCGGAAATCTCTCCGCCATGCATTTCAGCGAGAATGCCACCAAACTTACGCCGAAGATCCGTATTAAACTTTTCTTTCGGCACATAAACCAGCGCCGAGACAAATCTTTGAAAGCGGTCTCTTCTGAGGAACACACTGATCTTTGGCCGCTCTTGTAACGCGAGGATTTTTTGAGAAATCTCATGCAGTTCTTCAACATCAATCTGGAATAATTCATCCCGTGGGTAGGTTTCCAGAATATGCGCAAGAGCTTTTTGATCGTGACTACTTTTGGTCAGGCCAGATAGTTCAAGTGTTTTCTGAACCTTCCGGCGGAGATACGGAATATCGCGGGGAATGCGGTTATATGCTGCAGATGTAAAAAGACCAGTAAAGCGGTACTCCCCAACAACCTGCCCTTTACTATCAAATTTTTTGACCCCGACATAATCTAGATAAACTGGTCGATGAACGGTAGAACGGGCATTTGCCTTCGTGACAATAATCAATTCAGGGCGATGGAGGAATTCGCGCACTTCAGGCGACATCTCTGCCTTACCGGTCATGATCCGGCGCTTGGAATCTCTTAAGATCCCGAGCCCTGAACCTTCTACTACTTCCCAGTTTTCAACTTTACGTTTACCGGAGCTGGTGAAAGTATATTCCCGAAACCCCAAAAACGTGAAGTGATCATCTGCCATCCATTCAAGCAGAGCTCTACCTTCATCGATTTCTTCTGGTTCAACAGGCGGAGGAGATGATTTCAACTTCTTAACAATCGTGTCGACCTGACCAAGAATGTCTTTCCAGTCAGTCACAGCGAGTCGCACATCGTTGAGGACCGCAACCAGCTCATCCTCTATTTCCTTCAAAATTACGGGATCACTTACCTCATCGACTTCCAGATGCATGAAGGATTCAGCATTTCCTTTTTGCTTTCCAGATTTGGGGGCTGGATGAAACTTGATGTGTTGTCCGGCCTTGTCCCGCTCAGAATAGAAAATTGGGTGAATAACCAGATGAACATTTATCCCACGTTGGGTGAGCGCTGCCGTAACACTATCAACGAGGAAGGGCATATCATCATTGACGATTTCAATAACGGTATGGGACGTCCGCCAACCATGCTCTTCTAACGTGGGGCTAAAGGCACGAACCTTTGCTGAACCAGGTTTTCGGCTAGCGGCGAATTTATAGAGAGACAGGGCCGAGCCATATAAATTCTCCAGCTGGATACCCAAAACATCGTCAGGCGCAAGGCGCTCATATAATTTTCCGACAAAATAGCGGACATCTGATGCCTGCGATTTTTCCAATCGACTGTCAATCACAGCCAGAACTTCTGCTATTTTCTCAGTTTTGAGCTCTTGTGCACTCGCCGCCATGATCAGTACCCCATTCCCTCATATTCAAGTATTTTAGCTGATCTCAAGTAATAACATGCAAGATGAGTGTTAAATATTTGTTGTCGATATCAAATATTTACCAAATCAATATTGCAGCGCAACATAACAAATACATGACTCAACATCTAACGAACTGGAAGTAATCGCCGCTAAACCCGGTTCAACTGTTTTTTCAATCGACACCTTACTAACAGCCCTCACCCTACAACCTTACCAAAAGGATAGATTGACTATTAGGCCTGCCAGCAGGTGACTTCAACCGTAAAATTTAAAATAAATCAAATAGTTACCAAACAACCGTTTGCTTAATGGTTACATTAGATTAACCATGATTAATACCTTAGGTCAACAGAAACGCCCCTGCCCGAAATGACATGCGCCCAAGAGAAGAAACTGGGTTGCGAATTTATATTGGTATCAAACAATTATCTTGAGCCGCCGCTTTTTCTCGCGCTAATATTCCGGCCAGTTATTTACCAACCCCCAAACGTAGAGAGTAAAGCATGCCAATTTATAACAGTGTCGCCGAGTTACAGAATGATATGCAGACTTGGCGTCGGGATATTCATCAACATCCAGAACTCTGCTTTGAAGAAGTTCGAACCGCTCAAATTGTCGCAGAGAAACTGAGAAGCTGGGGAATTGAAGTTACAGAAGGCATTGGGAAAACCGGTCTGGTCGGTACATTAAAGTGTCAGGGTAATAGCGGGCGCTCCATCGGCATCCGGGCTGATATGGATGCTTTGCCCATGCAGGAACTCACCGGCTTAGAATATCAGTCCGTATACGAAGGCAAGATGCATGCCTGCGGACATGATGGACATACTGCCATTCTATTGGGGGCCGCCAAACATCTTTCAGAAAATCCAAATTTTGATGGAACGGTTCACTTTATCTTCCAGCCAGCCGAAGAAGGCGGCGGAGGCGGAGATGCCATGGTCAAAGACGGCCTCTTTGAGCGCTTTCCATGTGACGGTGTCTATGGTCTTCACAATATGCCAGACCAGCCCAAAGGTACTTTTCACATCAAAACAGGACCGCTAATGGCCTCTGCAGATGCAGCTTATGTCACTATCAAAGGAAAAGGTGGGCATGCAGCACATCCCCAAAGGTCAATTGATCCACTGATGGTCGGAGTGCAGCTTCATACAGCGCTTCAAACGATCGTTTCGCGAAATGTGAGCCCGATTGACAACGTGGTGGTTTCCGTTACCGAATTCCATGCTGGCACTGCTCAAAATGTCATAGCCCACGATGCAAAACTGACAGCATCTATTCGGACGACAACACCAGAGCTTCGGGACATGGTCGAAAAGCGTTTCAAGGAGATCTGTGCGGGTCATGCTGCGAGCTTTGGCGTGGAAATTGACGTTGAGTATCAACGGAATTACCCTTGCACCGTCAACCATGAGAAAGAAACAGAAATTGTCGCCCGTGCTGCTAAAGCGATTGTTGGTGCAGAAAATGTCAATACCAATGCGCCGGTCCGCATGGGAAGCGAGGATTTCTCCTTCATGTTGGAAGCCTGTCCTGGTGCCTATATCTTCCTTGGTCAGGCAGACGAGGATCATACTCACAGTGTTCACCACCCCAAATATGATTTTAATGATGAAATTCTGAGTATCGGAGCAAGTCTTTGGGTAAAACTGGTGGAACAGGAACTTCCCAGGAGCTGACAAAACCTAATAAAGGAAAAACCAGTGGCAGCCGAACTCAGGTCGTTTTACTCAGAAGATTATATTCACCTGATAGCTGCAGAGCTATCCACCCTTCTCCCTTTGAATGTGGATAGCTTCAAAACCCATGTACTGGCAGAGCCATGGGAAGATCTTTCCTTGAAGGAGCGCTCTTCCCGCCTCACCGATGCTCTGGTTACTTTTCTGCCTGCTGATCCGGAACCAGCAATCGAAATTCTGAAGCAACTGCTGCCAAGAGTAAGCGGGGACGCCCAAAAATATGCAGATATGCTGTCGATTTTCATTCCGGATTACATTGTAAGACGAAAAAACGACATATCCCTCAACCTTGCACTTGAGGCCCTTACATTTTTTACATGCAAGGGGACCACATCTGAACTGGCTATTCGACCCTTCCTAATTGACTCCCCTGCTGAAGTGATGAGCCGTTTCTATGAACTGGCAAAACATCCTCATCCTCATGTCCGCAGGTGGGCTTCTGAAGGATGTCGGCCACGCCTACCTTGGGCCATAGGCTTACCAGAATTTAAAAAAGACCCAAATCCAATTCTTCCAATTTTGGAGACACTTTGCAAAGACGACAGCAAATTTGTCCAAAAAAGTGTCGCGAACAATCTAAATGATATCGCCAAGGATCACCCCTCAATTGTTTTGGCTTTTGCTGAGAAATGGCGGGGAACACACCCGAACACGGACTGGATCTTAAAACATGGCCTTCGAACGCTCCTCAAACAGGGCAACCCCAACGCACTGGCCCTATTTGGAGCGACACCTGTTGAAATTTCTACGCCAGAATTAAAACTGAACAGAGCGACCATAGGAATTGGGGAGACACAGGATTTTAGCTTCACGGGCATGATAAAGGGAACGCTTCCCCAAAAACTTCGCATCGAATACGCGGTGGATTTTGTCAAATTCAACGGGACGACCTCACGAAAAGTCTTCATGATTAGTGAAGGGTTGCCCAAACACGGGGAAATTTTAATTCGAAAATCCCACCGATTTACCGATTTCACCACCCGAAAACACTATGCAGGCGATCACCAAATTTCCGTCCTGGTAAATGGTGTAGAAATTACATCCGCCAATTTTCAACTTTTAGGCTAAACCGCCAACATTCCTTCTGAAGCGTCAAGTCACCAGCAATTGGCTTAAAACATAATATGTTAATACTTCTAATGTATCGTCGATAGAATGAGGAGCATCGCATCTTGCAGGCGGCTGTTACTTTGATACCACGTAAAAATCGTTAGGGGATTTCTTTGAAAAACTCAGTTTGGTTGCCAGCGATTGTTTTTATTATTGGTCTGTTCTCTAGCGTCTTAGTCTGGCTTTATCTCGATAACCAGCGAACCACAGCCCAAGCCAGACAAATTATCAGTCAAACTTCATATGTCACCGACTTATTAGCTGCAAATATTAACTCTGGACTTCCTGCTCTCCAGAGAATTGTTGGGCGCTGGGCGGCCAGCGGCGGTACCCCCAAACACGAATTCTTAAGCGATGCAAAGGCATACACGGTCGATTTCGAAGGCCTTCATGCGGTAGGCTGGGTAGACAAAAACTTCTACGTCCGCTGGATAGCACCCGAAGAAGGGAATGAAGCGGCGATTGGCTTTTATCTTGGGCAGGAACAAAGAAGAAGACAAGCCCTGGAAACAGCAAGAGATGAAAATAATACAACCATGACATCACCAATAAATTTGGTGCAAGGTGGCAAAGGCTTCATCGTATACTTGCCAATTTATCTGAATGGAAATTTTGACGGTTTTGTCTCGGCAGTCTATCGCATTGAACCTTGGCTTAGGCACATTTTCCAGCAATCTGACCGTCGAGAAGAGTTTTCCTACTCCGTGAAAATAGACGATGAAGCGGTTTTTAACGAAGCTTCTGCCAACTCAAGTAGTACTTCTTCCGGCCACACCGACTATGTGGAGATGATGGGACACAGGATCGCCGTCAAAACAATACCGACAGCACAATTTTATTCCTCTCAAACCAACAGTGTGCCCGAGATTGCAATAATAATCGGATTTATTCTAACTCTCTTACTCACCGCCATAACGCATCTATACTTAAAAGCCAGAGCAGCAATAAATACAGCCCTTGCCGCAAAGGAAGAAGCAGATCTGGCAAACAAAACAAAATCAGAATTTTTGGCAAGTATGAGTCACGAGATCAGAACTCCGATGACAGGAGTGATTGGTTTTGCTGACCTCTTGCTGAATGAAAACTTAAGTAAAGACATCAAGCTAAAAGTCGAAAACCTAAAACAGGCATCAACATCCTTACTCACAATCATCAACGATATTTTAGACCTATCTAAGTTAGAAGCTAACAAGCTCGAAATTGAAGACGTCAGCTTCGACCCCTCTTTGATAGCAAAAGAAGTCGTTCAGCTTTTCTCTGAGACTTGTCCACCGGAAAAGAAGTCGCGGCTATCAATCGCAGTAAAGCTCGATCCCAATCTACCTGAGAGAATTTCTGCAGATCCGACAAGACTAAAGCAAGTCCTCATGAATTTAGTCGGGAATGCGATTAAGTTTACAGATCGTGGTTCTGTTACGCTCCATTGCACTCAAGAAGCAGAGGATAACTTGCTCAAATTCAGTATCGTGGATACGGGTATTGGTATCGATAAGAATATCCAAGAAAAGTTGTTTGATGACTTTATCCAAGCGGACGCTTCTATCAGCCGTAAATATCAGGGGACGGGTCTGGGACTTTCCATATGCAAGCGTCTAGTTGAACTTATGGGTGGAAAAGTTGGTGTAGACAGCGTTCCTGGGAAAGGAAGTACTTTTTGGTTCACATTCCCTTACTATCAACCTCGCGAAGTTGCGGAAATAGAAGATAGCTCATCACGCGTAGAAGAAATACCTCAGTCAGTTAAAGAACTTTCCATCCTTGTTGCAGAAGACAATGAGTTTAATCGAACCATCATCCAGGCAATCTTAAACAACATGGGTCACCAAAGTCGTTTTGCGATTAACGGAATGGAAGCAGTCGATGCAGTTAGGAATAATGATTTCGACCTTATCTTAATGGATGTCCGCATGCCTGAACTTTCAGGTCCGGATGCCACGCGACAAATCCGTCTTCTGCCTGGCTTAAAATCTCAAGTTCCAATCATTGCATTTACTGCAGATGTGATGGCGGAGAATATTCAGTCTTATTTTGACGCCGGCATGAACGGGTTTGTCAGTAAGCCGATTAACCGCGAAGAACTCGCAATGGCAATCAGTAGTGCGATCAAAGAAACTTAAAATATGTTTGCAAATTAAGACACTGCTTCAGACCATTATCCGCACCTCGCTTAACTCCGGCGGAGTGTTCCAGTAATAACATAGTCCAATGCATCAACAACCTGCTCTGGCTCCCGCGCCATACCACGTGCACCCGCATCCACTTCTTTCAACGCGTGATCATGCTCCTCGGGATGTAATGTGATATAAGGAATGCCAAGTGCCGCCGCTTGGCCAGCGTCAAAGGCAGCGTTCCATTGCTTATATTTTTCACCAAACCTTACAATCACTAAATCAGACTCTTTCAAGAGTGTCTCGGTGCGCACACTATTGAGCAGAGCTCCTTTGTGATCGAACCAGTATTTCTGGTCTTCTGATCCCAAGATTTCTGATCCACAATCATCACTGTCCGCATGAACAGTAACCGGACCATGGAAAACAACAGGTAAGTTTCTGTCTTTCGCACCGTTGATAATTCTTTCGCGCCAATCGGTGTGGATTTCACCTGACAGATACACAATCCAGGTTTTCTCGCTCATATTTTCTCTCTTCGCTCTAAATGGGAATTCTTTTGTACAATTCTCTGTCGCCTCTGTCATTCCATGATGTGAAATTACGTGCCAGAACCTATCTTGCTTTGACAATTTTAAAGAATGTCTTGAAAGCGCCATTTTCTTCGCAAAGATAAAGATAAATCAGGTTGGGGATTCAACGAAAAGGAGCATTCCGATGAAAATACTCAAGGGCTTGGTCATACTGTGCGCCTTTGCTAGCTGGGGAAACAATGCTTTAGCAGCCGAACTTGAGGAACACAGCCTTCGCGGTTTTCCCAAAAGCTTGGATGGCACAAAAACATATGACGGCAACACCTTAACCCCAGAACAACTTAAGGCGTGTTTACAAGCTTCCCGCAAGCTTGATTTGTTGAGTAACATTCTGGATAGTCAGGCAAATGGGTTCAATAAAACTGTTGCCGACCTGAATGACCTGGCCGCAAAAATCAAAGCTTCTCAAGCTTATTTGGATGCCAACCCAACGAAGGGCATCAATGATGATGCAGCGATGGAAGCCCGAAATGAGAGAGTGAAAAACCACAACCAAATGGTATCAGATTACAACTCTCGAACAGCTGCCTATGAAAAAGAGACAGCAAGCTATGAGCAAAACACAGTTCGATATGCGGAACTCAGGGAAGATTTTTCAGAAAACTGTGCAACCAAACAGTTTTACAAAGAAGATATGGATGCAGCCCTGATTGAAAACTAAGATAGTATTCGTTAACAATAAGGGCCCCTATTTGCTTTAAGTGTCAGCCAATGCCCTTATTTAAACGATACAAATATGATTGTGTGGATGGTGCCCGCTTCGGCCGGTTTAAGGGCGGCGTAAACACGACTTTTATTATTTACCGGATTGGCAGCACTGTGATTGATACGGGACCTTCCAATCAATGGAGATATGTAAAAAGATTTTTAGATGAAAAGCCAGTCGAGCAGGTCTTGCTCACCCATCATCATGAGGATCACAGCGGCAATGCCGGCCGAATATCTGAGTATTTTAATCTCAAACCGCTCGCCCCTTCGCTTAGTCAGGACAAACTGCGTAAGGGATATAAAACGCCCCTTTTGCAAAAACTGATTTGGGGATCTCCAAGAAAAGTTGAGACCAATCCACTACCGCAAAGTCTGACTCTTTCCAACGAATTGCACCTGACGGCCCATCATACCCCAGGACATGCAAAAGACCTTCATGTGTTTCATGTTCCAGAACGAGGTTGGCTCTTTTCTGGGGACCTCTATATCTCAAAATCTTTGAAATACCTAAGAAGTGATGAAGACCTTAGTCTTCTGATGAGCAGCATAGAAAAGGCGCTTAAGCTCGATTTTGATCGGCTATTCTGTCCGCACCGTGGTATTTTGGAAAATGGCAAGGCTGAGCTCCAACAAAAACTGACCAATATGCAAGAGCTGTGTGAAAAAGTTCATGAGCTTCATACAAATGGAGCTGAAGTGGAAGAAATCGTGATACGCCTGTTGGGTCCAGAAGACCATATGGCCAAGGTCACCCGATATAATTTTTCCAAACGCAATCTGTTCACCGAGGCCCTAAAAGTAAAAGCAGCTTAAACTAGATCTTCGGCATATCAGAAACCTCAACTCGGATCTCGCTTTCCGTATCACCCGTGTGGGAAGTCTCTGCTTTCGTAATATTGATCAAATATACTTCCTCTTTTGCCTCGGGCATATGCTCTACACCCTTTGGAATCACTAACATCTCGCCGGCTTGAACAGTTTCCACCCGATCTCGAAAATTCACTGTTAAAGTCCCTTTGACAACTATGAACAATTCATCTTCATCCTGATGAGCATGCCAGACAAATTCATCCTTCAACTTTGCCAATCGCACATGCTGGCCATTTGCTTCTGCGACGATATGAGGCGTCCAATATTTTGAAAATTGATCAAATTTCTGGTCCAAATTAATTGTTTGCATGTTTTCCTCTTTAGCAAATCCCGAAATAAAACTTGTCAATCTTTACCCGTCATTAGATAATTAGAGAATGTAATTATATTAATTTGTATCATTAGAATATATAATACCATGAACCGAAATATTGATATCCAACTGCTCAGAACCTTTAGAACCGTTGCAGCAACCGGGAACATGACCCAGTCAAGTGCACTTCTCAATCTCACGCAGGGTGCTGTTAGTCAGCAGGTTCGAAGACTTGAAGATCAATTAGGCTGTCAGCTTTTCAAGCGTCAAAAGGACGGAATGCACCTAACCGCGGAGGGAGATCGGCTTTTTGCCCGATCACAGGATCTAATTCGTCTTAACGATCAGATCTGGAACGATATGACAGAACCAGAGTTTAAGGGAGAGCTGACTTTAGGCGTTCCCTTGGATTTGGTTGAAGGAAGCCTACCGCAAACTTTGAGATTATTCGCCGACCAGTTTCCAGATGTGAATATTACCCTAATTGCCGCGCCAACACTGGAACTACAAAGACATTTTCAGGATGGAAAACTCGATATTACCTTGATGGAAGAGCTACCTTCAGCCCTAACCGGTGAAACTCTCTTTAAGGACCAGCTTGTCTGGATTGCGGCGAGAGGCAGTAAAATCAGGCAACAGAACCCGCTCCCGCTCTCCATTGCCAGCAATGACTGCGTTTTTCGGTTACCAACAATTACTGCCCTGGATCAGGCGGGTAGAAAATGGAAACGAGTCTATGAAAGCAACAATATCGATGCCGTACAAGCAATGATCCAGATGGATATGGCCGTCGGAATCTTTTTAAAAACCCTGGTTCCACCAAAACTTGATTGGTTTAAAAGCGGAGACGGATTTCCGGTGCTTCCTGAGTTTCATATCACGTTATCCGTTGCAGAAAGTCGGCAAAAAGACCTTGCCAATCACCTTGCCGACTTTATTCGCCGTGGATTTACTCTCAAGCAAGCTGCCTGAAAGTTTTACGAACCCTTAAATCGGGAAATGTAACGGCCCATCCTGAATGGTCATCCAGCGAAGCTCCGTAAACTGATCAATTCCAGCCTTACCCCCAAAACGACCATAACCAGACTCCTTCATACCACCGAAAGGCATCTGAGCTTCATCATGTACAGTCGGACCATTGATATGACAGATCCCGCTTTCAATGCGCTGAGCTACCGACATAGCCCGCATGGCATTTTGACCAAAAACAGAGGCTGACAATCCATATTCGGTGTCATTGGCAATCCGAACGGCTTCATCGACACTGCCCGCCCGATAGATACAGGCAACTGGTCCAAAGGTTTCCTCACGATAAATTCTCATGGAGGGAGAGACCCGATCCAGCAAGGTAGCCCCAATAATCGTTCCATCCACAACACCGCCGGCCAGCACAACAGCACCTTTGTCCACCGCATCAGTAATCAGTTCCTGAATACGTTGTGCGGCCGTTTTGTCTACGACAGACCCAAGAGGTGTTTTTCCTTCACGTGGATCGCCAGCTTTCAGGGTTCGGACTTTTTCGGTTAGTTTTTCGACAAAGGGATCAGCAATGGCTTCATCCACAATAACCCGTTCGGTAGACATACAAATCTGACCCTGGTTCATGTAAGCGCCAAACGCCACTGCCGCGACAGCATGATCCAGATCTGCATCGTCCAGAATAACGGCAGGCGCCTTACCGCCCAGCTCCAACAAAGCAGGCTTGAGATGACGACCTGCTGTTTCAGCAATCAATTTTCCAACACGGGTTGAGCCCGTGAAATTTATCCGTCTTACTGCCCGGTGTGCAATCAATGCTTCAACAATTTCGGATGCTGTCTCAGGTGCATTCGATATCCCGTTAAGCACACCGTTTGGAAGACCACCTTCCGTCAAAGCCTCCAGGATCTGCATATGAGTATTCGGGCAAATCTCAGAAGTTTTCATCACCACGCTATTTCCGCAAGCCAGCGGCATGGCGATGGATCTTACCCCAAGGATCACAGGTGCATTCCATGGTGCAATGGACAGAACAACCCCAACGGGCTGACGAACAGCCATAGCGAGACTTCCCGGGCGGTTCGACGGAATAATCTCCCCGGAAATCTGGGTGGTCATAGCAGCTGCTTCAACCAGCATATCAGCTGCCAGTCCAACATTGAACATGGCCCAAGCGGTGGTAGCCCCAATTTCGTTGGCCATAGCCTCGACAATTTGGTCGGATCTGGACTTTAAGGCGTCAGCTGCGCTCAACAAAACTTCCCGACGGCCTTTTGGTGATGTTTCTGACCACTCTGGAAATGCCATGGCTGCAGCGTCGGCTGCTTTTAAGGCATCTTCCACCGTCGCGGCTGCGGCTCGCGTCGCCACCTCGCCAGTGATTGGGTTTTGGCGCTCAAAAAACGCACCGCCAGCTGCTTCCTGGGAGGAGCCATTAATTAAGAGATCAACGTTTTTCATGAATATATTCCTGATTAAATTTCAGCAGAGGTTCCGAGATAGGCTTTTTCCAAATTTGGATCTGAGAGAAGCTCTTGCGCACTCCCCTCTCCGACAATGCGACCTGTTTCCATGACATACCCTCGATCCGCAACACCAAGACTGGCTTGGACATTTTGTTCGACGATGAGCATGGAAACCCCGGACGCACGGATTGATTTCAAGGTTTCGAACAATTCGTTCACAACGATAGGAGCAAGACCAAGGCTCGGTTCATCCAGCATTAGAAGCTTTGGAGCAGACATCAGCGCACGTGCAATCGCAACCATCTGCTGCTCACCGCCAGACATAGTCCCAACCAGTTGACTTGCCCTTGCTTTCAGCTTGGGAAACAAGTCAAACACATAGGCTTTATTCTCTTTTTCACGTGCTCGACCATTGCGGGTATTCGCGCCGAGTAAAAGATTGTCTTCTACGGAAAGAGCTGGAAATAACCCCCTTCCCTCAGGCACTAGGGAGAGCCCGAGATCCACTCGCTGATGAGCTGCCATATTCGTTAAGTCTACCCCATCGAACGATATACGAGTATTGTCGGAATAGGCTTCCAGCCCGGATAACGCTTTTAGAAGTGAACTTTTTCCAGCCCCGTTTGAACCCAGGATCACGATGGTTTCACCTACCGCCAGCTCAAACGACACATTGTCCAGCGCCAAATGCTTTCCATAGGATAAGGATAAACCTGAAAGATTAAGCATGGTGCGGGGCTCCCAGATACGCTTCGATAACATCCTGCTGTCGCAGAACCTCATCTGTCGGGCCATCAGCGATTTTCTCGCCCGCATTCATAACTATGCAGCGGGGGCAAAGTTCTCTGATGGCACTCATAATATGTTCGACGATCAGTATGCTGGCGCCAGCATCGCGAATGGATTTGATCAGCTCAATCCCTGTCTTCAACTCTTCCGGTGTCAAACCAGAGAGCCATTCATCCAACAATAAAAGGTGCGGATCAGCTGCAAGCGCCCTTGCAAGCTCAAGTCTCTTGCTATCAATATAGGTGAGGGAAGCTGCTGGTAATTCGGCTTTGTCCGCAAGTCCGACCAAATGCAATTTCTCCATAGCCTTACTTTCAGCCTCATGACCCCATTTGGGATTTGACCCAAAAGCCAGCCCACTGACTGCATTTTCCAGCACAGTCATGGATGGCAATACCTTTACAAGCTGAAAGGTTCTAGCGATCCCACGTTTGGAAATCTGATCAGGTCGGAGATTTTGAATTTGCAGACCTTCAAATTCAATCTGTCCTGAGGTTGCCCGGTGTGCCCCAGAAATCATATTCAACAAAGTGGTCTTTCCGGAACCGTTTGGCCCCAGCAAGCCGATCACCTCACCGGCTGAAAGGGTAAAACTCACATCCCGTACTGCCGTCAGGCCACCGAAGCGTTTTGTCAGGTTTATGGTTTGCAAGAGTTGCGTCATTTTGCGGCCCCTCCCAACCGGAACCGATCAATAAACTCCAAAACCCCTTTAGGGAGCAGGAACACAATGAGGATGAAGACGGCCCCCAGAAGAATTGAATAATGGTTTGGGAAATTGGCTGACAGCCATTCAAACAATAAAAACAGGGGAATAACACCAAAAATGGGCCCTAATAATCGATGCGGTCCGCCCAGCAAGGCCATGATGACCGTTAAAAAGGATACGGTTGGATTAAACACAATACTGGGTTCGATATAGACCCACCGCGGTGCCTGAATTGCCCCCACGAGCGTCATGATGGATGCGCTAATTGCAAAAAGGAGCAATTTGGTTCTGGTGATGTTGATCCCAACATGGGAGGCAACAACTTCATCCTCACCAATGACCCGAAGGGCCATTCCTGTCCGGCTGTTTTTAATCCACCAGGCAATTCCAAAAGTAATTGCGGCCAATACCAAAAGCATCCAGTAAATATGCTGAGCCTCAAATGGCAGGAAGATGTAGCGGCCAAGCGTCCCGGTGATATTCACCTCGTACCATGTGATAAGCTGACGAACCAATTCCGCAAGACCGAAGGAAAAAATCACGAAATAGACCCCTGCAAGACGCAAGGTTGCAATGCCAACAGCCAAAGACATCACTAGGCCAATTCCAACGGCTACGAGCAATATCAGGGGATAAGCCAAATCCTCATTGAGGACAGCCACCACATAAGCACCAACCCCATAAAAAGCCACGGTAGCCAGTGAGATATAACGGGTTGGACCTGAAAACAGGGACCAAGCCTGGGCGAGAATTGCATAACTGACAATGCCGATCATCAGCCCGAGGCCATAATCCTCAAAGACAAGAGGTGCAAACCCCAGTAATCCAACCAGCCCAGCGAAGAGGCTAAACTTGATACTCATTTTCATTTAACTCACGCTTTTTCCAAACAACCCTTGAGGCCGCCAGAGCAGAAGAACCAAAAAAATCAAGTAAGTTGACGCCAGTGTCAGACCCGGATCCAGGTAGGCTGAAACGAAGGCCTCGACCAGTCCCAGGATGAGGCCCGCCAACAAGGCACCGAGGAAATTTCCGACCCCGCCCATAATCACCACAATCAAAGCTTTCATTGTAAAAACAACACCAGCTGTTGCTGTAAATGTCTGGAACATGGATATCACTACGCCAGCTTGGGCCGCCAACATTCCCCCAAAAGCGAAAGCGAGTTGCGCAACCCGGTCCACATTAATAGCGACCAAAGGCGCATTTTCTGGTCGCTGTGCCACTGCTCGCAAAATCAATCCCCACCGGGTAAACTTAATCAGCAGAAAAAGGCCAACCCCCAGGAACATCGCGAGGCCAAATGCAAGAACTTGATTGGCGGCAATGATAACGCCGAACAGGTTCAAGGGAACATTCAGATAGCTATAACTCTGGAAATCCGCTCCAAATATGACGAGGAGAATACCCTGTATCAGAAAGAGTAATCCAAAGGTCACCAGGATCGAGTCTATTTCCAGACTGCCCCCCTTTTGCGACCTTTTGACTAGCGGAGCCATCAGAACAGCGTAAATCACGTATGATGCGATAAATGCCGCCGGGCCCACCAGCAAAAGACTAAGTAAAGGGTCCAAGTCCAATGTTGAGACCAGAACAAAGGTCGCAAAAGCAGCGACAATTACAAATTCCCCATAGGCTAGGTTCATAATCCGGGAGACACCATATTGCATGGTCAGGCCAAGCGCGGCCAATGCATAGGTTCCTCCCAGAACCAACCCGATAACAAGAGAGGTTGTCAGCATGTTTTGCGACCTTTAAGAACTGCTATACTTACTTAGACCATTCCGGCTTCGGAATGACTACGGAAGAGGCACCATCCCGAGAAGACGGCGAAACCGCAGCAAAGGCACCGTTTTGCCACTGACCTGTCCACCAAAGCTTTCGAAGCTGATTGTCTTCCAGTTTGATTTTTCCAAGGATAGTGTCGAACTCACCGGTTGAAATTTCCTTGGCAACAGCCTCACGGTCCAATCCAACCCGCTCAATCGCTTGCTGGAGTGTTTGAAGGCTTGCATAAGTCACACTGCTAGCCCAAGAGTCAGGTGGGTTAGTCGTCGCAGCTGCGTGACGAGCCGCATAGTCCTTGAAACTCTGACTGTTTGGATCAATTCCACCAAGGCTCATGACACCATCAACGTCAGGTCCCATGATTTTTGTAAAGACGGGAAAGCCAACTCCAACACCCAAATACATAACCTTGGGGTTAAAACCTAAGACCTTTGCCTGCTTTGACATTCCAAAGGTTCCTGGAGGATACGAAAAGGCGACAAATGTATCCGCCCCAGAGGACTTTGCCTCTGTCAGCAAGGAATTAAAATCTTTTGTGCCCAATGGGTAGGTCTTGTCGAATACGAGCTCTAATCCGGCCTCTTTAAAAGCTGGACGCGCTGATTTAATCAAATCGATACCAAAACCATCTGCAACAGAGACAACGGCAACCTTGTTGTTGATCTGCCCATCTTTGTTTGCTTTACCCAAGATTTCAGCCAAAGCTTCGGAATAGTCGCTGCCGCCACCCAGGAACCAGAAACTCTTTTTCCATCTTTTGACAAATTTTGGAGCCATATCCGTCACAGCTGTGACAGCTAATTGAGGATACCCAAACTTGTCCATCAAGGGCGCAATCGCCAGATTAAAGCCCGTACCCCACGGCGGCAGAATAAAGTCCACTTTGTCCTGAACCGCGAGGCGCTCAACCGCGCGAACCGCTTCTTCAGATGATGACCGATCATCATATTCAATGACCTCAATCATCTTCCGACTTCCATCAGGCAGCTTCAATCCACCTGCTTCGTTGACGTCTTTTACCCACAAGATATAATTCGGAATTGTTGTAATTCCGGCACCTGCAGAATTCGGACCTGTTTTGGAAACTGCATAACCGATACGTACCGTATCAGCACTTGCAGTAGATTGACCCGTCATCAAGGTTGTTGCCGCTGTAACCGCAGCCGCCGCGAACAAAGCTGTTCGCAGAACTCTCCTTCTGTCCTTCATTATTCCCTCCCAAAGTTACCTGGTTTCAGCAAAGAGGCTGCCCAAGGCATATCGTTTTTAGGTAATGAACAGAGTAGTGAAGGAAGCGCAGCTTAAAAATAGACTAAATGCGGAAAAAATTGTACTTTTGACGGAATGTAAGGACGGTTAAGCGGTAAAGGTTGCATAAAATGACGGCACAAAAACAGCTTTCGACCCCCATTTGGGAAAATGTTGAAGCCGAAATCCTGCAAAGTAGCCTGACCCAGACCGAATATGTTATTCGCGGCGGAAGATCCCATCTGTTCCTCCTGCTTGCAGGTCAGGCAACCCTGCATATGGAAGAAACAATAAACGAGATCCAGGCTCCCATTTTTGTATGGGTTCCCCAAGGAGTTTCCTCCAAATTTGCCATCAAGGCTGGTACAAGAGGAATGGTTGTCAGCATCCCAGAGTTACAGCTTGGGGTCTCACTCCCATCTGGATCCCTTGGCGTTGATGTGAGAGCAGCACTGGCTGAGCCAATCATTAAAAAGCCTGATCCCGGATCAACTGTGAAACAGCTGCAAATACTCACTGATACAATCCATGAAGAGCTTTATAACAACGCACCCGCAACCCAAGATGTCGTTAGATATAATCTCACCTTGCTTCTTATCCAAATTTGGCGAGCAAGCTCGACCGAAATAACCCGCTCCACATCCATTCCAAGGTCAATTTTCCAGAATTTTGTATCTTTAGTGGAATTACACATCACTGATCATTGGACTGTTACTGCTTATGCAGATCATATCGGTGTCACTAAAGATCGTCTAACATCAGCCGTACAAAGAGCAACCGGTCGATCTCCCTTGGCAGAGATCCATCGTAAACTCTTTCAAGAGGCTGAAATGCAACTTCTCACGTCGCCCCAACAGATTTCAGAGATTGCCTATAAGTTGGGGTTTAAGGATGCAGCCTATTTCAATCGCTTCTTCCGAAAACATGCTGGCATGTCGCCCGGCCAATTTAGAACTAAAAAGCAGGAACAAATTCCACCGAAAACATTCGCTGCCTGGCCGTAAAACCAAAAAAGCCCCGCCAAATCAATGGCAAGGCTTTTTGAAAATTTGGAGCGGGCGATGAGATTCGAACTCACGACCCTAACCTTGGCAAGGTTATGCTCTACCCCTGAGCTACGCCCGCTTCGCGTGCAACCATCGTTGCGAGGCGGGATAATAGCTATCTTGATCCCGATTGCAAGCCCGATTTTAAAAAAATGTCATTTTATTTTCAGCTTGGCTCAAAACCCCGTAAATCGTTATTCTCAAGGGCAAATTATCTAAATCTGGGAGCCATTTTATGCCTGCAACCCCCGAAATCCTCTTCCAGAAGTTGGAAGAACTGGGAATCAAGACCGAAACTCATCATCATGACCCGGTTTTCACCGTGGAGGAGGCTCAGCAGGTTTCAAGAACCTTATCAGGTGGGCACAGCAAAAACCTGTTTCTAAAAGACAAGAAAGGCGACATTTATCTTCTCGTATGTCTAGAGGATACAAAAGTCGACTTAAAGGAACTGCGAAAAAAAATAGGAGCCAAGAACCTGAGCTTTGGAAAACCAGATTTGTTAATGGAGCTTTTGGGGGTTACTCCAGGATCTGTCACGCCCTTCGCTTTAATCAATGATAAGGACGCTAGCGTCAAAGTTTTGCTGGATTCAGAAATGGAAAAGGAAGAGTTTTTGAACTTTCACCCCTTGATAAATTCGCAAACGACGCAAATTTCATTGAAGGACCTTAAACTTTTCATTGAGGCCACAGGACATGAGGTTACGTTTGTTAGCTTGTAAAAATGGGAAAATAGACCCTGCGAACCCTTAACAGACGCGTGTAAACCTGTTATCCACTCTGCATTGCGCAGAACCGCGTGAACAATTGATATAGTAACTTGGGCTGAAAAAGATCTGATGAACATGCAAATTGACGCAGCGGCAGCCGGCGCCGGAAATTGGGTAAAGGACGGAACAACGGAAAGCTTTACCAATGACGTGGTAGCAGCTAGCCAAGAAAAATTGGTTCTTGTGGATTTATGGGCACCATGGTGCGGCCCCTGCAAACAGCTCGGTCCGGTTTTGGAGAAAGTTGTGAATTCGGCAGGTGGAGCCGTTGAGCTTGTAAAAATTGACATCGACCAGAACCCGCAGATCGCACAAGCACTTCGCGTGCAAAGTATTCCTGCTGTCTTCGCCTTTAAAAATGGGCAGCCCGTTGATGCCTTTATGGGCGCGCTACCAGAAAGTCAGCTAAAAGAGTTTATCGAGAAAAATCTCGGGGGAGAAATTGGCCCCTCCCCGGTTGAGGCCGCGCTTGAAGCTGGCATCGCTGCCTTGGAGGAAGATGATACCGAGACCGCACTTGCCGCCTTTGTCCAAGTTCTGGAAGCAGAACCCGAACATGTAGAAGCCAAGGCGTATCTTGCTCGGGTTTATGTCAAGCTTGGAGAGACAGAAGCCGCTCAAACCCTGTTAGATACCCTCTCTGAGAAAGACAAATTAACCGCTGTCGTTTCTGCAAGCCAGGCAGCTCTGGACATTGCACTCAATGCCACAGATCAAGGCGAGTTGGCTGAACTGGAAGCAAAAGCAGCCAACAATCCCGACGACCTGCAAGCTGCTCTAGACTTTGCGAAAGCTCTGATCAGCGCCGGAAAATATGAGACGGGAGGAGAGACGCTTCTCGCGCTCATTAAAAAAGACCCAGAATGGAATGAAGGCGCGGCACGCCAAGAGCTCTTAAAGATGTTTGAAGTTCTTGGACCCATGCACGACCTATCCAAACGGTTTCGCAGACAACTATCAGCCGCGTTATTCTCATGAGTGATCAAGGCCCATCAGGTTTGGAGGAACTACCGGCAGTTTTGCCGATCTTCCCGCTTACCGGGGCCTTGTTACTGACAACCGGTCAATTACCCTTGAACGTGTTTGAGCCTCGATACATGGATCTGGTTCGTGACGTCATGGAAGGCCATCGGGTTATTGGGATTATCCAACCAAAGGTGCCCAATGATCCTGCGCATGAACCTGATTTATACTCCATCGGATGTGCTGGCAAAATCTGTGAGTTTTCTGAACATCCAAGTGGTATTTACCAAATTACGCTGGAAGGGATATGCCGCTTTCAGGTTCAGCAAGAAATTCCTGAACGAACAACTCTTTATCGGCAAGTTGTTGCAGATTATGACCGTTTCAACCATGACCGTATGCCATGCTCTGGAAGAGGTATCGACAGAAATGCACTTCAAGCCGTACTAAAACACTTCCTCGAGCTGGAAAATGAAGAAGCGGATTGGGAAATGCTTAATCATCTGGAGGATGATAACTTGATTAACTCCCTGTCCATGATCTGCCCCTTTTCCCCCGCCGAGAAACAGGCCTTACTGGAAGCTGAAAATGTACCGGATCGTTGCAAATTGTTGATTGATTTGCTGACCATGATGATGCAACAAAGCAGTACGAACAAAACTCTTCAGTAAGACCATATCAAGGAGCACTCTTTCTGTGTCCGAGACTGAAAACAAACAATCCGAAAATTCGGTTATTGATCCTAAATTACTGGAAATTCTGGTCTGCCCCTTGACCAAAACCACATTGACATATGATCGAGACTCAAATGAGCTCATCAGTGATAAAGCGGGACTGGCCTTTCCAATTCGCAACGGTATCCCGATAATGCTGGTAGACGAAGCCCGCCGGATCGACGATTAACGGATACGGCTCTCATGGATCTTTATGATAAAGCAGGGCGTCCTCGCCCAACTGAAGTGCGGCTGAAAAAAGCCGACAAAAGACTGCATGTTACCTTCAGTGATGGAAAATCTTTCGAATACCCAGCTGAGCTATTGCGCGTTGAAAGCCCCTCAGCAGAAGTTCAGGGGCATAGTCCCTCGCAGAAACAGCTCGTAGCAGGTCGTCGGCATGTCGGCATCATGTCACTCGAACCGGTCGGAAACTATGCCGTCCGGCTTAATTTTGATGACCTTCATGACACTGGCATCTTTTCCTGGGATTTTCTCTATACCCTGGGCCTAACACAAGATGATGTTTGGGAGAATTATCTTAACAGCCTCGAAAAAGCCGGATTGAGTCGCGACCCCTGATCTTTAAAGGGGCTTTCCCTCCAGTAACCTTGGCAAAACCCCGACAGTCCCGCGCGCATGCTCCATAAAAAATCCTTTTAGTCCCGGCATCTTATTGACTGCAGCCATTCCCACATCTCGGGCAAGGCGTACCGGCTCAAGATCTGTTGTAAATAACCGGTTCAACCCATCTGTGATGGCCAGTAATGTCAAACTATCAAAACGCCGCCAACGCTGATACTTTTCAAGAACACTTGGGCTCCCTGGATCCAGTCCAAGGCGAGCAGCATCAATAATTACCTCCGCAAGGGCTGCAACATCGCGGAGTCCCAGATTAAGGCCTTGCCCTGCAATGGGATGCATACCGTGCGCCGCATCCCCGACCAGTGCAAGACGCTCCGCTACATAACTATCCGCTTGATGAAGGGCCAATGGATAGCTCCAACGAGGTCCCACCACTTCCAGCTTACCAAGATAAGTTCCAAAACGACGTGCCATGGCGGCTTGGAATTCCTCTGGATCCAGCGCCATGATTTTTTTCGCAGTTTCCGTGCTTTCAGTCCAAACAAGAGAGGATCGATTGCCAGTCATCGGCAATATTGCAAACGGCCCTGGGTTCAGGAAACGTTCCTGAGCGACGCCTTGATGGGGATATTCATGCTTAACTGTGCAAACAATCCCGTTTTGAGTATAAGACCAGCCAACCTTACCAATGCCAGCCATCTCCCTTATAGGAGACCCCCGGCCGTCAGCTGCAACCAACAGGCGCGTGGATATTTGGCGCCCATCTTTCAGCCGAACTTGAACACCATCGCTTTGCCGATCAATTTCATCATATTCGACAGGCGCCAGCAATGTAAGATTATCGAGTTCTGCAGCTCGAGCTTGCAACGCAACTCTTAAGTGCCGGTTTTCAACCATATGTCCAAACGGCTCATCGCCAAGCTGGCGATGATCATAATGCAGGAAGAGCTTAGAAGGTCCATCGGTTATACGGATATCAAGCATAGGCTCTTTTTCAGCCACATGGTCCCAAACGCCGATTGACCGAAACAAGTTTCTTGAGGCGTGTGCAATTGCAGAAACCCTGCCATCAAATGTTTCAACAGTTGTATCTTTCAGGCTTTCACGCTCAAGTACAACCACGTCCAGGCCAGCATCCGCCAGAGCAATTGCCAGCGGCAGGCCATTTAATCCACCTCCGACAATCAGGATATCTGCGGTTATGTCTTTACGGGTCTGGTTTTTAACCATAGCATCAACTCACTATCTATTGCTTGCCCAACGGCATAACAGGACCTTATCAGAATGACCAAAGAATGGCACCACCTTAGCGCTCTTGAGTTAGGACGCAAGATAGAACAACAGGAAATCGATCCTGTTGATTTAACGCAATATTTTTTGGATCGGATCAAAAAAAACGATCCTGATCACAAAATTTTTGTACGTCTAACTGAAGAGAGAGCTTTGACAGAAGCCAAAGCCGCCTCTCACAGAGCCAAAACCAAAACACGCCGTAGCCCACTTGATGGTGTCCCGATATCTTGGAAAGACCTTTTTGATACAGCCGGCATAAAGACTGAAGCTGGTACGCAGCTTTTGGAAGGCAGAGTTCCAGAAGAAGATGCTGAATGTCTGAAACGTGCAACACTGGCAGGCCTTGTCTGCCTTGGAAAAACAAATATGCCAGACCTTGCCTTTTCGGGGCTGGGAAATAATCCGTGGACCGGAACCGGGGCCAACCCTTTTGATACAGAGGTTGAACGTGTACCCGGGGGCTCCTCTTCTGGCGCAGCACTGTCTGTACATCATGGTTTGGCTCCGGCAGCCATTGGTTCAGATACTGCAGGTTCTGTTCGCATTCCAGCAGCTTGGTGCGGCATCAAGGGCTTAAAAACAACCCATGGGTTGATTTCCCTGAAAGGATCGGTTCCCTTATCCCCCGCCCAAGATACTGTGGGGCCGCTAACCACCAATTTCGGCGACGCCAATATCCTTTGCAGTATAATGAGCGGTAAGCCTGCCGCTGATCTAACAGGCGTCAGTTTGAAGGGATGCCGCATTCTGAAAGCAACTACGGTTTTTGAAGATCTGGTTATCCCAGAATTCAAAACAGTTATTGATCAAGCCTTAACCAAACTAGCAGCCGCAGGAGCTGAGATTGTGGAAGGACCGGTACCTGCGTTTAAAGACGTCCTAAATCTCTGTAATCAACATGGCTATCCCGGAATGCTGGAAGGTTATGCGTTGTGGGGAGACTTGATCCGGGAAAAACCTGATCGTATCTATTCCGCAATTGGAAAACGGTTCCTTGCAGGAGAAAAATTCTCGGCTGAAGATGTTTTAAAACTCCAGTTTGGGCTTGAAAAGCTTCATGCAGAGTATCTGGAACAAGTTAAAGGGTTTGATCTTGTTGTAGGGGCAACCCAGCCCGACATTCCGCCAGAACTTGATAAGCTGTATGAAGATGACGATTTTTATATTGAGAAAGCTCTTATGTCGATCAGCCTTACCCGTTTAGCCAATCTGCTGGGTCTTTGCGCAACAACACAACCCGCAGGCTTTGCTGGTAAGTTTCCCGTGGGCCTGATGCTTATGGCATTACCTTTCCAGGAAAACAAACTTCTGCGCCTTTCTGAGGCAGTGGATATCGTCCTATCTGAAAATATGCACAAAAAATAGCCAAATACGCGCAAATGACTAAATATTGTGCAGTATATTTTTTTTCTGCTGCACAATTTTTAATCTCAAATTGGCTAAATCGCTGGTTTTTAAGAAAAAATTAACTCATTTCTCAAGTTGGCACGGGTCTTGAAATGGGGAGGTCGTGCTGGGCGTCAAGCCCTTACACTCAGATCAGCCTGAGAGGTGAAGTTAAATGAAACTAATAATGGCTATAATTAAGCCGTTCAAACTGGACGATGTACGCGATGCGCTGACAGCCATCGGGATAGACGGCTTAACGGCAACCGAAGTTAAAGGCTTTGGGCGTCAAAAAGGGCATACAGAGATCTATCGCGGTGCCGAATACGCGATCTCATTCCTTCCGAAAATCAAAATTGAATTGGCCGTGAAAGATGACCTGGTTGAACAGGCAGTAGAGACCATCAAAGAAACGGCAAAGACTGGTCAAATCGGTGACGGCAAGATTTTTGTCTATGACCTGAACAATGTGATCCGGATTAGAACCGGTGAAACAGATGCAGATGCCCTCTAGGAGAGTTTCCATGCGAGATTTTAAAGTAAACAAGAAAACACTGGCCTTCAGTGCGGCCGTGTTAGCAATGGTTCCGGGGGTGGCAAATGCAGCCGTTGATCCGGAAACCGCTTATATTTTCAACTCATTTTCATTCATCCTGAACGGCGCGTTGGTAATGTGGATGGCTGCAGGCTTTGCAATGCTTGAAGCAGGTCTGGTTCGGAAAAAGAACACAGCAACCATCTGCCTGAAAAACATCGCGCTATACTCAATTGCAGGCCTGACTTTCTACCTTGTCGGCTACAACCTGATGTATATGGACGTAACTGGCTTTATCGGAAGCTTCAGCCCTTTCTGGGGTCCAGATGACGCTGATGCGCTGGCTGGCACTTTCGCCGACGGCGGTTACTCAGCTTCTTCTGACTGGTTCTTCCAGATGGTATTCGTGGCAACAGCTGCTTCTATCGTTTCTGGTGCCGTTGCAGAGCGTATCAAGCTATGGCCGTTCTTGGCTTTCGTATTCCTGCTGACCGCAATCATTTACCCAATCCAGGGCTCATGGGTCTGGGGCGGCGGCTGGCTCTCAGAAATGGGCTTCAGTGACTATGCTGGCTCTACTCTGGTTCACTCCGTTGGTGGCTGGGCTGCTTTGACAGGCGCAATCATCTTGGGTGCCCGTAAAGGCAAGTATAGCGCAGACGGCAAAGTACAACCAATTCCAGGCGCGAACCTTCCGCTAGCCACTCTTGGAACTTTCATCCTGTGGCTTGGTTGGTTCGGCTTTAACGGTGGTTCCGTGCTTGCGCTGGGCTCTGCTTCAGCAGTTATCGAAATGGCAAACGTTTTCGCCAATACAAATATGGCGGCAGTCGGTGGCGTTCTTTCCGCGATGATCCTGACACAGATCCTCTACAAAAAAGTGGACCTGACAATGGCTCTGAACGGTGCAATCGCTGGTCTGGTTTCCATTACAGCTGAACCTGCTGATCCATCAATCGGCCTTTCAATCATCATCGGTGCAGTCGGTGGTGCCTTGGTAGTCTTCGCAGTTCCACTGCTCGACAAGCTAAAAATCGACGACGTTGTCGGCGCCATTTCTGCTCACCTTGTTGCAGGTATCTGGGGAACACTCGCGGTTGCTATCTCTGATGCTGACGCAACATTCGTTGTTCAAGCTACTGGCATTGTTGCCATCGGTGTCTTTGTTATCATCACAAGCACAATCCTGTGGTTGCTCCTGAAATACACTGTCGGTATTCGGGCAGACGAAGAAGACGAAGCCAATGGCCTGGACAAAGCTGAACTTGGCTTGGAAGCCTACCCTGAATTTGGACCTTCCAGCTAAATGTAACTGACAGCAGGCAGATATATCCCTCATTTTATCTGCCTGCAAAAGTGACAATTGCCCAAATTTTCATCTGTAGATGAATATATTTTGGGCAATTGTTTTATTTTTAGCGCCCTTATTTTCATCAAACGCCCCAAAAATCAGCACTTCCAACACTGGCACGGTCTTTGATTAAAAGATGCCATAGCAGACAAACCTCCAGAATATTGGAGGTTTTGCTGTATGAGGGAAAAATGACAGGTTCATCGAAGAAAACCTAATCAAAACATGGAGTGTGTGAAATGGCCGCGACAACTACAGGCACAGATGTCCTGTTTATTCTGCTGGGCGCAATCATGGTTTTTGCCATGCATGCGGGATTTGCTTTTCTGGAGGTCGGAACAGTCCGACGAAAAAACCAGGTCAATGCCCTAATTAAAATCCTGGTGGACTTTGCGGTTTCAACCATCTGTTATTTCTTTGTCGGATACAGCGTCGCTTATGGCATTGATTTCTTGGTCAATGCAGCAGTTCTCTCGGGTACCGCAACAGCAGAGGGTTATAGCTTTGCCAGTAATGGCTATGATCTGGTCAAGTTTTTCTTCCTTTTGACATTTGCTGCGGCCATCCCGGCAATTATTTCAGGCGGCATTGCTGAACGAGCTAAGTTTTGGCCTCAACTCATGGCGACGGCTGTGCTTACCGCACTTGCCTACCCTTTCTTTGAAGGCATCATCTGGAATGGAAATTTCGGACTACAAGATTGGCTTGAAGCAACCTTTGGTGCAACCTTCCATGATTTTGCCGGCTCTATTGTCGTTCATGGTGTAGGGGGCTGGATTGCGCTTGGTGCTGTCCTACTTCTGGGTGCACGATTAGGACGCTACAAAAAGGATGGCCGCGTAATTGGTATTCCGCCCTCCAATATTCCCTTCCTTGCCCTTGGGTCCTGGATCTTGTGTATCGGCTGGTTCGGATTCAACGTGATGAGTGCGCAAGCAATCGACGGTATTTCTGGCCTTGTCGCCTTAAACTCTTTGATGGCAATGGTTGGGGGAATCCTCGCCGCTTTGGTAGTTGGAAAAAACGACCCAGGCTTCGTTCACAACGGCGCTCTAGCTGGTTTGGTCGCTGTTTGCGCCGGCTCGGATGTGATGCATCCTCTAGGTTCACTCCTCACAGGACTTGTTGCTGGGGGCTTGTTTGTCTATGCATTTACTGTTTGCCAAAACCGCTTCAAAATTGATGACGTTTTAGGCGTCTGGCCATTGCACGGTTTATGTGGGCTCTGGGGTGGCTTAGCGGCCGGTATTTTCGGAGCTGAGGCGCTCGGTGGACTAGGTGGTGTCAGCTTTACTGTTCAACTCATTGTCAGTGTTGCGGGCTGTCTCTATG
The DNA here is from genome assembly GCF_012932565.1 of Sneathiella limimaris. NCBI lineage: Bacteria > Pseudomonadati > Pseudomonadota > Alphaproteobacteria > Sneathiellales > Sneathiellaceae > Sneathiella > Sneathiella limimaris. Next base: position 573,065 of record NZ_JABBYJ010000001.1, read on the forward strand.
CCCTAGTTGCTGGTTTGATTGTTTATGGTGTCTTGAAGATGACAACTGGTATTCGCCTGGACGAACAATCCGAGTTTGACGGAGCCGATTTGAGCATCCACAAAATTGGCGCTTATCCAGAAGAAGACCTCAAATAACCGAATTTATGTTAAATCTCAGTGATCACATTTTTGTGATCACTGCCCTATACCCTGGTCTTATGGTTTATTCTATTAGTATTAGTCTTATTTAAAGAACAAAATTAGAACACGAAGGATTTTGGCGGGTGAATCCACAGTAGGTTAGATTTATTCTAAAACTATTATAGAATTTTATACAAAAGATATTCGCCTATTAGTGTTATCTGTTTTTGTTTTGTACCCCTTCCAAATAGCAGCATTTTCTGCTTGCATTTTTTCCCATAAAATTCGCAAAAACAGCTACAGTGAGTCGGGACACACAGAAAAAGGGTGAAATATTCCTCTTTGCATGGCACAAATCAGGCTAGTCCAATAATTTTGCTTTTGCTGCGGATAAACAAAAATGAACCCTGACCTCTCCGGTTTAAGAAACTCGCCTTTTGTTGCCCTGCGCACCCTTCTGGATCCATTGGAACCAGTGAAAGGGCTTAAACCGTTGGCATTAACTATTGGTGAGCCACAAAACCAACCGCCCCAATTTATGAAAGATGTTCTTCAAACCACAGATAATCTCTATGGAAAGTATCCACCAGTGGATGGAACACCGGAACTTCGGGAGGCAATAACAGGCTGGCTAAACCGCAGGTATAACCTGAAAGAGGGGATGATCGACCCCTCACGGCACATCACCCCGGTTAATGGTACAAAAGAAGCCTTATATATGCTCGCGCAGATCGTTACCAATCGGCAGGGGAAATCTGGCCAAAAGCCTGCAATTCTTATCCCTAACCCCTATTATCACGTCTACCACGCTGCGGCTGTGATGGCTGGTGCTGAGCCGGTATTCCTGAATGCAACACTGGAAAACAACTTTTTCCCGGATCTTGAGACGTTAGATGAAGAGCTGCTGGAGCGGACAGAGGCTTTCTATCTTTGCAGCCCCTCAAACCCGCAAGGCACAGTTGCCGGAAGGGCTTATCTTGAAAAGGCCCTGCAACTTGCCCGCAAACATGATTTCATGCTGATCATGGACGAATGCTATGCAGAGATTTATGACAAGGACCAACCGGAAGGTATTCTTCAGGTTTTGCAAGATCTGGGAGGGGATCTGTCCAACGTCATGGCCTTTCATTCTCTCTCCAAACGCTCCAGTGCAGCTGGTCTTCGCTCCGGCTTTATCGTCGGTGAAGAGGTGACCACCAAAACTCTAATCAACTTACGAAATTTTGCAGGTGCAGCCTCACCGCTTCCAGTGTGCGCTGCCTCAGCTGCCCTTTGGAATGACGATAGCCATGTGATCGAAAATCGTAAACTTTATCAAACCAATATTGATATCGCTGAACGCCATCTAGGAAACCGCTTCGACTTTTATCGGCCACCAGGAGGTTTCTTTCTCTGGCTCAACGTTGGAAATGGAGTAGAAGCGACAAAAAAACTTTGGACAGAAGCGGCCGTTAGGGTTTTACCGGGGGAATATCTCAGCGGAACAACAGCGGACGGAATTAATCCAGGTTTTGAATATATTCGCGTGGCATTGGTGTTCGATCCGGATATGATGGACGAAGCATTGTCCCGCATGGCCAACTGTTTATAGAAATTGGATATGAATTTAAAAGGTTCTGGTACTAAAACTGTATCTCTTTTACCAACCGGAAGTACTGATTTCCTGACCCGTCTTGCCTTTAAACTCTTTGGTTTAGGCTTGACTTTGGTTGCCCTACTAGCAGCCATTACACTGGTCTCTTACGATGCAGGCGATCCCAATTTTAATCACGCAACAGATGCTTCAGCTTCTAATTGGCTAGGAGTACCGGGCGCTCATATCGCAGATTTGCTTCTGCAGACAATTGGGCTTGCTTCAATCGGCCTCATCCTTGGACTGCTTGCCTGGGCGTGGCGAATTGGGACACGTAAGGGCCTGAAATGGGGTTGGGTTCATGTTGCTTTGATGCCTTTTGCAATTTCCGCGCTTGCCTCCGCGATCACCGCAGTACCGGTTCCGGAAAACTGGCCTTTAAATGCGGGGTTTGGCGGCATCGTTGGAGAGGTGATCTACAACAACCTCATGGTGCTGTTTCAAACCATCGGCACACCTGTTCCAGGCTTTGCCCTAGCAATAGTGCTGGCTGTCATTGCAGGGGTACTCCTTGTTCTAGCCTATGCCCTTCCACTGCAGGAATGGATGGCTATGGGTCGCGGTGTTGCCAAAGGTGGACAAACTTTGGTACGAGCTTCTGCCTCTTTAAAAGGGCTGAAATTCAGAAAACAAATCGACGATGAAGATGATGACGTTCTTGATCTTGCGGAAACAACGCCAGCAAAACCAAAGAAAAGAGTAAAGTCCAAAGCTAAGGTCGCGACCCCAGAGTCAGCTGAACCAGCAAAGGAAACCAGGATCGAAACAAGAAAGGCAGCCGTAAAAACAGGCAAACGAGTAGCTGCTGAAAAACAAACGGCTTTGGATCTTGGTCCATCTGATATTTACCAACTGCCACCGCTCAGTCTCCTGGCCTTGCAAGACACTAAACTGGTGAATAAGCCACTCAGTGAAGAGGCCTTGCAGAACAATGCCCGCCTTTTGGAGGGAGTTCTCGATGACTACGGGATCAAAGGTGAGATTACCAGGGTTCGTCCAGGCCCGGTTGTCACACTATATGAGCTTGAACCCGCACCGGGTCTGAAAAGCAGCAGGGTTATTGGACTTGCCGATGACATCGCCCGCTCCATGAGCGCCGTCTCCACGCGTATCGCTGTAATCCCTGGACGCAACGCGATTGGTATTGAACTACCAAACCAGCGCCGTGAAACTGTTTATTTGCGGGAACTGCTGTCAACCGCCGCATATGAAAGCACAAATTCCAAGCTGACCCTGGCTCTTGGCAAAGACATCGGCGGTGATCCAGTCGTCGCTGATCTAGCACGCATGCCACATCTATTGATTGCGGGTACAACAGGTTCTGGTAAGTCCGTCGCCGTCAACACCATGATCCTCAGCCTTTTGTATCGTCTTCCGCCAGAGCAATGCCGGTTCATCATGATCGATCCCAAAATGCTGGAACTCTCTGTGTATGATGGTATCCCGCATCTTCTGGCGCCCGTGGTGACTGAACCTGCAAAAGCGGTGAGCGCCCTTAAATGGGCCGTAAAAGAAATGGAACAGCGCTACCGCAAAATGGCCGAGCTTGGGGTTCGTAATATCGATGGATATAACCAGCGAATTCGAGAAGCCGCTAAACGGGGTGAGGAAATCAAGCGTACCGTGCAGACGGGATTTGATGCCACAACAGGTGAGCCCATCTTCGAGGAAAGGCCGCTAGATACTGAACCACTTCCCATGATCGTGATTATCGTGGATGAGATGGCTGATTTGATGATTGTGGCGGGCAAGGACATTGAAGCTCTGGTACAACGACTAGCTCAGATGGCGAGGGCGGCAGGCCTGCACGTGATTATGGCGACACAGCGCCCATCCGTTGATGTGATCACCGGTACCATCAAAGCTAACTTCCCAACCCGGATCAGCTTCCAGGTCACGTCGAAAATTGACAGTCGAACCGTTCTGGGCGAACAAGGTGCTGAACAGCTACTTGGTCAGGGTGATATGCTCTTTATGCCTGGCGCAGGCAGAGTGCAACGTGTCCATGGGCCTTTTGTCTCAGATGAAGAAGTAGAACAGGTTGTTGCCTTCCTAAAAGAACAAGGGGCACCGGCCTATGTGGATGAAGTCACTGAAGAAAGTGAGATGGACATTCCAGGCCTTGAAGGTGGCTCAGGCAGCAGTGGCGGCAAATCTGATGATGCTCTTTACGATCAAGCAGTTGCGCTTGTTTGCAGGGAGCGAAAAGCATCCACAAGTTTTGTGCAAAGGCATCTACAAATCGGCTATAACCGAGCGGCCCGGATCATTGATCAAATGGAAAAAGAAGGGGTAATTAGTTCGGCCAACCATGTCGGAAAACGAGAAGTCCTCGCCCGCAATATTGAGGATCCTTACAACTAACCGAACAGTTCTCCTTGGTTTTGACAAACTCTGCTCTTATGTGGAAAGTGAAGCTTCAACCTCAACACGAGATTGCAACGGAAACTGATTTATGCGTTCACTTTTAATCACCCTCGGGCTTGTACTGATATCCTTTCAAGTCTCTGCGGCCGAAACAAAACCTCTCTCTGATGCAGATCGAGAAAGTATCGCGCGCGTAGAATCCTATCTGAATGACATCACAACAATGCAGGCCAACTTCTTGCAAGTGAACGCTGAGGGACAAATTGCCCGAGGAACAGTCATGATCAATCGACCCGGCCGGGCTCGATTTGAATATTTACCGCCTGCGCAAATCTTGGTTGTAGCTGACGGAACCTGGTTGGTTTTTCATGATAAAGAGCTTGAAGAAACAAATAGGCTTCCCCTCTATTCCACACCAATTTCAGTAATCCTTCGAAAAGATGTCCGGCTTGAAGGCGAAGTCACTGTGACTTCTGTTGAAAAAGACGGTGGAATTCTGCGTGTCAATATTATCGACACTGATGAACCGGAACAGGGTGGGCTGACACTTGTCTTTACGCAACGTCCGTTTGAACTTAGAAAATGGCTTGTTACTGACGCCCAAGGAAGCACAACAAGCGTTACCATTTCTGACGTAGAGGAAGGAGTGCAATTCAAGCCAGAACTCTTTGTGTTTCGCGACCCTTTCTATGAGTAATCCGTTTTTATTGCGAATGATTCATGATAAGCACTTTGCTCGAAACGCCTAGCAGGACTTATGCATTCAATGACCAACGACTATGACGACGATTTTGAAGATCAGCCAGATATTGAAGAATATCCGACCCTGGTCTCTGTGGTGCGATTTAACAAACTCTTGCCATCCGTAAACTGGTTTCGATCTGTTGGTCTCCCTTTTGGGGCCGCGACTCAGCGGACAGCAGAATTTTATGTAGAAACTCTGGGCTTTCCAGGAACCATGATTGCCCCCATTACGGACTGGGAAGAGGCATCTTATGCTGCCGCAAACCCCGACTGGAACTCCAGCTGGTGGGAAACCGAAGAACAGCTTCGGGCAGCCTTGACCATGGATGCTCTTGAATTGATGAGCGAAGAAGACCTGAACATGGCCCTTACTCATATCTCGGCAACCGCATCCCCTTTGGTTCAAAATGCAGTGGAAGCACTGGCAGAAGACGAAGGTATCAATGACGAAGAATTAATTCGGGCTGCAATTGGTTCCGCCATTCAAACCTGCCATCAGGCTGCACTTGTCCTTGCCGCAGGTGAAGAAGATACCCATCCCTTCGCCCTCAAATATAAATTGTTCGAACTGGGGCGTTGGCCTATTGCTATCACCGGAAATAGCTTTAACCTGTTCTGACAAACTTACCCCTGAACCTTGGAAAACTTATGCGTCTTGTTACCTGGAATATCAACTCCGTTCGTGCCCGGTTGGCACATGTCGATCATTTGGTTGCTACCCATAACCCGGATGTGATCTGCCTTCAGGAAACCAAAGTCACAGACAACGAATTTCCCGTTAAAAATTTTAATAAGCTGGGCTATGAGCATCAGGCGATTGCAGGTCAGAAAAGCTATAACGGTGTCGCGATATTCTCAAAGTTTTCATTTAAAACGCTGGATATGCCGCTCTGGTGCGATAAGGATGACAAACGTCATATCGCCGTTGAGTTTGAAAATGGAACCGTTCTTCATAACTTCTACATTCCGGCTGGCGGAGATATTCCGGATGTGGAACAAAATGATAAATTTGCCCACAAGCTTGATTTTATTACAGAAGTCACGGACTGGTTCACAAATCTCAAGCATCAAAGCAATAAATTTATCTTGGTCGGAGACTTAAATATTGCTCCGCTGGAAACGGATGTGTGGAGTCATAAACAACTTTTGAAAGTAGTCAGTCATACGCCGATTGAAGTTGAGCATATGGATCGAATGCAAGCTTCCCATGACTGGATTGATGCCATGCGGCAAGTGGTTCCAGCATCGGAGCCACTCTTTAGCTGGTGGAGTTATCGTGCCCGAGATTGGCTGAAATCTAACAAAGGCCGGCGACTGGATCACATATGGATCACTCCGGCCCTGGATGGCACCGTAAAATCTATGACGGTTGACCTTGAGGCCAGGGGTCTCGAAAAACCCTCAGATCATGCGCCGGTTATTATGGATTTTGACCTGAAACCCTGAAACTCAAATTCAGACATTTTCAGGAGAGCCCAGCTTACCCTCAAACTGCCAATGATGCTGCCCATCACGGTGAGACCTTTGTTTCGCTTCATACATCATGGCATCAGCTTTTTTGATCAGCTCTTCAGGCTCTTCAAAATGGGTTGGTCCCACCTGGATTACTCCCATACTAAAGGTCACCGGATAAGAACAACGTTGATCAAAATCCTTACACAATCGTCTGAGAGGCGCTTCAATGTCTTTCAGACAAATACGCGGCATGATGACACAAAACTCATCACCGCCATATCGAGCAGGCACATCAACAGCTCTTGTCACTGATGCAAGGCATTTCCCAACCTTTTCCAGGACATCATCCCCCGCATGGTGACCATGTAAGTCATTGACAGATTTGAAATTATTCAAATCCAGATATATCAAAACGAAAGAGAGTTTGTGCCTTTCTGCCACATTGCACTCATGCTTTAAGTAATCGTACAAAGCCCGTCGATTGTGCAATCCTGTGACAGCATCTTTCTGAGCCCGTTCATGCATTCGGGCAAACATACTATCCAGTTTTATTCCAACTTGAGAGGCATACTTTTCCACCTCCCGTGTCGCGAGCTGCATCTCGGTTACGTAAGATTCTACATAAGCATCAAAAACGAGTTCAGCATCAAATAGAAGGGCTTTGCTCAACGACTCTTTGATCGGCTCGGGTTAAGACACACAATCCTCCAACACCCGGTCCAACAGCGTGTGAAGTTCTGTGTATGCGGTCATGTAAAGCTTCGGCCGTACATCCAGTCGTTTATGGACCTTGCCAATGCGAAGTCGCGTGTTCACATAGACCTGATCAAAGTTACCCGAAAACAACGACTTGATGTAGGTGTGCATATACCCTTTCAGACGGGTCAAGGTATCCGCATCGCCAATAATGGCAGAGATTTCCTGATCCCTGAGTTGAAACGCATAATACTCTTCAACGATATCGGGCAATTTCTCAACCACCAGATTCTCTACTGAGGCAAGATTTCGGCAATCTTCGTCGGTTAGGTTCAAAACATGAAGGCGCCGGGCAATTTCACGTGAGGAAGTACCCATTTGATTGGTCAGTGGCTGATCCGGGCTTGTAGTATCATAGCTCATGCTATGGGTTCTAAATTATAGGTTTCTGTAAAACAATTCTGCAAAAAGACCTATACCCTTAAGGAACTATCCCTTTTGAGATATGCTTTGCCCTTATCTAACCGGCTACTTAAGCTTTACGATAAATATGGTATCGACCAGGAGCGACATTCTCTGGAAGTGGTTGAGCTTCCCACCCCTCAACCTCCTGCGGCTGGTCACTCACCACATAAGCACCTCTATGCAGAAGCTGATCTAAATAGACACTCATCTGGGCAGCCAGTTTCAGACTGGCCTCCTTGTCGCCAGTTCCAATATCACAATGAGCGAGACGAACAGATCTTCCAATTCGATCCTTTGCTGTTGGAAGAGTCTCAAGTACATCTCCCAAAATCAAATGTTCATCATCGGGTATGCAGTCGGGATGTGCATTAACTTTACGCTCAAACACATATATGTCTTCCGCACCAAATAGGCTTCGCAAATGATCATAGGTTCGACCATTTCCGAGCCCAAATTCCAGAATACTGCCTTCCGTTCCCTTCAGATCTTCAGCAACCTGGTTTAAGCAATCGCGCTGGGCGCTGACCCGCCGAATAAAACTATCTAGTCGACTCATACTTTTTTTCTTCCTGTCTCCAGCTCATCCCGAGAAATTTGCCACTCCTGCCTGACGGCTTCATCTGGCTCTTTGCCATATTCCCGATCATACAGCTGTTGAAACCGCTTAATTGAGATCAGTTGCCCAAGCGCCCAGACAGCCGCCACTCGTACAATGGGTGACACATCCTGAAGATGCAACTCCAAATCTTTAACAGCGTGATCTAGACCGCTATTTCCAAGAGCAATAATGACGTTGCGCACAAATCGGTTACGACCTAACCGCTTAACAGGTGATCCTCTGAACAGTTCCCGAAAGCTGGGATCATCCAATCGCACCAAATCTATCAAATCAGGAGCATTGAGTTCTTCCTTCGCCCAAAAAGCCATCTCTGAAGCTTCGCTCGCAAATTTGTTCCAGGGACATGCAGCAAGACAATCGTCACATCCATAAATCCTGTTCCCGAGAGCAGGTCTCAGATGACGAGGTATATGATCTCGGGTCTCAATTGTCAGGTAGGATATGCAACGGGAAGCATCCAACTGGTAGGGGGCGGTAAAAGCCTGGGTTGGGCAGGCCTCAAGACAAGCTGTACAATTCCCACAACTCCCTGTTTCTGCTGCGTCCGGTGCAATTTCAGCTGTGGTCAAAATGACGCCCAAAAACAACCAGGAACCAAATTCTCGACTGAGCAAGTTGGTATGCTTACCCTGCCACCCCAAACCAGCAGCCTGAGCTAGCGGTTTTTCCATAACGGGTGCCGTATCGACAAAAACTTTTACGTCACCACCGATAGTCGCAACCATATGACGCGCAATTCGTTTCAGACGTTTCTTGATAACATCATGATAGTCCTTACCCCGCGCATAGACAGAGATAATTCCTTTATCAGCATGGTCAGCCAGCACTCTAGGATCAGTATGCGGACCATAATTCAAGCCAAGCACCAAGGCTGACTGTGCTTCAGGCCATAAGTTTTTGGGGTTTTTGCGCCAGGTTTTCCGGTTTTCCAGCCAATCCATATCACCATGATATCCAGCTGCCAAGAAAGCCTCTAATCGCTCTCCCGGAAGTTTACCAAGATCTGCAGACGCCACTTTCACAACATCAAACCCCTGATCCAGTGCAAACTGGATCAGATCACTTTTTTCCTGTTGGGAGAGTTGAGCCATTAGGCTGCCCTAGAAGTCAAGATCCGCATAATGTTTAGGCGCTGGCATGCCTGGTAAGTTATCAGCCAATAAAGGCCTGAATGTCGGCCGTGACTTAATTCGAGAATACCAGATTTTCGCTCCTGGATGCTGGTCCCAAGGGACGTCACCCAAATAATCAACCGCTGAAATCTGAGCTGCGGCTGATATATCTGCGAGGGTAAAGTCCTCACCGGCCAACCAATTCCGACGCTCGGTCAGATATTCAATATAATCCAGATGATAATGAATATTGTGGTGCCCAGCCCGAATAGCAGATGTATTTGGGGTTCCTGTCCGCATCAAGCGTTTCAGAATCTTCTCTTCAACCAAATTTTCGGTCACTTCGCTCCGAAACTTATGATCAAACCAAGCTACTAATCGGCGGGTTTCTGCTTTTTCCAGCGTATCCTCTGGTAACAGCCGCACATCCTGATAAGTGTCCTCGAGATACTCAACAATGGCCTGACAATTCGACAGGATAGCACCATTTTCATCCTTCAGGACAGGTACATCACCCGCGGGATTTAACGCAAGAAATTCGTCTCTCTGCTCCCAAGGTTTTTCCACCTCAAGGTCGTATTTCAGGCCCTTTTCGTTCAGGACCAATCGCACTTTGCGAGAGGCAGGAGATATCCAGAAATGATAGAGTTTACGCATGGCAGGCACAATACCGCAGACAAGGTGTTTGGAGAAGGAATTTGTCTGACTTTAATCAGCCTAGCCTGAATTTTTCAAGGCCGAAAAACCACGACTTGGTCTCGTAAGATCAAACCGTGTTTCCAGCCTTTGACCTACATTAAACTCTAGTGAAACTCACGCATGCGGTATTTATCACTGCATTTCAGCAAACGAACGCATTCTTCCCGCACCCGTGAAAACATCTCAGCGACATGTAACTTGCCAGCCAGATCCATTTTGCTGACAACCTTTTCAGCTTCAAAAGGCGCATCCCCGCCATAGATCAAGATAAACCGTCGGGCCGCCCACATCACATCTTCAAACTGAATGATAGGGTCTTCAAACCGATCGAGATCCTCTTGAGACGCTTGTGAAATGGATTGGGGCATCTGATGCATTGCGTATATCTCCGTAATAACAATTCATATGTTATTTGAAGAGAAGCAAAAGCCGGGCCAATCTCACAAACTTTTATACCACAAGATAATAAGTCTATATTACATAGACTTAGCAAACCTTAGCCAGTTACGCATAAGGTAAAAGACTGTCTAATCCGACAACGTAGCGGAAGAATTTACCGGGTCATCGGCAGAAAAAAACCGGTGGGAATTCCCACCGGTCTAAGTTCAGATGCTTAAGCTGTTTCCAGCGCCTCATCATCAGAGAGAGGATGTTCAAGCTTGTTGATCATTTCTTTTGGGCAAACCAGCCAGAAATGTCCTCGCTCCATGTCCCAATGAGCCAGTAGACGCTCAGCCATTGGCGATCCGGTCATCGTATAATGATCTTCGACAAGGGCCTTCAGTTCAGCCTCCCAATGGCTGGACTGCAGACGCTGATAGATCACGCTCTCTTCGTTTATATTTCCTGGTAAAACATTGTTTTCATCATAAATGAAAGCCATGCCACCGGTCATACCAGCTGCAAAGTTGCTGCCCACTTCACCAAGGATAACAACCTTACCGCCAGTCATATATTCACAGCCATTAGTACCGCAGCCTTCGATCACTGAGATAGCACCGGAATTCCGAACGGCATACCGCTCTCCCGCTTGGCCTGCAGCATAAAGATAGCCAGAAGTCGCACCATAAAGGACCGTGTTGCCGATGATGGTATTTTCATTCCAAGTAATCGGGCTAGAGGTCATTGGCCGAACCACAATGGTACCGCCGGAAAGGCCCTTACCACAGTAATCGTTAGCGTCCCCAAGAACTTCAAGCTTCAGCCCCTGTACTGCAAAAGCACCCAGTGACTGACCAGCCGATCCGCGCAAGCGAACAGTGATATGACCAGGTTCCAGCCCGGTCATCCCAAAAGTCCGCACAATCTGGGATGAAAGCTTTGTTCCGATGGCCCGGTGGGTATTACGAATGCTATAAGCCAGCTGCCGCTTTTCACCGCCTTTATTAAAGACGTTCGCGGCATCCATGATCATCTGCGCATCCAGAGTTTCAGGAACCGGAACAGGCCCAACATTTGTGCAAACCCGCGGGTTATCGCCAGCATCTGCTTCAGCGAGCAATGGGTTTAGATCAAGATCGTCAAGATGAGCTGCCCCGCGGCTAACCTGTGTTAGCAGATTACTCCGGCCAATGATTTCTTCCAAAGATCGGTAACCGAGAGAAGCCAAAATCTCACGAACTTCTTCAGCGAGGAAGCTGAACAGGTTGACCACCTTATCCGCGGTTCCTTCATACTTCTTGATCAGCTCCTCATCCTGAGTACAGATACCCACAGGACAAGTGTTGGAGTGACACTGGCGAACCAAAATACAACCGAGCGCAACCAGCGCACCCGTTCCAAGGCCATACTCCTCGCCACCCATCATGGCGCTGATCACAATATCCCGACCCGTTTTCATTCCGCCGTCAACCCGAAGCAAAACGGAGTGGCGAAGCTTATTCAAGGTCAGGACCTGATTAACTTCCGGCAGGCCCATTTCCCAAGGTACACCTGCATATTTAACAGATGTTTGCGGGCTTGCGCCTGTACCGCCGGAGTTGCCGGAGATCATGATGACATCGGCTTTCGCCTTCGCAACACCGGCAGCCACGGTTCCGATACCAGCTTCAGCAACTAGCTTCACGCAAACCCGGGCTTCTGGATTAATCTGCTTCAAATCGTAGATCAGCTGAGCCAAATCCTCGATCGAATAGATATCATGATGCGGTGGCGGAGAAATCAAGGTCACACCCGGTGTGGAGTTTCGAAGCTTGGCAATCATCTCCGAAACCTTAAATCCAGGCAGCTGTCCACCTTCACCAGGTTTTGCACCCTGTGCGACCTTAATCTCAATTTCCTCACAGTTATTGAGATATTCGGCGGTTACACCGAAACGGCCTGACGCGATCTGCTTAATGGCAGAGTTGGCATTATCCCCGTTTGGACGTGGCGTGAAACGCGCAACATCTTCGCCGCCCTCACCGCTATCAGACTTCGCGCCGATGCGGTTCATCGCAATCGCAAGAGTTTCATGCGCTTCTTTTGAAAGCGCGCCCAAGCTCATTGCACCTGTCACAAAACGCTTCCGAATTTCTGTGATACTCTCCACCTCATCGATCGGAATTGGTGCCCGATCAGATTTGAAGTCTAGAAGATCACGCAGATTAACAGGCGGTAGCGACTGCTGCCCTTTGCTGTATTTTTTATACAGAGAATAACTATCTTTCTCGACTGCGGTTTGCAGCAGATGGATGAGCTCTCCGTCAAACGAGTGAACTTCACCGCTCGCCCGGTTCCGGTAAAGGCCGCCGATTGGCAAGGCAATCACATCTTCCTGATATGCTTTCTGATGTTGACTGATTACCATCTGCTGAATACCGGGAAGTCCAATCCCAGAAAGACGGGATGGCATGCCTGGGAAAAATTCAGCGACCAGCGCACGGGATAGACCAACAGCCTCAAAGTTATAACCACCGCGATAGGAGCTCAAAACTGAGATCCCCATTTTAGACATGACTTTCAAAAGTCCCTTGTCCACGGCTTTCTTAAAGTTATTGAGGCACGTTTCCAGATCCTTACCTGGGAACAAGTTCCGCTCAAACCGATCAGCAATGCTTTCCTGCAACAGATATGGGTTGATGGTTGTCGCACCCACACCAATCAAAACAGCAAAAAATTGAACATCCAGACACTCTGCAGTTCGAATGTTGACAGATGTGAATGTCCTGAGACCCTCATTCACCAAATGTGTATGAACGCCACCAGCCGCCAAAATGCTTGGAATTGGTGCCCGGCTGTCATTGGCCTCAAGGTCACTCAGGATCAAATGAGCACATCCACCGCGAACCGCAGTTTCCGCCTCATCCCGGATCCGACGCAATGCATCAGACAAAGCGTTCTTCCCGCCCTTAATGTCAAATGTACAGTCAATGACCTGGCAATCGTTACCCATATAACGCTGCATGGCTTCAAATTCGCCACTCGTGAGAATTGGGCTTTCCAGCGACAGAATTTCAGCCTGACTTGGATCTTCATCCAGAATGTTATTGAGGTTACCAAGCCGGGTTTTCAGCGTCATAACCGCCCGCTCCCGCAAGCTATCGATCGGCGGATTGGTGACTTGAGAGAAACGCTGGCGGAAATAATGGTGAAGGCCGCGGTATTTCTTGGAAAGAACAGCAAGAGGCGTGTCATCACCCATGGATCCTACAGCTTCGTTTCCGTCCTCCGCCATTGGCTGCAAGATTAGTTCCAGATCCTCAATACTCCAACCGGCACCCATCTGGCGCTGGCGAAGTTCCTTGCGATCAAATTTCCGCTCCTCTTTAACGTCGGAAAGCGTTCCTTCAAGCTCAACAACATTCTCAATCCATTTTTCAAACGGACGAGCGGCAGCCATCTTGTCTTTGAGTTCACGAGACGGATAGAATTTCCCTTTCTTGAGGTCAACACCGATCATCTCGCCTGGACCTACGCGACCTTTACGAACGACATTTAGTTCGTTCACAGGAACCATTCCGGTTTCAGAACCAACAACCAACATGTTGTCCTTAGTCAGAGTATAGCGAAGCGGCCGCAAACCATTCCGGTCCAGACCCGCAATAACCCAACGGCCATCAGTTGCACAAATCGCGGCAGGTCCGTCCCATGGCTCCATCACTGAGTTACAATAAGCATAGAGAGCCTTGTGGCTTTCCGGCATGGATGGCGTATTGGACCAGCTTTCTGGGATCAACATGGTTTTAGACATAGGCGCACTCCGCCCAGCCCGAACCAGAACCTCAAATACCGCATCCAAGGCCGCACTATCAGAACTTCCTGCCTGGATAATTGGCTTCACATCGTCGGAGCGATCCCCAAAAGTTTTGTGGGCCATGCGAATTTCATGGCTTTTCATCCAGTTGATGTTACCGCGAATAGTATTGATTTCACCGTTATGGGCGAGAACGCGGAATGGCTGCGCTAAGTGCCATGTCGGGAAAGTGTTTGTAGAATACCGCTGATGATAAATCGCAAAGTTGGACACGAAGCGTTCGTCCAGCAAATCCGGGTAGAAGGAGGAGAGCTGCTCTGCCAGGAACATACCTTTGTAGATGATGGACCGGCAAGACAGGGTACAAACGTAAAATCCCGTAATATGCGCGTTAAGAACAGCTTTCTCGATCCGGCGGCGGATCACATAAAGCTCCCGCTCAAACGTATCATCATCCACACCCCGGTTATTCGCGATCATGATCTGCTCAATTTCCGGGCGGGTCGCATTTGCTTTTTCGCCAATAATACCGGCATTTACCGGAACCTGACGCCAACCGTAGATGTAGTACCCAAATTTCAAAATTTCAGATTCCACAATCGTCCGGCAAGTTTCCTGGGCGTCAAAATCGGTTCGTGGCAAGAAAATCATGCCAACAGCCAGTTTCCCATCCAGTGGTTCATGACCGGTGCGGGCGATATGCTCTTTAAAGAAATCCTGAGGGATCTGGACATGGATGCCACAGCCGTCACCGGTTTTCCCGTCTGCATCGACAGCGCCTCGGTGCCAAACGGCCTTCAGGGCATCAATACCTGCAACAACCACTTTACGGCTGGGAGTTCCGTCCATGGCAGCCACGAGGCCAACACCACAGTTGTCATGTTCTTCAGACGGATCATACATGCCATTTTCAGCAAGATAAGTGGCATTATCGGTCCATGATTTTACAAAGTCTTCACCAGACTGAATTGAGTTATCTTTTTTCATCATTTACCTCTCACTTACCTTAGGACGCCTGAGCCAGTTTTGCGGCTTTTTGCAAATACTGGTGAATGGATGCTGCGGCATCCCGACCATCCCGAATTGCCCAGACCACGAGGGATGCCCCCCGAACGATATCGCCAATGGCAAAAACCCCATCCAAGTTAGTCATCTTGCTCAGCGGATCAGCTTCAATAGTTCCCCAGCGGGAGACTTTCAGTTCTGGTTGATCAAACAAGGTTGGAATATCCTCTGGATCAAATCCCAGCGCTTTAATGGCAAGATCGCATTCAATGTCAAACTCGGATCCTTCAAGCTCTACAGGCACCTGACGTCCTGTGGAATCTGCTATTCCCAGGTGCATTTCAATGGCGCGAACGGCTGTTACCTCACCATCACCATGGAAGGCCTTTGGTGCAGAGAGCCAAATAAACTCGACGCCCTCTTCCTCTGCATTTGTTGTCTCGCGAAGGGAACCTGGCATGTTTTTACGGTCCCGACGATAAAGGCATTTCACTGATTTCGCACCTTGACGGATCGCCGTCCGGACACAGTCCATCGCTGTATCACCGCCGCCAATCACGACCACATTCTTTCCTTCGGCGTTCAACTCACCGCTTTCAAAAGCTGGAACTGTATCACCCAGTCCCTTACGGTTTGAGGCTGTCAAATAATCAAGAGCTGGAACGATGCCTTTTTGACCACTGCCAGGAAGCGAGATATCACGTGCCTTATAAACACCGGTTGCAACGACTACAGCTTCATGCTTGGCCCTTAACTCTTCCAACGTCGCATCTTTGCCGATCTCGAAATTCAGATGGAAGGTGACGCCGCCATCCGCAAGCAGTTTGGCACGGCGTTCAACCACCTCTTTTTCCAGCTTGAAGCCTGGAATTCCATAAACGAGCAAGCCGCCAACGCGGTCATACCGATCGTAAACATGAACCTGATAGCCTTTTTTACGCAATTGATCTGCGGCCGCCATACCCCCTGGGCCAGCGCCAATAATTGCGACTGACTGATTCAGTTCATGGCTCGGTGCATTGGGTTTAACCCAACCCTTCTCCCAGGCTGTATCTGTTATGTATTTTTCAACTGCGCCAATTGTAACTGACTGAAAGCCCTTTTCAATAACGCAGGATCCTTCACACAGTCGATCCTGAGGACAAATTCGCCCACATATCTCTGGCAGCGAGTTTGTCGATTGAGACAGCTCGTAAGCCTCTTCAAGACGACCATTGGCTGTCAAATTTAGCCAATCAGGAATGTTATTCTGAACCGGGCAATGAACCTGACAAAAAGGAATACCGCACTGAGAACAACGGCTTGCTTGCTCAACCGCTTTGTCTGGGGCAAATTCCTCATAGATCTCGTTAAAGTCTTCCCGCCGAGCAGATGCATTTCTTTTTGTCGGCATCTGTTTCTCAAGCGATACGAATTTCAACATTTTCTGTGACATAGGCGTCTCTAACTCACTCCCGGGCTCAGTCCGGGTTTCATTTATTCTTCAACACAATCTTGCTGATCTTGGCCGTTTGGACATTGGATTGTCATTTTTGCTGTTGTGACTTGTCAGTCACCGGCCAAATCCCACTTCTTTTCACCGCACACCCAGCGAAAAGGAAGTCTCTTTTACCCCGAACAATCTCGTTTGACCAGTAAAAAAACGAAATATGGTCAACAAACGTGACCTAATTTTCGGCACAACTTCCAAAATCTTGGAAAATTTATCAATTTTGAGGGATTTTTCGGCGAAACTTAGTCTCATTTCGGACCTAAATCGCCAAAACCATAGAATTTCTGCGCGAATTTAAAGGCAGTGTATTTCACCCGATTCTGAAAATGAGGCAAAAAAAATCGCCCGGCAAGGCATGTGGGCGATTTTTAAGGATCTATATTAGAGATCTAGGCATGCAATTCGTTTAATCCACCGCCCTTACGGAAACGTTTTAGATACGCAAGAGTAGCAGGCGTAAAGTGAACTGGCTCAATCCCTAAATCCGCCAATCCAGGATACTCCCCTGTCACGATATTATCAGTTTTCAGCAGTTTCACTTGATCAAGTGTTAGCGGCGGCTCACCTGGCAGCAGTGACATAAAGAAAGCCATTACCTTCATAGCACTTTCCGGGGTTGGGAGGATCGTAACGGAACGACGGGTCACCTCATTGATCCTTCCGATTATGTCAGCAAGTGAAAGCTGTTCAGCCCCGCCGAATTCATAGATCTTGCCTTGAAGTGAGGCATCACCAAGAATTGTTGTCATGGCATCCACCAGATCTTCAATCCAAATTGGCTGCATGAGGTTCTTCCCGCCATTCAATAAGGGCAGAATAGGGCTCAAGGTCGCCATCTGACCAAATTTCAGGGTAAAGCTGTCGTCATTACCAAAAACTACAGACGGACGAATAATCGTTGCTCCGGGAAAAACTTCAGACACGCGCGCTTCACCTTCAGCTTTCGTTCGCGCGTATTTGGAAGGGCTTTTAAGGTCTGCACCCAATGCAGACATCTGCATAAACTGTTTGGCGCCAGCTGCTTTGGCTGCTTCTGCGACCATGGCAGCACCTTCAACATGAACCTTCTCAAAGCTCTGTGCACCAGCTTCTGAGAGCAGACCGACCAGATTAATCACAATATCTGCACCGGCAACTGCCCGCTCAATCGACTGACGATTACGGATGTTTGTCTGCATGCCGACCACTTGCCCCACATTTCCTTGGGTCATCAGTACGGCGGCTCTTTCGGTGTCGCGGACAGCAATACGGATCTGGTGCCCTTGGGCAGCCAGTCGCCCGACCAGATGATGGCCGATAAATCCGGATCCCCCAATAATGGTAATCAGACTGCTGGACATGGTCACTTTACCTCTCTCAACTCAGATGTAAGGTCTTTCTGAAAGCTATTTAACGGCTTGTGAAGCCAAGGCCAAGCCAAAACCACAATTAATTCCGAATTCAGTGAAAAGAATGTTGACAGAAGTCCCTGATCTTTATATCAGAGGGCCTCGCAACCTTGCCCAGGTGGCGGAATTGGTAGACGCGCTAGCTTCAGGTGCTAGTTTCCGTATGGAAGTGGAAGTTCGAGTCTTCTCCTGGGCACCAACTCTCAAAGAGTTGAAACATAAAGGATTTATCCTACATTTAACTGCCTTGGTTTACAAACGTAAATCGGGCTGTTTTTGTCTTGAGACCAGATTGAGACCAATCTGAGACTACGCCTCATCTTCCTTTAGATGCTTCGGTCCTCCTACATAAGCTCAAAAATACATTCCTAGTATTTTACCTCTAACCATCAATCTTCCACATACTCGGCCAAATCAGCCAACTGACACTCAAAGTACTCGCACAGTTTATCAAGCACCTCTGTGCTTGTACTGTATCCGTAAGTGTTGAGGATTCGAGAGAGTGTATTACGGCTTACACCGGATTCTTTGGAAATTTCATCAAGCTTAATCTTTCGTTTTTCACGAAATTCTTTCTCAGCTATCCGTTCTTTCAAAAAAAATCTTATCACACCAGAATCCTAACGTAAGTAAGGGATTAGGCGATCATTCCATCAATCATTTACCCCGTCAACGGACTTTTTGCACCAAATTTGGTATATTTTCACTTGAAATGCACATTTGATGTGATTATATCATATTTGACACCAACGCACCAAATATGAGGCAAAAACATCATGAGTACATATTTAACAACAGAAGAACTATCTGCACGGATCAAATACGACCCTCGAACAATTCGAGAACGCTTGAAAGATTCAGTGTTACTTGAGGGTATCCATTACATCAGACCCTTTGGGAGGCGTAAGATTCTATATCTTTGGGAAAAGATAGAAGAAGACATGTATACCGCGCCCTCACTCAACACCCTCTTAGTAGGCATTCAATAGAGAAGTTGGCTGATGGGTACAGTAAACAATAGAAATGATCTTTTGTATCTGGACTTCAGATATAAAAACACTCGGTGTCGAGAGTACACTAAACTTTCCAATACGGCTCCGAATAGGAAACGCTTGCGGATGCTGATGGATAGAATTGAGGCAGAGATTACGCTTGGAACCTTCGAATACTCAAAATACTTCCCAAACTCCAATTTTGCTAAACGATTTTATACTTCCGCTCAAACTGAGAACAATCCCCAAACTAATTTGGGGGAATTATTCTCAGATTTCGCGGAAACCTGGTTTTCGGAAAAAGAAGCTGAATGGCGCAACAGTCACAGATCAAATCAACGTCTTACGTTGGATAAATACCTACTACCTGTTTTTGGGGACAAACCGCTCATAGCAATCACTAAGCCTGACATTCTCAAATTCAGAAGTGATTTGGTTAAGCAGAATGGCCTTGATGTTGCGTACAGTATCGTCATTAGCGATATAGGTGGTTTCCGAACCTTTTGGCACCTTATTGCATTAAGTATGGTGACTGGGTTGCTGTATTTAAATCAATGCCCCAGAAATATGCGTGTGGAGCTGCAATGATCAAAGTACAGATTAAAACCATAAACCTAAATTAATTATCTATGGGAGTAATGTTCATGTTCAAAAAACTAATACCATTAGTGGGCGCGAGTGTTGTGGCTATTAGCATGTTTGGCACTATTGCTCATGCCACTACGCTTCTTGATTTCACTAGCGCTGCCGTTCGAGATGCCGTTCAGGCTCCGACTTCCGGGCAAGTTGCTTTTGCGGGTACAATAGCAACAATCTCAGCAACAGGGGGGGCGCTTACCTGGACCGGCCAAGACGGCAATACTTGCGCGAGCCCTCCGCTTGCGTGCCAACTTGACGGTATCGGTATTACCGATGACGAAATTTCAGGCGGTACGAATGAGACTGTTACCGTTTCATTCGGAGAAGCTCGCGTCGTAGAGTCGATTTATTTTCTCGACCTCTTCGCAGCAACGAACCAACAGACAAGGGAACAAGCTCAAGTTTCTTGGGGGGGCGGTAGTAGCGGAATAGGTTCAATGTTAATAGATGCCAACTGGGCTGAAACACCAAATGGGGCCAGTGGTTATTTGATGTTTGCCCTAAATAACTTGAACGTCGCGTGGTTAGAATTTTTAGCACCTACTCACAACCCTGGAGATGAACTCGGTGTAAATGATTTTTCTCTTGCGGCAATCTCTGTCTCTACGGTTCCATTGCCAGCGGCCCTACCGCTTTACGGTTCTGCTCTCGCAGTACTGGGTTTCCTTGGATGGCGTCGCAAACAAAAAGCGACCACATAAATCAAAAGTTTAAACTAAATTGAAAGGCGGCTTCAAGGGCCGCCTTTTTTATGTCCTTTAAAACCGAAACTAGGTACTGTCACATTAACTTGCGATAGACGCAGAAAACCCTTGGTGAAAATATCTAGGCAGCGGCACTTGCAGTTTCCCAAGCGCCAATTGCTTCCACCCGACATTCTTTAAGATGAACCCGATTGATTAGATGACGTTGAATGTAAAAGTTATTGTAAGCAGCAGAGTGAATATTTAGAAATCGCTGGGCAGACCCAGATGATTTAAACTTCTGCATTTTTCGCTCCCTTCGACGAACTGGGAGATGTGAGTTTTCAGCTCGATTGTTCGATCGCTTATTGTCAACATGCTCAGCAGGTAAGCCTAAGGTTCGGAATGCCTTGTGATAAGATTTCAGTTTATCCGTTACAATCCGTGTTGAAGCAAAACCTTGTTTCTTCATAAGCTTTCGCATCAGTTTTAAGGCAGCCTTGGTGTTTCGTTTTGGCTGTACAAGGAACTCCATGACTTCACCTTCACTATCAACAGCCCGCCATAGAAAATGGCGTTTTCCCCGTATAGCAATGACCATTTCATCCAAATGCCAGGTATCATTGGGAGTAGGTCGGGTTGATCTAAGGTTTCGAGCAATGGCCGGTCCAAATTTCAGAAACCAACGACGAGCCGTTTCGTAGGAAATATCCAAACCTCGGGTAGCCAAGAGATCTTCAACATCTCGATAGCTCAGTGTAAATCGGGCGTAAAGCCAGACAGCATGCTGAATGAGTTGAGATGGAAAGCGATGCCGGGAATAGGAGATCTTTTGCATCGAACGAGTTTAGATCATCACAAATTTTCTCGCCACAAAGTTAATGTGACAAGGGTCGCAAAGGCGTCTTTGGGTGTCTTGAGCGTTTAAGGAAGATCGGCGTTTCAAGGCACTCTCATCGAGTCCAATCGTCCAGGCAATCTCTTTTGCGTCGGTCCGTAAAAGAGTTGCCAGTTTACTGGGAACGACTAGCTCTCCCTCTGTAACATCCTCAAGCTGCATTCTGTCATTCCACTTCATTTGTGAAAAGCCTTACCACCTTTGCTTGCTACCAGAAATGTGATGCTGAGCGAAAGATATCTTTGACCTTCACCCTAAGTTCTAGAGAGCAGAGTCATTCAAATTTAGGGTATACCACATAGACCATAATTTATGACTTTACATGGCTTTAATCGGAAACAAACCTACCTTAATACAATTATTATTTGCCTTTTTTTAGCCATTTATTTACAATCAAAATCTCTTCATACCATATAACCAACATTACTGTTCTGGCTTCAGGTGCAGTTTCCGTATGGAAGTGGAAGTTCGAGTCTTCTCCTGGGCACCATTCTCCAAAAATTTGAGCTTCTCAGCAAATATCGCGGCCAAAAACGATTCTGGTTGGTGGTTCACTTATTACTCCACAACAACCCAATTGGTCCTAAACACAAGAAAATCTGTCCTTTTGATCGATAATCAGGCTGTATTTTAATGGTCCTTGGCGCTATTTTTGGTAAATCATTAATTGGGATGTATAAGTTTCTATCAGAATATCATGGTCCGCATTGCTTCTTTCATATGCGCAATCGCAATTGCTTTTAACATTAGCAATGCCGCCACTGCGTCAGATTCAACGACAATATATACATCCTATTTCCCCAGTGTCGTCATCGATGACCCAGATAAGCCAGGCATCGCTTATGAAATTGTGACCGAGCTTTTCAAGCTGGCGAAAGAAGAATACACAATTGTTCATCTTCCCTGGGCTCGGGCCCAGCATATGGCCCTACAAACGCCGGGGTCCCTGATTTTTCCACTTTCCCGAACACCCACAAGGGACGATAAATACGTCTGGGATCTGAACATTTTCAACAATAATTCCTACTTCATTACGTTCAACAACGTAAAGCTCACTGCGGAAACAGCCCGGGATAAGCATATTGGTGTCCAATTAAAATCCAGTTGGGACAATTGGCTTACTGAGCAGGGATACAAGAACGTTTATCGTGTGCCAGGGGACGGTAGCGAACTTATTAAGCTGCTTCGCAACAAGCGAATTGATGCTTGGTACACAGATCAAATCATCGGCAGCACAGCCTTAAGAGGGCTGGAGGATCCTGGAATCACCTTTAGTGAGCCCATAAAATTCTTCCGAACTTACCTCGCCACAAATCGCAAGAACCCTTATCCACATATGGAAAAGTTGAGAGCTGCGCTGAAAGTTCTTCAGGAATCCGGCCGGATCGATGAGATTTTCAAAAAGTACGGTCTTATTCCCAACTAAAAAGCTCAACGCAGGTTTCACTCAATTCGGACTTAGACAGTATTTAGGATTGAATTTGAGCAAGGGGCCGGTATCCTCCGCCTCAAATTAATCTATTTAAAGGCAGATAAAAATGAAAGTTCAGGCAAAGTGGGTTGAAGACTACCGCTTCATTGGCAGCAATGAAAAAGGTCATGGCCTGATTATGGATGGATCAGGTGGAGAGGGCCGGCTTGGAAACAGCCCAATGGAATTGCTGCTTCTTGGGGTTGCCGGATGTTCAGGCATTGATGTTGTCCATATTCTCAAAAAATCCCGCGAAGATGTTCAGGACTGTATTGTAGAGGTTGAAGGAACACGGGCCGATACTGAGCCTAAGGTTTTTACGGACATCCATATGATATATACCGTGTATGGTAATAACCTTAGTAATGACAAGGTAGAACGCGCAGTTTCCCTGTCTGCAGAGAAATATTGCTCAGCTTCTGTCATGATTGGTCAAGTCGCCAATATCACACGTGAGATTATCATCAAGGCTGCAGAATAACCCTAATTTTGGGGTTTTTCTTCATCAAGATAGTAGCGCACACTATCCTGAACCCGGCGAAACCGATCACCACCTAATTTTGTGCCTCCAAACCAACGGGACACAACAATAACGTGATCGGTAAGACCCTCACCTTCCAGCATCTGCAAGATAATGCGGCCAGCACCGCCCTCGCCGTCATCATTTTTGACGGGTCCTTCTTCACTCAGAATGACAGCCCAACTATTATGGTTGGCTTTGGCAAATTTTTTATTTTTTTTGAGGGTTTTGACAAACTCAACTGCCTCACTTCGAGAGCGAACGGGCCCACCCGAAACGGCATACTTAGATCCCCGATCAGTCAAAATGTTTTCAAAGATTTTCATGCTCAGAAACCATCATATGTCACCCGCGTTGGTCAAGTGGTAAGGATACGGGTTGATCCTAGCTTGCCTGCAGCCTAATATCCCGCAAACAATTTGCAAGTCAGGTGTATACATGACCATTTATCTTCACCACAACGATCTTCCCACAGATGTTGATTTGGGATCCGAGATTGCGATCGACTCCGAAACAATGGGGCTGAACCCCCATCGCGATCGTCTATGCGTTGTCCAGTTGTCCGCAGGAGATGGTGACGCCCATCTGGTAAAGTTTGATGGGAAAACTTATGATGCACCAAACCTTGCCCGGCAACTCTCTGATCCGTCCCGATTGAAACTCTTTCATTTTGGTCGCTTTGATATTGCCGTCTTGAAACATTATCTGGGGATCACTTGCGCCCCTGTCTACTGCACCAAAATTGCTTCCCGTCTTGTAAGGACATATACAGACCGGCATGGCCTGAAAAACCTGTGCCAGGAATTAATCGGTGTTGATCTTTCTAAGCAACAGCAAAGCTCAGATTGGGGCGCTGAAGAACTAACCGAAGCACAAATGGAATATGCGGCTTCTGATGTTCTTTATCTCCATCAGCTTCGTGACAAATTGGCTATTATGCTGGAGCGGGAAGGACGGACGGAAATTGCGCAGAAATGCTTTGATTTTCTCCCCTATCGCGCCGACCTTGACTTGGCCGGTTGGGACGATACAGACATTTTCTCACATTCCTGATATGCTGCACCAATCAGTATCCTTCGATCCTCTCTTGTGAAGCGAGGTCAGATTGCCTATATTTCAGGCATCTCAGGCGAATTTTTTCTTCTCCTGCAGACAGTTAAACACTTTTAAGCTGTGATGAGCGCATGATTCAGCACCCTGACGCCAAGTCCCAAATTTCTGATGAAAATCAAGACCTTGAGTCTGCACGAAGAGTATTGCAGATAGAGGCTGATGCGCTCTTATCGCTGAAAAGCTCCCTAAATGGTGATTTCGTTCAGGCACTTGATATCATAAGTGCCTCCAAAGGCCGGGTCGTCGTTTCTGGTATGGGAAAGAGCGGTCACATTGGCAAGAAAATAGCCGCCACACTTGCGTCAACAGGAACACCATCTCATTTTGTCCACCCGGGAGAAGCCAGTCATGGGGATCTGGGCATGATTACCCAGGATGACGTTGTGCTTTGCTTGTCCAACTCTGGCGGCACCAAAGAACTTTCAGATATTATTGCCTATACAAAGCGGTTCCACATTCCCCTGATCGCAATTGTTGGTAAAGCGGACAGTACACTTGCCCGGCAGAGTGATATCGCTTTGATCCTTCCGGATGAGCCGGAGGCATGCGCCATTGGACTGGCCCCGACAACGTCAACGACCCTAACCCTGGCATTGGGAGACGCTTTGGCTGTTGCTCTACTGGAACGTAAAGGCTTCTCAGCCGATCAATTCCATGTATTTCATCCAGGTGGTAAACTGGGAAGCTCCCTTATTCGGGTTAGCGATTTGATGCATACAGGAGAAGCACTCCCACTGATTAGCGAAGATGCATTGATGGAACAGGCCCTTCTGGAAATGACTACCAAGGGATTTGGAACGGTTGGGCTTATCTCCGCTGACGGGAATTTAAGCGGAATTATAACAGATGGCGATCTTCGGCGGCACATGGGTCATGATCTGCTCACCAAGCAAGCAAAAGATGTCATGACTCGCAAGCCACAAACCATTTCCCCTCGATCTTTGGCGGCTGAGGCCTTGGCTCAAATGAATTCCACAGGCATCAACGGAATTACGTGCTTGCTGGTTGCTGAGAATAACAAACCCGTTGGTATACTGAGTGTCCATGACTGCCTACGGGCAGGCGTGATGTAAGTCATGGAAAGCCCCATAAATTCGTCCAAGCCCCAGTCGGAAGCTTCAGACGATAGTCCTCTTGAGCCGGGCGAACCTACAAACTCACCGCATCTTGAAGAAATTCGGCGGAAAGCCATACAAACCGGCACACACACCCGTTTCGTATCCGTAATGAAATGGGTCCTCCCCACGCTCGCGGTAATTTTGATTGCGACCGCTTTCATTCTGCCTGGACTCCAAGAGGAAAGTGAAAAGATCACGCTGGAATATCTTGAAATCGCCGAAAGTGACCACAAGCTCACCATGACAAACCCAAGGTTCCTCTCTAGCGACAGAGGAAATCAACAATTCATGGTCACAGCTGACAGCGCCACCCAGCAAACAGGCGCAGAAAGACAGATTGAGCTGATCAACCTGCAGGCCGATATCACGTTGAGCTCAGGTCGTTGGATTTCCATCGCCGCCCCCAAAGGCTGGCTGGATACAGAAGCAGAAGCGCTGGATCTTGTTGGCGGTGTCGAAATTTTCTCAGACGATGGAAACCAAATTAGTGCCGAAACAGCTCGGGTCTTATTATCAGAGAAAAAGGTTCTAAGTCCGAAAGGATTACGCAGTCATGGACCGCTCGGAGAGCTCTCGGCTGACAGTTTTATTGCCAACCAGCTTTCAGGTACGCTAAAATTCGAAGGCAATGTAAAAATGACCCTGTATCCATGAGGATTGCTGACAGTATGAAACACAAGCTTGTAAGCGAGAAAGTCTGGCTGGTCCCACTCATCCTCATCACATGCATATTTATGCTTCCCTCTGCTTCAAGAGCGCAATCAGCCTTATCTGGTTCGGGCTTTGACACAGACCAACCGATTGAAATTCTTGCTGATTCTCTTGAGGTTCAACAAGCTAAGCAACAAGCCACCTTTGCTGGCAATGTTCAGGTTTTGCAAGGGGAAATTCGATTACAGGCAGCCAAGCTGATTGTTCATTATTCTGACACCAAGAATGAAAAAAACGCCAATACTGATGGTGATGCACCCCAAATCCGCAAGATTGATGCTGTTGGAGAAGTTTTCCTATCCAGCCCCCGGGAAACAGCGCAAGGGGATAAGGGAACTTATGATGTGATCAATAAACAGATCAATCTTGAAGGAAATGTGGTATTAACACAGGGTCAGAATATATTGCGGGGGCAGAAAATGGTCTTGGATCTTGTTTCCGGGAGAAGCCGGATAGTTGGAACAGGCACAGGCAATAGCAGCGGTCGGGTACGCGGCATCTTTGTTCCTGAAAAGAAAAACTAGTTCAGGTGAAGTATATGTCAGAGAGCGAATCCAAATCCGATACAGACGGACCCCGCCTGATTGCTGAAAACACTGGCCTGTCAGCCCAGAATATCGGCAAATCCTTCAAAAAGCGCCCAATTCTGAGGGGAGTAGACGTCACCGTTCACCGAGGTGAGGCTGTTGGCCTGTTGGGCCCAAATGGTGCGGGTAAAACGACCTGCTTCTATATTATGTCAGGCCTTTTAAGCGCTGATTATGGCTCTATTACCTTAGATGGGATGGATGTAACCCACCTTCCGATGTATCGCAGGGCCCGCCTAGGCGTTGGCTACTTGCCGCAGGAAGCCTCTATTTTCCGGGGACTTTCCGTTGAACAGAACATTCGCTCCGTTCTTGAACTTATTGAACCAATCCGGGAAAAAAGAGAGAACCAGCTAGAAGAATTGCTGGCCGAGTTTTCAATCTCTCATCTCAGAAGAACACCAGCAATAGCTCTTTCTGGCGGAGAACGCCGCCGAGTAGAGATCGCGCGGGCTTTGGCCGGAAGGCCTGGCTACATCATGCTGGACGAACCTTTTGCAGGTATTGACCCTATTGCTGTCGGTGATATTCGGGATTTAATCTCTCATTTGAAGGAGAGAGGCATTGGTGTCCTGATCACAGAACATAATGTTCGCGAAACCCTCGAAATTATTGACCGAGCCTACATTCTCAACGACGGACGTGTTATTATGGAAGGCAGTCCATCTGAAATTATCGAGGATGAAGGTGTCCGACGTGTTTATTTGGGAGACCGTTTTAACCTTTGATTTAACTAAAAAGAATAAAATCGGGAAAAAACGGGAGAAACTATGGCTTTAGCCCCCAGGTTGGAATTAAAGCAGAGTCAGCAACTCATTATGACTCCTCAATTGCAGCAAGCAATCAAATTGCTGCAACTATCCAATTTGGAACTGAGCGACTTTGTTGAGCAGGAATTGGATCGAAACCCTCTTCTAGAGCGGGGGGATACTGATCTCAATACAGATAAACCGGCCGATGTCGTTAATGAAAACGCTGACGGTTTTGGAAATGAAACTCCTGAATATGAAGGCCTACAGGACCTTTCCCTAACCGAGAAAGCAGCAGAGCAGTCTGTCAACGATAGTCCACTGGATGTGGATTACGACAATGATGCTACAAATGACAGCCTTATGGATGCGCCGCAACCTTCAGAAAGTGACTATCTTTCGAGCTCAGGCGCAACCGCATCGACCAGCTCATACTCTGATTTTTCTTTTGAAGATGTCCTCACTGAAGACGAAACTCTTCAGGATCATCTCACAAAACAGCTACATCTCCTCAATCTCCCTGCATCTCAAAAATTTGTAGCGACTTATCTAATCGATCTGGTGAACGATACCGGCTATTTCCTGCAGGATCTCACTGAAATCAGTCAAACGCTGAACTGCGACCCTGCATTTGTGGAAGAAACCTTTCAAATATTGCGCGAATTTGAACCAGCTGGCGTATTTGCGACTGACCTCGCTGATTGCTTGGCACTTCAACTTAAAGACAAAAACCGCCTAGATCCTGCAATTCAAGCTTTCCTAGACAATCTGGAACTGATGGCAAACCGGGATCTCAAAGGATTGATGGCAGTTTGCGGTGTCGACCGGGATGACATCATGGAGATGATCGCGGAAATTAAAGCGCTGGACCCAAAACCAGGACTTCAATTCAACCCATCTCTTGCCTCAACCGTCGTGCCGGACGTTTTTGTCCGGGAAAACCCGGATGGAACCTGGAACATTGAGCTTAATAGCGAAACCCTGCCAAAAGTTCTTGTAAACAATCGATATCATGCCCAAATAACTTCTAAGGGATTGAAAAAACAAGAGAAAGAATTCGTATCGGAATGCCTGCATTCTGCCAATTGGCTTATAAAATCACTGGATCAGCGAGCCAATACAATTCTCAAGGTAGCAACCGAACTGGTGCGCCAGCAGGAGAATTTTTTCCGGCATGGAATCGCTCAATTGCGCCCCATGAACCTCAAAGTTATCGCCGAGGCGATCGAAATGCACGAAAGCACGGTCAGCCGCGTAACAGCCAACAAATTCATTTCTACCCCGTTCGGGGTCTTCGAACTCAAGTATTTCTTCAACTC
Source organism: Sneathiella limimaris (assembly GCF_012932565.1). Classification (NCBI taxonomy): domain Bacteria; kingdom Pseudomonadati; phylum Pseudomonadota; class Alphaproteobacteria; order Sneathiellales; family Sneathiellaceae; genus Sneathiella; species Sneathiella limimaris. The sequence goes on from NZ_JABBYJ010000001.1 coordinate 601,836, forward strand.
AGCCATCAATTCGACAGGTGGAGGCGACGCGCATGCGGCTGAATCTGTCAAATACAAACTCAAGCAACTTGTTGACGACGAGAAGCCTAACGCTATCCTTTCTGATGACAAGATTGTGGAACTCATGAAAAAGGAGGGTATAGACATTGCCCGGCGGACGGTCGCCAAATATCGGGATGCCCTGAACATCCCCTCATCCGTCCAGCGCCGGAAACAGAAAAAACTGCTCACCACCTGATAAAAGGAGCTAAGAAAATGGAACCACCATATCGCGCCGACCATAAATCCGGTTATTACGACTGATACCACTTAATCAGTCCGAAAAACGAGGTCGGTTGACTGGATAGCCCAGTTTAAAGGCCGATCTTCCTTAGTATCACTTAAAAGAATTGGGTCAAAATATGCATGTGATTGTCAAAGGTAAACAGGTTGATGTTGGAGCCGCTCTTACTGAGTATGTGGAAAACTCGCTGGAGGAAAGGGTTTCAAAATATTTTGACAACGCGATAGATGCGCAAGTTACGCTTAGTCGCAGGGGGCACGATTTTCATATTGAATGCAATGTTCACCTAGGTTCCGGGATAACGGTTGCCGCCTCTGGCAACCATTCAGATGCTCACGCCTGTTTTGATGTAGCTGCAGAACGCATTGACAAACAGCTCAGAAGATATAAAAGACGGCTCAAGGATCATCACAGCAAGGAACGCCTTCGGGCAAAACAGGATATGGCAGCCCAATCCTATGTATTGGCACCAGAACCTGAAGAGCCTGATGACGAGACAGAAGCAAACGGTGAATGGCAACCGATGATTATTGCTGAAAGTAGTCAGGAAATTCCAGACTGCTCTGTTGGTGAAGCTGTGATGCGGATGGATCTGGCAAATTTGCCAGCAATGATGTTCCATAATTCAGGAACGAAAGGATTGAATGTTGTATATCGTCGATCAGATGGCAATATTGGCTGGATTGATCCTAAGCTGGAAAACTAACAGCTGACAACGGAACCGCAATCCCCGATCACGATAGAACAACTGGTTAGAGACTCATGGAATTAGCTGATTTGATCAGCCCGGAAACTGTATTTGCCGATCTGAAGGCAACCAGTAAAAAGCAGGCATTACAGGAAATGTCGCGCCGGGCTGCCGCTCATACCGGATGTGATGAGCGGGAGATTCTAAACGTATTGATTGAGCGTGAACGCCTTGGAACAACAGGCGTAGGACAAGGGATTGCGATTCCCCACGGCAAACTGAAATCCCTGAAATCAATTCAGGGTTTCTTTGCACGTCTGGAAACCGGAATTGATTACGACGCCATGGATGACATGCCTGTCGATCTGATTTTTCTACTTCTTGCACCGGAAGAAGGGGGAGCAGATCATCTCAAGGCTCTGGCCAGAGTTTCGCGGACACTCAGAAGTGCAGAAAGATGTGAGCGCCTGAGAGGTACAGAAGATTCTGATGCTCTGTTTGCTGTGCTGACAGACGACACCGTCGCCGCCTAAATACAACCAGACTGTGAATTCGTTCACAGTCTGATCGTACGAAAACTGCTAGTTTCCAGTCCTCTGTAACAAACAGGATCCGTGTACTCATGATGTTTTCCAGTCGATTAGCAGGTCTTTTTCTGTGTTTGTCGCTTTCCGTATTTGCGCTCGATGTAAATGCACAAAGGAATCGCGCGCCAGTGCTAGACTTCCCGGTAAAATGTACAATTGGTGTGGATTGTTACGTCCAGCACTATATGGACACAAAACATGGGGCTGGGTCTGATGATTATACCTGTGGATCCTTGACCTATGACCGTCATGACGGAACGGATATCCGCATCTTAACCTTAAAACAGATGGAAAAAGGCGTGCCCGTTGTTGCGGCGGCTGATGGTCGGGTCTTTAACCTTCGAAAAAATGTTCCGGATCAGTATTTCAGTGACTACTCAAAGGCCAAGCAACGGGAAGTATACAGCGAAGGACTAGGAAATGTTGTCATCCTTCACCATGGAGGTGGGTGGAACACGTTCTATGCACATCTAAAGCGGGACTCCATTCAAGTCACTAAGGGGCAGAGTGTCTCTAAAGGCCAAATTCTCGGATATGTCGGAATGTCGGGGCTGACAGATTTCCCACATCTTCATTTTGAGCTACGCCATAAAGGCGTTCGGCTGGACCCTTTCACAGGGTTAAAAAAGGGATCTGGCTGCGATAATTTCGAAACAAGCTATTGGTCAGAAGAAGCTTTAAATCTCATGACCTATAACCCAACCTTCTTTGTCGTCTCTGGTATGTCTGAAACAAAGCCCGATGACCGCAAAGATCTGGAAAAAGGGGATAAGGCAGAAACTGTTCTAAACCCGCTCGCCCCCAAGCTGTTCTTTTGGACCTATTACATTGGGAGTAAAAAGGGCGATAAAATAACGCTTCAGCTTATTGATCCAAAAGGGGAAGTGGTAAAGACACACACCAGTAAACCTGCCGGTACTGATCAGATCAGTATTTATCGTTTCTTTGGAATGGAGAAACCTGAAGGCGGATGGATGCGCGGAGCTTACAAAGGCGCAATCAAGATCCATCGTCTTACTGGGGAAATTTTTGAGGATAGTGCCACTATTCTTGTCGAATAGGTTCGACCAACTTTTTCTTAGGCAAAGGGGATGACCCTTTGCCTCATCAATATGGTTATCTCGTTTTAGCTAACGAGAAACGCATCTAAATCATTTTGCTTGGCAATAATCAGGGCAAGTTCTGGACTGTCCTCTTCACCAAGACGCTGACCATCAGCGGAAAAAATTGCATAGACAATTGTTCCCTCTTCTTCGATCTGGCGCACATAGGCGGTATCCATAGATCCAAGAACGGCAAGCGCTGCCGGACTGATTTGGCGCATGGCTGTTTCTTGATACTGCATTACTAAACTCCTATTGAACTCCAAACTCGCCCGGCCTAATCCGAATCCTTGTTTGAACCTATGGTTTTTAAACTCTGCCCACCGTTTTTGTCGTTGATCTCAATCTGCCGAATATCTGATTTCTCGATCGGCAATCGAAGATCAACGTGAAGCAATCCGTTATCCATCTCTGCGCCCACAACTTTCACGCCTTCGGCCAGGACAAACTTCCGTTTGAACTGCCGGGCTGCAATACCGCGATGAATATAGACCCGCCCCGTGTCTTCATTCTGCTTACCATGAATGATAAGTTGGTTTTGTTCCAGCGTTATCTGCAAGTCCTCTTTAAAAAATCCGGCAACAGCCAGCGTAATTCGAAGATCGCTGTCAGAAATCTGTTCAATATTGTAGGGCGGATATCCTTCGCCGTTCGATTTGGCGAGCTGTTCAAGCATATGCTCGAATCTGTCAAATCCCAGCAACAAAGGACTGTTAAAAACAGACATAGTTGACACGTTACTTTCTCCTCATCTGAGCGAGTTTTGAATAAGCCCGAAAATCGGCACTTTTCTGGCAACCCACTATGGCGCTGCCTTTGTGTTTAATGTAGGTTGCCTTGACCCTCGCATCAAGACAGCGAAGAGAAGAATTATCATTATCTGCTCATACAGAGGCGGATAAAGGTCAAAACCCGATAAAAACAAAGAATATACCGGAGTATTATGATGAGTATTGACCCAAATAAAAATGGACTTGTTGTCGGCGTCGTTGGTGCCGGCGCCATGGGGCGCGGAATCGCTCAGGTCTCTGCTACAGGTGGCATGAAAGCCAAAATTTTTGATACAGCAGAAGGCGCTGCCCAAAAGGCCTGCGACTTTATTGCCGGCATGATTGACCGTTCGGTTGAAAAGGGACGGATGAGCAGCGAAGATGGTGATCAGGCGAAAGCCAACCTCCAAGCCGCCAGCTCCCTTGAAGAGTTCAAGGATTGTGACCTTGTGGTGGAAGCCATCGTCGAAAATATCGACATCAAACAAAAAGTTTTCCAACAGATTGAAGGCATTGTGTCAAAAGACGCGATCATCGCCTCCAATACATCCAGCATCCGTATTTCCTCCATTGCCTCCGCCTGTACCCACAAAGACCGGATTGCAGGTCTGCATTTCTTTAATCCTGTCCCACTCATGAAACTGGTGGAAGTCATCAATGCTACAGATACCAGCGCAGCAACCACAGAAGCCCTGACAGTTATTGGCAAACGTATGGGCCGGGTCCCTGTTGTCGTTAAGGATGCACCGGGCTTCCTGGTCAACCTTGGTGGTCGTGCCTACACAACCGAGGCTATGCGTCTGGCTGCAGAAGGAGTTGCAGAACCTCATGAAGTAGATGCCATCATGCGCGATGCTTGCGGTTTTCGCATGGGCCCGTTTGAGCTTGCGGATCTTACCGGTATCGATGTGAATTTCCCCGTAAGCCAAATCATTTATAATGGCTATTTCCAGGATAAACGCCTTGCCACAAGTCCGATCCACGAAAGCATGATGGAAGCGGGCCGTCTTGGGCGAAAAACCAAAGCTGGCTTCTATCAATATGATGAAAACGGTCAAATCATCTATCCCGAGCCAGCAGAGCGGGTGAAAGTTGAAAAAGCGCGCCGGGTCTATGTCCCTGAAATGACGCAGGAGATCGAATCCTTGTTACGGGATCTGGCTGTAAGCATCCTGAAAGAAGACGATGGAACTTCCCCAATCCTGATCGCACCTGTTGGTGAGGATTGTACGAGCGCTTCTGTGCGTCTGAAACTGGACGCTAAGCGCGTTGTCGCCATCGATATGCTGACCGGCATCTATCAACATGCCACAGTAATGACTGCTCCAGGGGCAGACGATGATTGCGTGAATTCTGTCATTGCCGCCCTTTATGAGGTGACCAATAAGGTTACCCGGATTAAGGATAGCCCTGGCTTTGTTGCCCAGCGCCTTCAGGCGATGATAGCAAACCTGGGCTCTGAAATGGCTCAAATCGGCATTGCTAGCCCTGAAGATATCGACAAAGGCATGAAACTGGGCCTCAACTATCCCCATGGATCCGTTGAGATGGCTGAACACCTGGGTGTTCTAAACACCCTCACAATCCTTCAGACCATTCAAGAAATTACAGGTGAAGAAAGATATCGGCCAAGCCTTTGGCTTCGCAGGCGGGCCCTTCTGAACTTACCGATCCATACCCCAAATTAAGGTCGGAACTAAATAAAAAGGCGCCAAAAGGCGCCTTTTTTATTCGATAGTTAAAAATCAGTTTGCTTGAGAGGCTTCCGCTTCCGCTTTTTGAGCTGCCATCTCTGCCATCTGATGAAGCGCTCCAGCAACTGCTGCAGACCCGCCCAAACTGGTTTCCATCGCCTGCATCAACGTAGCTACAACACCAGCGTTGAAATAGTCACGCTCTAGCCCGGCTTCAACGCAATCCTGAAGAGCTTTATCTAGATACTCCGTAATAATCTGAGCAGCTTTATCCAGCTTTTGCCGTGTCTCATCATCTGGGAGAGAAAAATTTTCACTATTGGTCACATTAACACCTGTTATCAATATCCAGTCTTGCCTCAGACATAGGACGATTGGAGATCCGGATCAAAGTATTATTTGACTGTTTTTAACTCTATGGGTTTGCCATGTTCTGTTTCCAGATGGGCCTGCAACCAGTCTGCTTTTCGTGTCTGCTGCTGGTCTGTTGTCATAAAGTCTTTTGCCACCAGCAGTTTTTCAAGTGCAGCTAGCCAGCAAAGGTAATAGTCCTGATTACCGCATGCCCTCCCTTGACGGGTGGCTGCTCGAATTTCTTCTCCAAAAAGATCAGCCCATTCGCTCCAGGTAAAATGCCCCTGCTCCTTAAGCTGCAAGGTCATCGCAAAGGCTTGTGCTTGCCAAGGTTCCTCAAAAACTGGGCCATTATCATCTTTTGGAATGGGCATATCAGTGAGTGCCAGATCCATTTCACTCATGATATGGCCTCTAGATGATCATCCCAAAGATCAATATAGATATAATCCCCCTCAGTTCCATCAGCGCCCCAAAGCTCCGTTGAGGAAAAACGCACACTGTAAAGATGCTGAGGGTCCTCACTGCCATGGGCATTGCTATCAGCAAACACATGAAGGCCATAATCCGCAACGATTTCCCCCTGTTTTCCACGGGCATAGCTGGGAAGACGGGTATGTCCTGGCGGATGAATGTTCCGCCCCCGAACCAAATCACCTACCTTAAAGCGGGCTGCTTTTCCCTCTTCCCGCAGGAAATAGCCGCCTTTATCCAGGAACGCATCGACCTGATCAGGCGCCATCTTGGATCCGGTGGACAATGTAATGGGTTCTGGTCGAGCTTCTCTCGCCAATTCTTCCACGGTTAAAATCCCTTTTTCGGACAGGATTCGCTCAAGCCCATCAAGCCAGATCTGATAGTAGCTGCTTGATAGGTAAAGCGCAGGTTTCATTCGCTCCCGAGCATGTCGGGATTCGTCGATACTCCGGATCTTCAAAGGGCCAATTGCGTTGTTGATGGCAAATACCCGTTTTTCCCATTCCGCATGAAAGACCGGATCGCTTTCATCCTCCGGGTTTACAGGACCCATCCCATGCATGCCGCCCATATCATGTACACCATCCATCAGGCAGCCTCCTCTTCACCAGGTCGTTTGGCCTCTGTAACACCGATCATGGAATCGCGGGTAACCAGTTTTTGCAAATCCTCTTCAGACCAACCCTCAGTCCCCTCTGGCCGACGGGGGATAACCAGATAGCGCATTTCAGCAGTGCTATCCCAAACCCTTACTTCAGTTTCCTTTGGGATATGGGTTCCAAACTCTTCCAACACCTTGCGGGGCTCCCGCACGACCCGAGATCGATAGGGCGCTGACTTATACCAAACCGGCGGCAAGCCAAGAACCGGCCACGGATAGCAGGAGCAAAGGGTGCAGACGACGACGTTGTGAACCTTATTGGTATTTTCCACCACAACAATTTCCTCACCGCCGGCGCCGGAAAATCCAAGTTCAGCAATTGCTTTTGTTCCATCCTCCCTCAAACGAGACAGATAGTCCGGATCACTCCATGCTTTGGCGACAACAGCCTTGCCGTTTTGAGGTCCCACCCGATTTTCATAGCGATCTACTATTGCATCGAGTGTCTTGGGATCAATTAGTCCCTTTTCCACCAGCAGGCTCTCCAAAGTTTTAACTCTTAGAACAGTATCTGACGGGGGTTCATCATGTTTGTGGTTATGACCCATGGAGGGAGCTCCAACTCATTGTCTGTCGTAGATTTGATTTATCATGAAACAGAACACCACCAGACTGCAAGCTGACTTTTTAGTCCGGCTTTTTTGAAGAGAGTAGAGAGCCCAAACCTCATGCAAGATTTGGTCTCAAATACCAGGCCTGCTCAACGGCAGGTACAGTTGGTCTCAATCCATTCGGGAGCGTGAAACTCTCTAGCAGACTTATCTCATAGTCTTTGCTGTAGTAGTCTTCAATCATTTCGCTTGTGATAGAAAAAGGCGGTCCTTGCAAGAGGGTCTGATCATAGTTGAAGGTCAACAATAATTGCGGGGCATTTCCCGTTACCTCCATAAGCTTCGTTGCATATTTCTGTCGCATATCTTCTGGCAGGGCAACCAAGGCTGCCCGATCGTAAATCGCGTCAACGGGACCCAAAGTCTCAGACGTAAGATCAAAGAAATCACCAACGAAAAGATCCAGGTTTGGCGCCTGATAGAGATCAAACGCACCAGCTCGGGTTACGATTGGCTCTACCTTCTGTTCTTCAAAATACTGTTGGATCGCCAGTTTACTGAGCTCGACCCCACAGACCTGAAACCCTTCTGACAGAAGCCAGGTCATATCCAGTGTTTTTCCACAAAGAGGGAGGAAAATCCGCTGATCTGGTCCCGAAGCCACTTGTGAAAGATGTGTCTGTAGACGCCCGTTCACCACAGGCTGGTGAAATCCTAATTGTCCCTTTTCCCATCTATCATGCCAAAAATCTGCCTCCATTCCACTTCTCCACCTTAAGATATCAAGACATACATATTGCCAACAAACTTGGCTTTCAACTAAGCTACAACCTCAAGTGAACTTTAGGTCAAGAGGGAATTTCATGCAGGTTTTGGATATTGGAGAAGTCGTCTCTCAAACCGGTCTAGCGCCTTCTACCCTCCGCTATTATGAAGAAAAAGGCTTGATCCAATCCTGCAGTCGCAAGGGTTTGAGGCGGCAGTATCTCTCCAATACAGTTTTGCAACTTTCGCTGATCACGCTCGGTCGAAGCGCAGGATTTACACTGGACGAGATCGCAGATCTTTTGAAAACAGGTCATAAAGGGGAAATTGATCGGCAAAAGCTGGTTGAAAAAGCAGATGAGCTAGATGAGACGATCAAGACACTGACCGCCATGCGTAACGGTCTCAGGCATGCCGCGAACTGTCCGGCCCCCAGTCATCTGGAATGCCCTAAATTCCAGCGCTATCTGAAAGTTGCTTCAAGATTCAAAGCCTATAGCAAATGAAAAAGCCCCGGCATTTCTGCCGAGGCTTTCGAATTCTGGTGGAGCCAATCGGGATCGAACCGACGACCTCTTGAATGCCATTCAAGCGCTCTCCCAACTGAGCTATGGCCCCATATGTGAAGACGTCTCCGTCTTCAGTGCGCGGAAACTATGCTGAACTTCTGCCAAATTCAAGTCAAAAATTCAGTCATAGGGTCACCGCTTGGTTTTTTAGGTATCATCCTCATCAGAAGAGCGGACAACAACACCCAGATCATCATTGTCATCGTCTTCGAGATCGACGTCATCTTCAGCGAGAATCTCTTCATCATCCAGCAAGAGACTAACGTCTTCTTCATCCTCAGAAACTACCTTTTTGGCCTTTTCCGCTTTGGCTTTAACCTCAGTCTCATCAACTTTGGCTGCTTTAGAAGGCTTTAAAAGCTTTTCAACAACAAGTTCCGTGCCGCATGCTGGGCAGACAATCGGATTTTTAAGCATATCGTAAAACGGTTTGCCGCAGGATTTACAACGATGCTTCGAGCCCCATTCCGGTTTAGCCATTTTTTCCTCACACCGAATACAATGGATAAAGTCGTGCAATTTTTTGCTCGTTTGCCAGAAACCTTATCGCGTGTCAAAAGTTTCTTGCATCCAAGCTGTACGAATATGTGACAAAAGTTAAAAACCTTGTTAAAAACGGGAAATTTTTCAACACTTGGTCACTGTCTTGATGTTTTTTGGATAAGACGACCTACAAATTTATGACAATGGACAAAATGATTAGCGGACCGGTCACTTCATCAGCCTGCGGCCCGATTAAAGGGCGTGTCACCGTCCCCGGCGACAAATCGATTTCCCATCGCTCCCTGATACTAGGGTCCTTGGCCATTGGCCAAACTCGGGTTTCAGGCCTTCTGGAAGGCGAGGACGTTCTGGCAACAGCTGAAGCCATGCGAAAGCTCGGTGCACAGGTTGAAAAACAAGATAGTGGCGACTGGATTGTCAACGGTGTGGGCGTTGGAAGCCTCAGCGAGCCGGACAGTGTGCTGGACATGGGGAATTCAGGAACTGCGGCCCGACTTTTGATGGGACTGGTAGCCAGTGCTCCATTTAACAGCTTTTTCTCTGGGGATGCATCTTTGCACAAGCGTCCGATGAAGCGGGTGGCAACCCCTCTTACGCAGATGGGAGCGACCATCACAAGTCGCTCTGGCGATCGCTTTCCTTTATGCGTCACCGGTCGCGACCTGATGCCGATTACCTATGAATTACCTGTTGCCTCCGCCCAGGTGAAATCCTGTATTTTGCTCGCAGCCCTTGATACACCGGGCATTACAACGGTCATTGAACCCAAACCAACCCGCGATCATACCGAAAACATGCTCCGTCATTTCGGTGCCGAAATATCTGTTGAAACTGCTGAAGATGGTGCTCGCACCATTTCCTACCAAGGGCAACAAGAGCTTACCGCGGCAGACATTATTGTCCCTGGTGATCCTTCTTCTGCGGCTTTCTTGGCAGTTGCTGCAGCGATTATCCCAGGGTCCCACATCGTGATTGAAAATGTGGGTGTAAACCCCCTTCGTGACGGCTTGTTTGAAACACTAGGGCAAATGGGTGCTGATCTAACGATCACTAACCTGCGGGAGCAGGGCGGCGAACAGGTTGGCGATATTGAGATCCATGGAGGCTTGCTCAAAGGAGTGACCGTTCCGCCGGAACGAGCCATATCCATGATTGACGAATATCCAGTTCTCTTTGTCGCTGCGGCGTTCGCTCACGGGACAACAACCATGAGAGGCCTTGAGGAACTCCGCGTCAAAGAAAGTGACCGGATCGCTGTCATGGCCGAAGGATTGAAGGCTTGCGGGGTAAAACTTGAAGAATTGGACGATGGTCTGATCATACACGGCCGTGCTGTCCCGCCCAAAGGCGGCGCCACTGTCGAAACCCACCTCGACCACCGGATCGCAATGTCATTCCTGGTCATGGGGATGGGATCTGAAGAGCCCATTACAGTCGATGATGGCTCTGTCATGGAAACCAGTTTTCCAGGATTTTCGTCCCTGATGAACAGCATCGGTGCCAATATCCAACAAGGAAGATCTTCATGATTATTGCTGTAGATGGTCCTGTAGCTGCTGGAAAAGGGACACTAGCTAGGCGAATCGCTGATATATATGGCCTAAAATACTTGGATACAGGGGCTCTTTACCGGGCTGTGGGATTATTACTGCTGAAAAGGGGAGAAGATCCCGCTAACGAACAAAAAGCCGTTCAGGCGGCAGCCGATGTTGGTGAAATTGATCTAACAGATCCAGCGCTTCGAAACGAGGAAACGGGCAATGCCGCCTCTAAAGTTGCTGCGATCCAGCCGGTCCGGGATGCTCTGCTTGAGTATCAGCGAAATGTAGCGAAAGCCAAGCCAGGAGCGGTTTTGGACGGCAGGGACATTGGCACAGTTGTGTGCCCGGACGCCCCCGTAAAGCTGTTCGTAACTGCCAGTGCAGAGGTTCGCGCCCAGCGGCGCTTTGAAGAGCTGAAGGCCAAAGGTCAGAACATCACTTATGAGGCCGTACTCAGTGATCTGAAAGAGCGGGATGAGCGGGATATGGGGCGAAAAAACGCTCCATTGACCCAAGCAGCAGACGCCCACTTGCTTGATACAACAAAATTGGATATAGAGGCGGCTCTCAAAGCAGCCTGCCAGATTATCGATGCATCTAAAGATGCTTCATAAGACAGGCGGAATGAATAGAGAAGGTCCCGCCCACGCTGGGATCATTTGAATAGCGTTTTCCAAGCGTGACAGAAAAGACTGGAAAACAAGTGGCCATCGATCCGCCGGATACCGGTTTGGCCTGATATGGGATCATTTAAGGAATTCAAAATATGTCCAATACAAATACCGCCGAAGAAGGCATGCCAGCCATGGAAGATTTTGCAGCCATGCTGGAAGAGTCCTACGGGACTAGCGATAGCCTTGAAGGCACAGTTATCAAAGGTACTGTTGTAAGCGTTGAGAACGATCTCGCCATCATTGATGTCGGATTGAAATCTGAAGGCCGCGTTCCTTTGAAAGAGTTTGCAGCCCCAGGACAGGATGCCGACCTTAAAGTTGGTGATACTGTTGAAGTGTTCCTGGAGCGGATTGAAAACTCTGCTGGTGAAGCTGTTCTGTCTCGTGACAAAGCTCGCCGTGAAGAAGCTTGGGAAAAACTCGAAGTTGCATTTGATGCGAACGAACGAGTTGATGGCATTATCTTCGGTCGCGTTAAAGGTGGCTTCACAGTTGACCTTTCCGGCGCTGTTGCCTTCCTGCCAGGCAGCCAGGTTGACGTTCGTCCGGTTCGTGACATTGCCCCACTGAAAGGTATTCCACAGCCATTCCAGATCCTGAAAATGGATCGTCGCCGCGGTAACATCGTTGTTTCGCGCCGCGCTGTTCTGGAAGAAAGCCGTGCGGAAGCTCGCGCTGAACTGATCGGAACACTGGAAGAAGGCCAGACACTTGAGGGTGTTGTTAAAAATATCACCGATTACGGTGCCTTCGTTGATCTGGGCGGCGTTGACGGCCTGCTGCATGTCACTGACATTGCATGGCGTCGTGTTAACCACCCATCCGAAGCTCTCACAATTGGTGAAACAGTGAAAGTTCAGGTTATCCGTCTGAACAAGGATACTCAGCGCATCAGCCTCGGCATGAAGCAGCTGCAGACAGATCCTTGGGAAAGCCTGGAAGCCAAATACCCACTGCACGCCAAATTCACTGGCCGTGTTACAAACATCACCGACTATGGTGCTTTTGTTGAGCTGGAACCAGGTGTTGAAGGTCTTGTCCACGTTTCCGAAATGAGCTGGACCAAGAAAAACGTACACCCAGGCAAAATCGTCTCTACTTCCCAGGAAGTTGAAGTTATGGTTCTGGAAGTGGATGAATCCCGTCGTCGGATCAGCCTTGGCCTGAAACAGTGCCTTGACAATCCTTGGGAAAAATTCGCTGAAACAACTCCGGTTGGCAGCACCATTAAAGGTGAAGTTAAAAACATCACTGAATTTGGTCTGTTCGTTGGCCTCGAAAACGACGTTGACGGCATGGTTCACATGTCTGATATCGATTGGAGCGAGCCAGGCGAAAAAGCCATCCAGAACTACAACAAAGGTGACGAAGTTACAGCCAAGGTGCTGGACATTGACATCGAAAAAGAGCGTATCAGCCTTGGCATCAAACAGATGTCAGAAGATCCGTTTGCTGGCGCCAATGAACTGAAAAAAGGTGCAGTTGTTACTTGTACTGTTACTGGAATTCAGGACGCTGGTGTTGATGTTGAAGTTGCCGAAGGTGTTGTTGGCTTCATCCGCAAGGGTGACCTGAGCCGTGATCGCGCTGAACAGCGTCCAGACCGCTTTGCGGTTGGTGACAAGCTGGATGCTAAGATCACCTCTATTGACAACAAAACCCGGAAAGTTTCACTCTCCATCAAAGCCAAAGAAGTTGCTGAAGAAAAAGAAGCCGTCGCACAATACGGTTCTTCTGATGCAGGTGCTTCCCTTGGTGACATCCTCGGTGCTGCTATGCGCAAAGCCGAAGGTTCAGACGAGTAAACTTTGGATACCATCGGCATTTAAGGAAATGATGGTCCACCAGAAACGGAGACAACATGTCCATTGATACCGATGCGATATTAGACAGGCGCCGCTTGAAGCGGCGCCTGTTTTTTTGGCGAGCCTTCGCTGTTGTGGCAATTCTGACTGCCATCGGTGTCGGCGTTGCCCGCTTTGCCGGCTCGGAAAACGGGGAGCATGTTGCGCGTCTCGATGTCACCTCGGTTATCGTCGAGAATGAGCGACGCCAACAGGTTATCCATGAAATTGCCCAGAACGATGACGCCAAAGCGCTTATTGTCTATATAAATAGCCCAGGTGGTTCCACCTACGGCAGCGAACGCCTGCTAAAAGCCTTGAAAAGGGTAGCTCAAAAAAAGCCTGTCATTACGGTTATTGGGACTGTTGGGGCATCCGGTGGATATATGACAGCCCTGGCAGGTGAACATATCTTTGCAGGCGAGAGCTCCATAACAGGGTCGATCGGGGTAATTGTTCAACTAACCGAAATGTCCGAGTTGATGGAAAAAATCGGAGTAAAAGCCGATGCGATCACCTCCGGAGAACTAAAAGGTGAGCCTTCGCCTTTTAAACCCCTCTCTGAAGCTGGACGAAGAAATTTGAAAGAAATGGTCCTGCAAACCCACGAATGGTTTGTGGATCTGGTTGCCGACAATCGTCCAATCTCAAGAGCGGAGGCTGCCGCAATTGCCGATGGTCGCGTACTGATTGGTAAAGCAGCCCTGCAGGCCGGTCTGATTGATGAGCTCGGGGGCCTCGAAGAAGCCAGAAGATGGCTGGAATCACAGAAGCAGATCCCAAGCTCTCTGCCGTTGATTGTTGCTGATTATAGTACGCCAAAAGGGCTGATACAGGAGCTTTTACAGGGAATATTGGGGAAAAGCGTTATATCAGAACGACTTACACTTGACGGGTTGATTTCTCTTTGGCAACCTAATTAAAGAAAATTTGACTAAACGTCGATTGACCGTAGCAGTCGGAGTTACACGTGGGGGACTTCTCAGAATGATTAAGTCAGAGTTGATTGCTAAAATCGCAGAAAATAATCCAAATTTGTATTTGCGCGATGTTGAGCGAATAGTTGGTACTATTTTTGATACAATTTCGGATGCTCTGGCAAACGGTGAACGTGTGGAACTTCGCGGTTTTGGGGCCTTTTCAACAAAAGAACGGGCGTCTCGCGTTGGTCGGAACCCGCGGACAGGTGAACAGGTTTCTGTTGATCAGAAGCTCGTCCCATTCTTCAAATGTGGTAAAGAAATGCGGGAAAAGCTGAACGATAATTAATCGTTCTATCCTGCTCGGCACCAGAAAACAGGAAAAAAAGTGAAACTTATTTCATGGATTTTTGTAGTCCTTTTGGGACTGGCAGTGATTATTCTCAGTATCGGGAATAGAGAATCAGTTACCTTTTCCCTGTTTCCTCTTCCTTATGTCATGGAAATTCCGCTTTTCATCCTGATTTTGGGAGGCGCTTTTCTAGGTGTTATACTGGGTGCCATTCGAACCTGGATTTCAGATGGTAAGGCCCGATCCGAAAATCGGGCCAATAAACAGGAAATCTTGCGCCTGAAAGGCGAAATTGCCCGACTTGAAAAAGAAAAAGCAGCCCAGAACAAAGCCGTTGGCCAAGATGCAAAGCATTTGCTTCAACTTACAAACTCCGAGAGCACCTCATCTAAGCAGAGCGCCGCTGGCTAACATCAGCCTGATCAGGGGCGATAAATTTAGCTTCTGAACCACCAGCTCCTTCTTCCTTCGGCCACCAAATCGCTTTCAGGCGATCACAATAATCACAAAGATTGTCAAATTTTCGGATTTCCTGCTGCAACTGGCCGGTTACAGGCTGATAGAGAATATTCGCCAGATGGCCGTAAACACTCGTATCCGTCAGCGTCGGCTCAGGCCCCAAAAAATAGGGTTTTGACCCGAGCTTAATAGAGAGTGCCTCCAGATCTGCTCGAGCTTTACCATAAATCTCCGACGGCTCATGTCGGCTGAGACCTTGCTTAAAGATCGACTGCAAAACCGATTTTTGAGCTTTCGATCTGATTAGCCCACGAATGGGCCAGGGTACGGATCTAAAAACTTCCGCCGAAAAAGCAGGCCAGACAGCTTCATCCTGCCATCGAGAATAGAGAATAACGAAGTAGAAATGCTCTTCCACCATCCGGCGAATCATTAATCCTTCCGCACGGGCATCAAGGTTCAGGTTTGCATCCGGATCCTTACCCGTTCGCGCCGCAAGATACTGAATTATAAGTTCACTATCACCAATGACTTTGCCGTCAGTTGCAACGAATGGAAGTTTGCCCTTTGGACCAAGTTTTCGAAAACTCCATTCATTCCGATACGAAATTCCTGCTAGACGAAGCCAGCTCTCCAGTTTCAGGCCAAACGGACTAAACTGACTGGCAAAGATGGGTGGAAAATTATTGACCACAAGTTTTTCTGACATCTCAATATCCTGTTATCACATTCGGAAAACCATTGATACCAGACCCCTACTGACAGCATACTGTCAGTAGTCTACACTCATCTTCAAGAAATTTTCCGGATAAACCAATGCGCCGGGCAGACCGTCTTTTTCAAATCATTCAAATTCTTAACCGTAAGGCTACAGCCCAAACCGCTGAGGAAATTGCCCTTGAATTGGAAGTCTCAGTGCGAACCGTCTACCGGGACATTCAGGACTTGATGAAGAACCATGTCCCAATTGTTGGGGAGCGCGGGACCGGTTATCTGATGCAGGACGGCTATCACCTACCGCCGTTGATGTTTACTGAAGAAGAAATTGACGCTGTCATGCTGGGGGTGGACTGGGTAAGGGCGAACGGCGATCCTGAAATGCAGCGCGCCGCTGAAGACATTCTCGCCAAAATTGGTGCGGTCCTGCCAAAGAACCGGCAGGCCCTTATCTCATCCTTACGAAACGTTGTTTATAAAGACCAAACCCAAGAGCCGATTAGTATTTCAATGCCCATGGTTCGAGATGCTATCCGCCGCCGCCTGAAAATTGATACCACTTATCATACGCTGGACGGACGGGTTACAAACCGGGTCTTAAGCCCGCTTCTAATTGTGTTTTTCCAGAATATTCAGCTGCTGGTAGCCTGGTGTGATTTACGCCAAGACATACGCCATTTTCGCCTTGACCGTTTTAAAAACCTATCGCTGACCAATACAGTTTTTACCGGTCAAAGATATGATCAACTGAAAGAACATCTTAAAGAACAGGATCGTCAGAAGGCAAAAATGAAGAAGAAAGCTCAATAATTTTCTTATAAGTCAAAAAGTTGACATTTTATGCGCCTATCGCTTCACTTTCCGGTCAAAAAGGCTATTATCCACTGCTTTTCATTCAAATCGAGCTGGTTTAAAAGACTGCCATGATCCGCAACATTCCAAAAAATCCAGTCCTTGCTGCAATTGACAAGGACAATCTTGATGAAGCTGACAGTATTGTCTCGGCAATCAAGGCCTCCGTGGGTGGGATCAAGCTGGGCAAGGAGTTTTTCACCAGCTTTGGACCGCAAGGCATCCTAAAAATCGCGGGAACTGATACACCCCTGTTTCTGGACCTCAAATTTCATGACATCCCCAACACTGTTGCTGGTGCCGTCAGATCTGCATCAAAAGTCATTGCTCCCAATATGATGACCATTCATGCGAGCGGGGGACCTGCCATGATCCGGGCGGCCGCGGATGCAGCCGCTGAATTTGACCACTCGCCCTGGATTTTGGCAGTTACCGTGCTTACGAGTATGGATGATGCCGACCTTGCAGCAACGGGAGTGAACTCAACAGCTTCCGACCAGGTGCTGCGCCTGGCGGACCTCGCCCAGAAAAATGGTGCGGACGGAGTGATCTGTAGCCCCCTGGAAATCAAGACGCTGAGGGCAGAGTTTGGCCCTGATTTCAAATTAGTTGTGCCAGGCATCCGTCCTGCGGGCAGCGACCATGGCGATCAAAAGCGGGTCAAGACACCGGCAGAAGCCCTGATGGATGGAGCCGATTATCTCGTTATTGGCAGACCAATTAGCGCACTTGCCAACCCCGCTGCTTCCGTTACGGAAATTCTGGAAAGCCTTGGTTGATATGGACACGGTAGCAGCAAAAATCTGTGGGCTAAATGATCCGGTTTCGCTCAAATCAGCGCTGGATGCAGGTGCTGAGTATATTGGGGTCGTCTTTTTTCCCCCAAGCCCTCGCTCTCTTATGCCCGCTGAGGCAAAAGAACTCTTCGGCGACTACCGGGGATCAGCCAAACTGGTCGGATTATTTGTTGATCCAGATGATGAGCTGATCCGTAGCGCTTTAGAAGCAGTCCCTCTTGATATCCTGCAACTTCACGGTAACGAAACTCCGGAGCGGGTCCAGGAAATTCGGGTCAAGTTCGGCAAACCTGTGATGAAGGCCGTCAAAATTGCTACCCGGGATGATCTTTTACAGGCAAAAGCCTATGAAAGCGTATCAGACATGTTGCTGTTTGATGCAAAAGCACCTAAAAGCATGAAAGACGCTTTGCCTGGAGGAAACGGTCTAAGCTTTGACTGGACGATGCTTGCAGATCTGGACACAACGTGTCCTTGGATGCTCGCAGGGGGCTTGACTGCTGACAATGTAACGGATGCTGTGCGGATTAGCAGGGCTAAAGCCGTGGATACGTCATCAGGCGTGGAAACTGAGCCCGGCAGAAAAGATCCGACAGAAGTGGTCCGCTTTCTAGAAGTGGTCCATGGCATAAATTTGGAAAGTTGAACTGGGAAACCCATGACGCAGTTGAATACATATCGGACCGGCCCTGACGATACAGGTCATTTCGGCATTTTTGGTGGGCAGTTTGTGGCTGAAACACTGATGCCCCTGATCCTGGAGCTAAACGACGCCTATGAGGCAGCGAAGAAAGATCCGTCCTTCGCTGAAAAATTGAATGGCCTTTTGAAGCATTACGTCGGGCGGGAAAGCCCTCTCTATTTTGCAGAACGACTGACGGAGCATTTTGGTGGAGCTAAGATCTATCTGAAGCGGGAAGATCTTAATCACACAGGTGCGCACAAGATCAATAACTGTATGGGCCAGATCCTTTTGGCCATGCAGATGGGCAAAACCCGGATTATTGCTGAAACAGGCGCTGGTCAGCATGGGGTGGCAACGGCCACAGTGGCTGCCCGTTTTGGCCTTCCCTGCACAATTTACATGGGTGAGACAGATATTGAGCGGCAAAAGCCCAACGTCTTCCGCATGAAACTCATGGGCGCTGAGGTTGTCCCGGTTGTCTCCGGCTCTCGCACCCTTAAAGATGCCATGAACGAAGCGCTTCGTGACTGGGTCACCAATGTGGAAGATACCTTCTACATCATCGGTACCGTCGCGGGACCTCACCCCTATCCGACACTTGTTCGGGACTTCCAGAACGTGATTGGCGAAGAAGTCCGCCGTCAGATGATGGAAGCCGAAGGGCGTCTGCCTGACAGCCTTGTTGCTTGCATCGGCGGTGGCTCTAACGCGATGGGCTTATTCCACCCCTTCCTCGATGATGAGGACGTGGAAATCTATGGTGTTGAAGCTGCCGGATATGGTCTGGATACCGATAAACATGCCGCTTCTCTTAAAGGTGGTCGCCCTGGTGTTCTCCATGGCAACCGAACTTATTTGCTGCAAGATGATGACGGACAGATCATTGAAGCGCATTCCATTTCCGCCGGTCTTGATTACCCCGGTATCGGTCCTGAACATGCTTGGCTAAATGATATTGGCCGGGTCAATTATGTCAGTGCAACCGATCAGGAAGCGCTGGATGCATTTCAGCTATGCTGTGAGCTCGAAGGTATTATTCCAGCGCTCGAATCCAGTCATGCGCTTGCCTACCTAAAACATTATGCTCCGGACCTGCCAAAAGATCATATCATTGTGGTCAACCTTTCTGGTCGAGGGGACAAGGATATTTTTACTGTTGCTGATGCCCTGGGAGTAGAGCTTTGATTGAAACCCGTATTGATCGTCGCTTCAAGGCCTTGAAAGATCAGGGACGTGCCGCCTTTGTTAGTTTTGTTATGGCCGGGGATCCGGATCATGACACGTCTCTTCGGATTTTGGAGGGTTTACCTAAGGCGGGAGCAGATATTATTGAAATCGGCATGCCCTTTACGGATCCAATGGCCGATGGACCTGCCGTTCAACAGGCAGGGCTTCGGGCACTTGCTGCAGGCACAACGCTCAAGTCCACACTGGAGCTAATCAGGTCCTTCCGAAAAACCGATAACGATACGCCGATCATTCTGATGGGTTACTACAATCCAATCTACTCATATGGCGTTGACAAATTTCTTGGTGACGCCAAAGAAGCCGGTGTTGATGGTTTAATTGTGGTAGATCTTCCTTCCGAAGAGGATGCAGAGCTTTGCCTCCCTGCAAAAGAGGCTGGCATCAATTTTATTCGATTGGCGACACCAACCACAGATGACAAACGCCTACCTTCTGTTTTGCAAAACAGCTCAGGTTTCCTTTATTATGTCTCCATTGCCGGAACGACAGGCGCCGCAGCGCCAAAAGCCAGCGATGTAGATGTTGCCTTGAAACGTATTCGGGCTGCAACGGACCTTCCTATTGCCGTCGGTTTTGGGATCCGGTCTGGTCAACAGGCTGCAGAAATCGCTGAAATCGCTGATGGAGCTGTTGTCGGCAGTGCTTTGGTCGAATGCATCGCCAACGCTAAAACAAAGGATGAAGCTGTCAGTTCCTTGCTAAAACTGGCATCTGAACTCTCTGCCGGTGTGCAGAGCGTTTCCAAATAACAACAGGACTTATTCATGAACTGGCTGACAAATAAAGTTCTTCCAAAGATCCGCAATCTGACGAAATCGAGTGATACGCCTGATAATCTCTGGGTAAAATGCCCCGAATGTGGCCAGATGCTGTTTCACAGCGAACTTGCCCAGAACCAAAGCGTCTGCAGTCACTGTGACCATCACATGCGTTTAGGCCCCAAAGAACGGTTTGAAGCTTTATTTGATGGGGGAAAATACGACGTTATCGAACTGCCAGACGTGCAGGTTGATCCTCTGAAGTTCCGCGATTCCAAAAAATATCTCGACCGACTGAAGGACGCTCGTAACAAAACCGGCGACAAAGACGCCATGATTGTTGCCCATGGTAAGCTCAAAGGCAATACGGCTGTCGTTGGTGTGCAGAACTTCAACTTTATGGGTGGTTCCCTTGGAATGGCAGTGGGAGAGGCAATTATTGCAGCCGCCAAACTGGCGATACTCCAAAAAGCACCGCTGATCCTCTTTACCTCAGCCGGTGGCGCTCGCATGCAGGAAGGTATTCTGTCCCTCATGCAAATGCCCAGAACAACTGTCGCAATCCAGCGCCTGAAAGAGGCAAAGCTGCCTTTTATCGTGGTGCTGACGGATCCAACAACTGGCGGCGTAACCGCGTCTTATGCGATGCTTGGCGATATCCAGATTTCAGAGCCTGGAGCGCTCATCTGTTTTGCTGGCCCCCGTGTGATTGAGGAAACCATTCGTGAGAAACTGCCAGAGGGCTTCCAGCGGGCTGAGTTTTTGCTAGAAAAAGGCATGCTGGACATGGTTGTCCATCGGCATGAACTGAAAGATACGCTTGCCCGGATTGTCGATCTCACCAGTAATAAGCTGAAAACCGTGCAGCCGGAAATTCCAAAAGCTTTAAAAGAACCCAAAAAGTCTGAAAAAAGCGAAACAAAAAGCACTGAAAAGCCTGCTGAAGAGGACAAAAAAGTCGAGCCTGCAAAAGCAGACGAGATAAAGACTGAAAAATAAGGGTATTCCAGTTTGCCGGGACTGCATAGTGACGTGATCCTGAAGCGCCTTATGGCGCTTCACCCCAAGGTAATTGACCTGTCTCTGGACAGAATGCATTCCATACTGGAAAAGCTGGACCACCCGGAAAAACGCCTTCCACCGGTTGTTCATGTGGCCGGTACCAATGGGAAAGGCTCCCTAATTGCCTACCTGAAAGCCATACTTGAGGCGGCCGGGTATCGGGTACATGTCTATACATCACCTCATCTGGTGAAATTTGCCGAAAGAATTGTCTTGGGCGGCAATATTATTCCGGAAGCGAAATTATCAGACCTGCTTCTCGCCTGTGAAGAGGCAAATGGCGAAGATCCCATCACCTATTTTGAGATTACCACAGCGGCAGCCTTCAAGGCTTTCAGCGAAAATCCGGCCGATATCCTTCTCCTGGAAACCGGTCTCGGAGGAAGGCTCGATGCCACAAATATGGTGGAAAAACCAGCGGCAACAGCCATTACCCCGGTCAGTCATGACCATGAGCAGTTCCTCGGAAGTGATCTCGCTGGCATTGCACGGGAAAAAGCCGGGATCATCAAAAAAGAAAGTCCGCTTATTCTCGGACCCCAAACCGAGGTGGCAAAATCAGCCATTCTGCAAAGAGCTGCTGAGCTGAATGTTTCAACAGCTGTTTTTGGAGATGACTGGTCTGCCAACCGCATCGACGATGAATACTGGACCTTTAAGGGAGAGCGCTATAGCGGTACCTATAGCTTACCCAGCCTAAACGGCCCTCATCAGGTTCCAAATGCAGGAACAGCCCTTGCTGTGCTGGAGACGTTGAAAGACTTCCCCGTTACGCCGGCAAATATCGAAGCAGGTTTGAAATCCGTTTACTGGCCAGCCCGTATGCAGCATCTGGAACATGGAAATCTGGCTCAACGGCTGCCAGATAATGTCGATATCTGGCTGGATGGTGGCCATAACGAAGCTGCTGCAGAGCGGATTGCTGAGTGTTTCCTGGAATGGGAAACAAAAGATGACAAACCGACCTATCTGATCTGTGGCATGCTGGAGACGAAAGACCAGCTCAATTACCTGCGTCACATGCAGAAATTTGCGCAAAAGGCCATCATGGTTCCAGTTCCAGGGGAGCCTGCCTCAACTCCTGAGAAAAAGCTGGCAGAGCTTGGGCGGGCTGCCGGCCTGGATTGTGAATATGCAGTCAGTGTAGAAGATGCCGCCGACAATTTAATCCCATACCTGATGCGAAAGCCCTGTCGGCTGCTGATTGCTGGCAGTCTCTATCTTGCTGGAACCGTCCTTAGAACCAACGGCTAAGCCCCATTTTAAGGGGCCAAGCGATAACCACCTGTTTCAGTTACTAGGATTGCGGCTGAGGATGGGTCTTCTTCGATCTTTTGGCGTAACCGATAGATATGGGTCTCCAAGGTATGCGTGGTGACACCCGCATTATATCCCCAGACTTCATTCAGCAGGATATCCCGAGAAACAACCTTCTGGCCGGCCCGGTATAAATATTTCAGGATATTTGTTTCCTTCTCTGTCAGGCGGATTTTCTCGTCCTTATCCTCGTTGAGAAGAAGTTTCTTTGACGGCTGAAAACTGTAGGGGCCAATGGCAAAAACGGCATCTTCACTCTGCTCATGCTGCCGCAGTTGAGCCCGGATCCGGGCCAGCAAAACCCCAATCCGAAACGGTTTTGAGACATAATCATTGGCACCGGATTCCAGTCCGAGGATCTGATCACTATCGCTATCTTGTGCGGTCAGCATTATGACCGGTGCGCGCGAGCCATTTCGTCTCAAAATCTTGCAGGCTTCACGTCCATCCATATCCGGCAAGCCAACATCCAACAGCACAAGATCAAAATGGTTCTGCTTCAAGAGTTCGAGCCCCTCGGAAGCTGTTCCAGCCTGTTCTGTCTCAAATTCTTCATGGAGATCCAGTTGCTCTGCAAGTGTTTGACGCAATGTTACGTCATCATCCACCAGCAGAATTTTACGAGTTCCAGACATCCTATGCTCCCGTTACGCTCGATTGTTTAGACAACCCAGTACAAATTAAGCGCCCTTGTAATCAGCTTACAGATTTGACCTATTTATCCATATTCAAGTCGTTTTGATAGACTTTCCCCAAAAGCTCACAGACTTGTTACCCAACGCGAGCTGTCGTGTTTAGCCAGTCCCATCTCGTCACAAAGGCTGCTTAATATTCTATAATGTGGTGATATTCACACTTTTACAATTGGTAAAAGGGATATAGGACTGCTACAAAGCAAAGAAAAACCACTCTTTGATACCTGAAACCATGACAAATCCGGCAGCTTTACCAGACGCCTCTAAAAGCCTTCGAAATGTGGATAGAGCTCTCGCTGATCTTAGGCGGGCTCTTTGTGTAATCATTACAGATAATGAAAGCGCTGCTCTTATCCTCTCAACCGAAACAGTTTTTGCCGGTGCCCTCCAGCATTTAGAGAGCCTTGCAGGCACTCCAGCTCGTCTTGCTCTGACCGCTCATCGGGCGAATGTGCTGCATATCATGCCAACGGGTGATGATACCATTTTGCTCTCCATCGAAGACTGGATGAAACCCGAACTTCTTCGCTCTCTTGCAGATGCGACACATGATCTGGACCAGCCGTTTCGGGGGCCTTTTAACCGGATTAAGGAAATGGCTCCTAACACGGCCAAGGCAGGTATCAAGCTAGCAAAATTGGGGCGGCTCCTGCCCTCCGTACTCATCGCGGATCTGGACCCTGCAAAAGTTGAAACATTAAAGGCAGAAGCAGACCTTCTGGCTGTCTCTGTTGATGAAATCTTTGGCTATGACGATCAAGCCGCCCGCCAACTGAAGCCTGTCGCTATCGCCAACGTACCGTTGCAAGCTTCCGAGAATACAAAGATTCAAGCCTTTCGTCCGCTTGATGGCGGCATAGAGCACCTGGCTATAATCATCGGTGATCCGAAACGGCACGAACCGGTTCTCGCCCGTCTACATTCGGAATGTTTTACAGGTGATCTCGTGGGATCCCTCAAATGTGACTGCGGAGAGCAACTTCGCGGTGCAATCAAAGCAATTTCCGATCAAGGTTCAGGTGTTCTTCTGTATCTGGCTCAGGAAGGGCGCGGGATCGGCCTTATCAACAAGCTAAGAGCCTACAAACTCCAAGGGGATGGATTTGATACCATCGACTCCAACGAACGGCTCGGCTTTGATGCGGATGAACGGATATTCCGGCCCGCTGCAGAAATGCTAAAGCATATGGGCTTCGACAGCGTTCGCCTTATGACCAACAACCCTGAAAAAATCGAAGGGATGGAGCGCTCTGGCATCAAGGTCGTTGAGCGGGTTTCCCATAAATTTCCCTCCAATACCCATAATGAGCTTTATCTGGCAACAAAACGCAAGAAGAGTGGCCATTATCTCTAACTTGTGAATAGGTCAAAAAGGCTAATGGCTCCGGAAAATTCTGCCGGGCTGGCTTTTATCTTTTCCCCCAAGCATCTGAGAATGGCAGAAATCTGCGACTCTTTTCTGGCATAGACTTTGCTTAATTACTAGCGAAGGAGAAATTTTGATGTCAGTCAGTACCGTAACCGAAAGCCAATTTGCCTATATGGACCGCATGATTGAAGGCGGCGCTCAACATACTTACGCGCAAAAATCGGCCTCAGTTACGGAAGCGACATCATCAGCATCCAGCGAAGGTGAAGAGTTTTCCTTCTTCGGCAAAGATGGTTTTGGCTTTGATGATTTTCTCGATATCATCAACCCTCTTCAACATATCCCAGTTGTTTCAACTATTTACCGCGAAATTACAGGCGATGAACTTGCACCTGGAGCTCGTCTCATCGGAGGTGGCCTTTTTGGTGGCGCCATTGGTCTCGCATCTTCTGTTGTAAACACAGTTGTTGAGGTGGAGAGTGGAAAAGATATTGGGGAACATGTGGCCTCCCTCTTCTCGGATGACGCGGTAACAGACACTGTTCAGGTTGCGGCAACGCCCGAGGCTTCAGCTGCGCCATCGCCGCTTGTTGACGCCCAAGCTGCTAAAAATATTGCGGCTGAGCAAGCCCCTACCGTTCAAAAAGCTTCTGCAGAACAATTAGCCGCAGCCCAGATGATGGCAGCTGCCATGCGATCCACACCGGTGACCACACAAAAAGATACTGATCAATCAGCTCAAGTTGAAAGCATCACCCAGACAAGCGCTGCAACACCTGACACAGCAAAACCAGCGCCCACGCTCGCTATGGGACTGGAATGGAAAACACAGCCTCCAAATTTGCAAAAAACAATCGACAAAATTCAGACCCAGCATGGTGTTGAACTAAGTGCCAGCCAGATTTCTCAGCTCATGAATTCTTTGGGCAAAGCACCAGGCTTAACCCCAAAAACGGAACAGCCAAATCAGGCAGTAAAATCAACCGCCCCTGAAATCGTCAGTGACGCAACTCCAGTAACGCGACACAAGGCCTCCAGCGCTTATGATAAAGGCGTTGATCTCGCAGCAAGTCTCAGCGCTTCACAAAACCCATACGCCTATATGAACCAGTCTGTTCGCTAAGATTGAGGACGTATGATTAGGTGGGATAATTTTAGTTGAGTAAAAATCATCCCTGCGAGAATTAGGCCGAGCCCCATATAGGTTTGCGAGGTGGGAATCTCCGCCGCAAACAAGACACCCCACAGAACACCCAAAACCGGGTTCAGGTAGTTATTCAACGCGACAAAAGTCGCTCCAACTCGCATAATCACGAAGTAGAGAACCATCGTTGCAATCGCGGTTGGGAATATCCCAAGCACTACCAGCGCGCCCAAAGATTCCATTGAGGGTGTCAGTGTCCATGGCTCATCTACATAGATGGCGATTGGAACAGCTATGATACTGGCCACTAAAAGCACCCCCGCTGCCCGAGCGAACGAATCCATAGGCGGCATAGCCCGTGTGATAAAGCCAGCGGTTACATAACAAGTTGCCCCTGCCACAATAGCAAGTTGACTGACCGCATTGGTTCCAAGCTGCAAAATCGCTTCTGGTCCGATCAGCACAATGAGCCCGATAAACCCTACCAGAACGCCAAAAACCCGGTCTGGGGTCAGCTTCTCATCCTCAGTCAATAGATGCCCCAATACAAAACCGATTAACGGGGCAGTCCCGATTAGGATAGACGCCACTGAGCTTGGTGTTGTCAGCTGTGCCCAGCTAATCATATTAAAGGGCAACACATTACCGACAATGCCCACGGCAATGAAAAACAGCCAACTTCGCCGATCCCGAGGTAGCTCTGCTCCCCTAATCCGCATAACCAGATAAAGGACAACTGCCGCAATTAGGATCCGGCCCGCGGCCACTGATTGCGGCGGCAATGTATCAACGGCGAACTTGATAAACAAGAAGCTGGAGCTCCACATTATAGACAGAGAGAGGAGTGCCAGGAAGTCGACAGATTGGGGTTTCGTTGACATGATGGGGACTTTTCAGTGTGACAATCTAGGCAAACAGATTTACATCTGAGGGTATGCATATTCAAGTGAAAGCGATCAATGGTCACAAAGGTATTCTCTTATTCAGAGAGAAAAGGTATGACTGCGCTCTTGGTAAAGCCGGGGTAACGCACCTTAAGAAGGAAGGTGATCACGCTAGCCCGATTGGTACTTTTCCGCTTCGGTCAGTCTACTACCGCCAGGATCGGTTGCCGGAACCGCCAGAAACGCACCTTCCGCTGCATCCAATATCCCAAACTGATGGCTGGTGTGATGACCCACAACTTCCAGAATATAACCGTAAAGTAAGTTTACCCTTCACAGGCAGCCATGAGGTTATGGCGAGGGAAGACCATCTCTACGACATCGTTGTCATTCTGGGTCACAATGATAATCCCCCTGTTCCTGGAGAAGGTAGCTGTATTTTCATGCATGTTGCCACTGAAGAGTATAGCGGAACCGAGGGGTGTGTTGCCCTGGCAAAGGCAGATCTACTGGAATTACTGAAAACTGTAAGCACCGACACACTTATTGAGATTTTACCAAATTAGTCTTTCATTTTTTTCGATAGCCGGTCTATTCTATTTCTTGAATGTCGGGCGGGCCACATTTCTCACTTAATATTTCAATCCCCTAAGTTGTGAGTTTTCCATGACTGACCCAACTTCTTTTCCCGAAAAGAACGCTTACCTAACGGCTTCCCTGCCCTCCCTATTTTTGAAAACAGCCGCGCCAATCATATTGGTGACTTTTACAAACGGTTTGTACACAGTTGTCGATGGGTGGTTTATTGGCCGATATGTAGGCCCTGATGCCCTCTCCGCTGTGACAATGGTGTTCCCACTATTCATGATGATTATCGCTCTTGGAACCCTCGTTTCAAGCGGCTTTGCAAGTGTGTTTTCACGTTATTTCGGTGCCGGAAAGAAAGAGCTGGGAGAGCAATCAATGCTCAGCGCCTTACTTCTTTCGTTTTTCATCTGCTTGATCCTTATTCTTCTTTATCAGGCATGGGGTTTTCAACTGGTTCAGGCGATTGCTAATGGCATCGATCCACTCGCAGAGATGGGAGATATCTATCTCAGCCTGACCATCGCCTATAGTCCACTCTTCTTTTTGGTTGCTTTGCTTTCAGACAGCCTGCGTTGCCAAGGCAAGGTGGGCATGATGGCCCTCATCTCTATTCTGGCGAACGTATTTAACATCACCTGCAACTACATTCTGATTGTCGGGCTGGATATGGGGGTGGCCGGCAGTGCCTATGGTACAGCCCTTGCCCAGGGCGGCGCATCACTCATATGCCTAATCTATTTCTACACGCGAAAAGATACGGCTCGCTTCAGATTTACGGGGTTCAAAAACCTCACTTTAAACTGGGGGCAGTTTCTTGCGCTTGGCGCACCGATAAGTCTGACATATGTCGGCGTATCAATAATTACCGGCGCAAATATCTATCAAATCCAACAGTGGCATACCGGAGAGTATGAAGTCTCTGTGGCAGCCTACGGTATTGTGACCAGACTCTTGACCTTTGGCTATATGCCGCTTCTAGGTCTAACCCTTGCGCAGCAGGCAATTGTCGGTAATAACTATGGGGCAGGATTATGGGACCGGACCTACAGCTGTCTTCGCCTGACAGTAACCATAGCTTTCGTCTATTGTGCCACGCTACAGATCCTCTTTATGGTTTTTCCATCAGAAATCGCTGGAATTTTCGTACAGGATCCAGCTGTCATTGCAGAAACAAACAGAATCCTGAGCCTGTTTGCTATTCTTTATGTTCTTTTTGGACCCTTGCTAATGTTTCCGGGATTTTTCCAAGCCATTGGAGATGCCCCAAAAGCCGCGACACTTAGCCTGACAAAAATTTACCTGATTAGTCTCCCGATGATCATGGGACTGCCCCACTTAATGGGGGAAGTTGGAATTTGGTACGCAGCGCCCGTTACTGAGGCTGCCGCCCTGATCGTCACGCTGATCGTCGTCAGTCGAGTTGTCAGGCATCAACAAGGGTTGCGCGGATGGATGCAAGCCAGAAGCAGCTCCACTTAGGCTGAAGTTAAAATTATCTGGGGGACCGGGCGCCAAAAACGCCTGTGCCCACCCTCACATAGCGAGCGCCAAACTGTACCGCGTATTCATAATCACTGCTCATACCCATGGACAGCTTCTCAAGACCATTTCGGACTGCAATCTTGCCAAGCAAAACAAAATAGGGCGCTGGCTGTTCTTCTACAGGAGGAATACACATTAACCCCTGAACATCCAGTTTATGAACATCCCGACATTCAGCAACAAAAGCGTCTGTGTCCTCAATGGCAATGCCTGATTTCTGAGGTTCCGCCCCAATATTGACCTGAATATAAACCGGAACTCTTTTCCCTTGCTTTTCCATTTCTGAAGCAAGGGCTTTGGCAATTTTAGGTCGATCAACGGTCTGGATCACATCAAACAACTCTACAGCCTCTTTCGCCTTATTACTTTGAAGAGGTCCGATCAGGTGGAGCTCCACACCTTCATAT